>CAZORS010000025.1:0-9795 GCA_964582025.1 uncultured Pirellulaceae bacterium | reverse complement strand
AGCTTTCGCTTTGAAGCGTTCTCCTTGGGCCAAAGTTGGCTGAAAAAGTTCTGTTGTCCGGACATTGACTGCCAAGTTGAAGAAGATCGTTTGACTTACTTCAACTAGAAGCCGTTGGATTTCTGATCTGCCGCGCAGCCGCACAATTCGTGAGACAAATCAGGCGAATCAAAGCTGGACTAAGAAGGATCGTGCGTACGAGGGCAAAACCGCTCGCGCAGCTTGTTCCTTCCCGGATTCTTGTTCGGTTCGCGCCGCCTTTTCTGAAATTTTCTGCGACACGGTCGTTTCTGATTCGTAAAGAACTTTCAGGGCCAACAATGGCCAGAATTAATTGCATAAACCAACAGGTACATAACCATGGCGAATATTTTTGCTCCAGTGGGTCCTTGGGATGACCCGAAAGTCACGCGTGCCAATGGAAATCGGCAGAATGAGGTTACAGCGATCCAGAATCTGTTGATCTCCGCCGCAACGAAACTTGGGAATCCAGCCTTCAATCCCGGCATTCCCGATGGAAAAATTCACAGGACTGCCGACAGGTCCGCGACACTGAATGCGATCCGCAGTTTTCAGCGGGGATTTATGTCAAATCCGGATCGTCGAGTCGATCCGAACGGCGGCACATTGCGGCGACTCAACGAACACCAAACAAGCCCAGGCGGTGGCGCGAGTACAACACCTGTGATCGGTGGCAGCTTGGGCGCGGTACAAATGACCAACCATGGAGCAACACGCAACCTTCCGATCACAAGCACGCTAATGTCGAAACTTCAACAAGCCGTGGGTGCTGTCTTTGGTTCAGGAGCAACCGCTTCGGTTTATTCGGGTGGGCAACCGGCTGCGGGCTCAGGCGGCTCGCGAGTTGGAAGTGTGCGTCACGACCATGGCCGTGCTGCGGATTTAACGGTCGTGGTAAACGGATCCCGTGCTGGATTGGCAGACATGGAACGGCTTGGGCAATGGTGGCTGGCGAGGCGATTTGGTTGTGCGGGCGTTGGCATGCAGAGTGGACGGGCTATCCATCTTGATGAATGGAACTCAAGCACAGGCCCAGCCTTGTCGGGCGGCATGGGCCCTTACTGGACCTACGGCGGTGCGGGTCAAAACACTCGGACGATTTTGCAAAGAGGCCACGGAGGTCAGCTACCGTAGTCGATCGAAAAATGAATGAGGCAAGGATGAAGGGCAACGTTTCGTTGCCCTTTTCTTTTGGTTTTAACCGCATGTAACGACGCGCCCCGATAACGACGACATTATCCCCGCATGATGACGGGCGTTTGAAAACTCGCGTGAGCATTGTCAGCGATCTCAAGGATTTCAAAATGCGACCCCCACTCACGGCGAATGTATTTGTCTGAATGCCAAACGTTGCAGTTGTAGACGGCCTCGTGATCTTTGCGAAACACGATACGGTCCTTGGGCATTGGCCCTTCAAGCATCTCTGCGTCAACTTTCAGGTTGTCGTCGAATTTGTTTTGATGTTCGAACTGTTTGATCGTTGCCGAGCGATCTTTTGCTTTGATCCAAGTTGCGTCGTTGTGGATCGTCAAGTACAGAATCCCTCCCGGCTGTACGATTCGTTTCAGCTCGAGAAGCCAGTCGATTTCTTGTTCGTCGATGTGGGTGAAGACGGAAAATGCGGTGACGACATTAAAGAAGTTGTCGTCGAACGGAAGTTTTGGCTCGGCCGAATTGACTTCGCATTGGATCGCGTCTGGAAGGTGAAGCTTAATCCATTGGATATTCGCGGGAGCCAGATCGCAGCCGTGAATTTCGATTGCTTCTCCCGGTTGCGTCAATGCGTGCCGCAAAACGCGTCCCGAAGCACAGCCAAAATCTAGCAGTCGAATTTTCTCAGTGGCCGGGAGATGTCGCTTGATCGCCGAACTGACATTTCTCCAATCCGAGAGTCCCGAAATCCAGTAGCGATCTGAATTCTCTTCTGTCGCGTAGCCCTCACGATCGATCGGTTTGGGCAAAGGGTGCGGGTCAAGGTGAGCAAATTCCGAAGGCTCCAGAGTCGCGCGTTGGCCATCGAGATCGACGTAACGGAATCGTCGCAGGTTCTCCTTTGGCCACGTCGAAATCGGGGCGAGGACGTTCTCGATGTCTGTTGGCTTGATTCTAAATTGTTCGGCTTCGTCCATTTCGGCGGCAGTGAAACTTGTCTTCGTGAAATCAATTTGAAACAAAGCCTAACACATAATTTTCATCAGTTGCCAAGGTCCAGATCTGTGCATAAAATCGTTACAGTTCTTTTACATTCTTAGTCAACCCTTGCCCTATTTGGGCTGCGGATCATCAACAGACTTCGTTCGAGAAATCGCGACGATGCATCTGACGGTTGTCCGTGTACACTCGAGGAACATCGCCGTGAGTTCAGTTAAGAATTTGCTCTCCACGCCGCTCACTTCGTGGCATGCCTCCAATGGCGGACGCATGGTTGACTTTGCTGGCTGGTCAATGCCCGTGCAATACGGCAGCATCATCGACGAGCACCATCAAACCCGAAACGCATTCGGACTGTTCGATGTTTCGCATATGGGCCGGCTTTATTTCTCTGGCACCGGCGTTGGAACATTTCTCGACAGCCTCACGACTCGCCGCGTCGACGGGATCGATGCGGGGAAAATTCGTTACTCGTTGATGACCAACGAAGAAGGTCGCATTTTGGATGACGTGTTGGTCTATCGCCTTCAAGGAGCCGACGACCAGCCGTTTTACATGATGGTCGTTAACGCCAGCAATCGTGCGAAAATCGTTGCTTGGTTGAATTCCAAGTTGCCAGAATCCAGCGACATTCAGATCGATGACCGGACTGAGTCGACAGCAATGATTGCGGTTCAAGGTCCCAAGGCGAACGCAGCGGTGACTGAGATCGCGAGCATGAATCCAGATTCGCTGTCTTACTACACTGGAGCCGTTGCCGAAATCGGTGACGCCAAAGGCATCGTTTCTCGAACTGGTTACACGGGCGAAGACGGTTGCGAGCTAATCGTTCCAGGCGAACATGCGGTTGCGATCTGGAGCAAGCTGATGGAACTCGCAGCCGGCGTTGGCGGTGGAGCTTCGGGGTTGGCGTCGCGTGACACGTTGCGGCTCGAAGCAGCGATGCCGCTGTACGGTCACGAGCTCTCAGAAGAAA
The DNA here is from genome assembly GCA_964582025.1 of uncultured Pirellulaceae bacterium. Taxonomy (GTDB): domain Bacteria; phylum Planctomycetota; class Planctomycetia; order Pirellulales; family Pirellulaceae; genus Mariniblastus. Next base: position 6,647 of record CAZORS010000025.1, on the reverse strand, counting down.
TCAATGCTGCCCAAGCTGATTTGAAATTCGCGATCAACGTGAAGGATCGCGAATTCGTCGGTCGTAGCGCCATTCTCGCCGCTCGAAAAGACACCAGCTTGCGAACACGTGTTGGATTTGTGCTCGAAGGAAAACGTGCTGCTAGAGAGCACTGCACCGTCGTCGTTGATGGCAAGACAATCGGAGAAGTGACCAGTGGAGCGTTTGCTCCGACGGTTCAGAAATCAATTTCGATGGGCTACGTCGATCCCGCTTTCGCATCGCCGGGGACGAAAGTTCAATTTGATATTCGCGGCAAGATCCACGACGGCGAAGTTGTGGACCTTCCATTTTACAAACGAGAAGCTTAGTCGTAGACGGATTGGCAACAATTCGGGAGCGTCAGAGAAAACCGCCCGAAGTCTTGCGACTCCGGCTACTGAAAACCTAATGGAGTAACACATGAACCTCGAAAACTTCCTTTTTGCTGAATCTCACGAATGGGCCAACGTCCAAGACGAAGGTGGTGATAAAGTCGCCACGATTGGCATTTCGGCTCACGCAGTCGAAGCGCTGACGGATTTGGTCTATATGGATCTTCCAGAAGTTGGCGACTCCGTTACTGCTGGCGAGTCGTTCGGCGAAGTCGAATCAGTGAAAGCGACCAGTGATATGTTTAGCCCCGTTGACGGTGAGATCATTGCGGTCAACACCGATCTGCCTGACAACCTAGAGATTCTGAACGACGATCCGTACGCCGCTGGTTGGATCATTAAAGTCAAACTCTCCAGCGAAGATGCCTTGTCGAAACTTTTGGACCATGCAACTTACGAGAAGCAGTGTAGCGAGTAAGTTGTGGCACAGTGGTCTCCACTGTGAACATGCGGTTACGGTGGCGGCCACCGTGCTATTTTAGAGAACTTTGGAAACGATAATGTCGATCGCAGAACAGCCTGAAACCCACAGCCACGAACACGAAATCTCCCTAGAAGATCTCATGCAGCAGCGTGACTTCATTCGGCGACACATCGGGCCTCGTGATTCAGATTTGCCGAAAATGCTTGAAGCCGTTGGGGCAACGTCGCTCGATGATCTGATCACTTCGACGATTCCTGCTGACTTACTCTTGGAGAATGATCCGACTTTCGATCCGTCGGAGACTTGTCTGCCCAATCCGACCACCGAGCACGAAGCTCTCGAAGATTTGCACTCCGCAGCTTCGATGAACATGCCCTCGCGATCGTATATCGGCCAAGGTTACTACGGGACAATCGTTCCCAACGTGATTTTGCGAAACGTGCTTGAGAATCCCGGTTGGTACACGGCCTACACGCCTTATCAGCCAGAGATCGCTCAAGGCCGACTCGAATCGTTGCTGGCGTTTCAACAAATGACGATTGATCTGACTGGCATGGAGTTCGCGAACGCATCGCTGCTGGACGAAGCCACGGCTGCCGCTGAAGCGATGGCGCTTTGCAAACGAGCAAACAAGAAGAACAAGTCGAACAAATTCTTCGTGTCGAACGATGTGTTTGCTCAAACGATCGACGTGCTGAAAACCAGAGCCCAATTCATGGGCATCGAATTGATTTTTGGTGACGCCGAAACCGTTGGCGAACACGAGATCTTCGGAGCTCTTCTGCAGTATCCCGGTGCATCGGGTAGAGTTATCGATCTCGAACCGTTGATCGAAGCGGCTCATGCGAACAAAGCACTAGTTAGCGTCGCGACCGATTTGATGGCCCTTGTTGTGCTCAAGCCACCAGGTGAAATGGGTGCCGACGTTGTTGTGGGAAGCGCACAGCGGTTCGGTGTACCAATGGGATTCGGCGGACCGCACGCAGCTTTCTTTGCGACTCGCGACGAATTTAAACGATCGGTTCCCGGACGCGTCATTGGTGTTTCGAAAGATGCTCGCGGCAAAACGGCTCTTCGAATGGCGATGCAGACCCGTGAACAACACATTCGCCGAGACAAAGCGACGTCGAACATCTGCACCGCACAGGCGCTGCTTGCAAACATGTCAGCGTTTTACGCGATCTGGCACGGTCCCGAAGGTCTGGAAACGATCGCCAGCCGAATTCACTTTCTGGTTCAGTTGTTGGCAAGTGGAGTCGAAGCTTCAGAGAATTTCTCAGTCGTTCATGATCATTTCTTCGATACCGTTGTGATTAACGTAGGCGATCAACAGAAAGCCGTTCGCGAACGAATGGAACAAATGGGTGTCAACCTGTTTTATCCGACGCCAGAATCTGTTTCGATCAGCATCGATGAATCGACGACAACCGATGATGTGCTCCTGTTGATGGATCTGCTCGAAGGTGTCGAAGTTGAAGAGGATCGCGAGTTAGAAGTCAGCTCACGTTTTGAGGATGCGATTCCGGATTCGTTGGCCCGGACGAGTGACTTTCTGACTCATGAAATTTTCAATCGATTCGATAGCGAAACGGAGATGCTTCGTTACCTTAAGCGTTTGGAAAATCGTGATTTCTCGCTGACGCATGGCATGATTCCATTAGGTTCTTGCACGATGAAGCTCAACGCGACGGCAGAGATGATTCCTGTGAGTTGGGCTGAGTTTTCGAAGATGCATCCGTTCTCGCCATTGCAGGACAACGAAGGTTATCGCCACATGATTTCTCAGCTGGAAGAGTGGCTGATTGAGATCACGGGCTACGACGCGATGTCGATGCAACCGAACTCAGGCGCTCAAGGTGAATACGCGGGCCTGCTGGCGATCCGTCGCTATCACGAGTCACTCGGCGAAGGACATCGCAATATTTGCCTGATTCCAAGTTCGGCTCACGGGACCAATCCTGCGAGTGCAACGATGATGGGACTGAAAGTCGTCGTCATAAAGACGGACGAAAACGGTAACATTGATTTGGATGACCTGAAAGAAAAAGCAGAGTTGCACGGAGAGAATCTTTCGAGCCTGATGATCACGTATCCAAGCACGCACGGTGTTTTCGAAGAAACCGTTCGCGAAGCTTGCGAGATGGTTCATGATCACGGTGGCCAAGTCTATATGGATGGAGCCAACATGAATGCGTTGGTTGGCTTGGTTGCACCAGGGAAAATTGGCTCGGACGTTTCGCATCTTAACTTGCACAAAACGTTCTGCATTCCACATGGTGGCGGCGGTCCCGGCATGGGGCCGATCGGCGTGAAGGCGCATCTTGCTCCGTTCCTGTCTGAGCACGTTGTCGTTGATGGAATTGTGCAGGCCGATGAATCCAAGTACGCGGTTTCGGCTGCCGAGTTTGGGTCGGCTTCGATTCTTCCGATCTCCTGGATGTTCATTCGCTTGATGGGCGGCGAAGGCCTTCGAAAATCAACGCAGGTCGCGATTCTGAATGCGAACTATATCGCGAAGCGGCTCGAAGGGCACTACGAAGTACTTTACAAAGGCCAGAATGGACGAGTCGCTCATGAGTGCATTGTTGACATTCGCCCAATCAGCGAAGTGACGGGTGTCACTGAAGTCGACATTGCAAAACGATTGATGGACTACGGTTTCCATGCGCCGACGATGAGCTGGCCAGTTGCGGGTACGATCATGATCGAGCCAACTGAAAGTGAGTCGTTGGAAGAACTTGATCGTTTTTGCGATGCGTTGATCGCGATTCGAGATGAGATTCGCGAAATTGAAAATGGCAAAGTTTCCCTCGAGGACTGCGTCTTGCATCATGCTCCTCACACGGTTGATGATTTGACCGACGACAATTGGGATCGAGCTTACTCAAAATCACAAGCCGTCCATCCGACTGCGGCGACGAAGCTTGCGAAGTTCTGGCCGGCCGTCAATCGCGTGGACAATGTCTATGGCGATCGTAATTTGGTCTGCAGCTGCCCACCGATGGAAGACTACGATTCATAGGCGAAGTTGATTTCGTTTACCAACTCGTTCGGTGTCGCGGCTAGTCGCTTCGAACCGGAAGGCTAACGAACTGTTACGATATTCACGATGATTGCGATTTCCGTTGCAGCATTGGTGTAAATCGATTTCAATGGTGCCATGGGCAGACGACTAATCATTCAAATTCTCGGCATCGGCCTTTGGTACGCGCTTGTTCAAGGGTGTCTTGCGATACGCAACATTGAGATGGGAACATTTCAAATGTGTCGCGACGGAGACTGAGGACCTCCATTGAATGCATTAGTTTCAATGCACGGTATTTGGCTGCTGATGTTCGCGCCGCTGGCTGCATTGGTAGCTTGGCGTTATTCTGGTGCAAACTTGCGGAAGCTTGCGTTTTATTCGATGGTCCTGTTGGGGATTTTCCTTGTCGGATGGTTTGGTTACCTTTCGGCTACCGGTGCTGAGTACACGAATTCTCTCTACGAACGGATCATGAACTCGGTGGGCGTCATCATCAGGTCCATCAACTTGCCGATCTGTCAGATTCTGGTGGCGACAGCGATTGTCGCAATGTGGCCACGAAAATTTCAGTTTGCTTCGGCGCAATCAGCGGAAACGCCGGATGCGTTGGAAACGGTCGTTGAGACTGACGGTATCTGAGCTGTCTACGACGTTGCTGTTGCCGAACTTCGATTGCTCCGCCAGATAATGTATCGAGCCGTCGACCATATCGTTAGCAACATCGTGAAGACGAAGGCAATGTGGAAAACGTTTTCAATGAGAGCCACGATGGCGTTTTGGAGCGTTGCGGTGGCTTGCGTAACAGCCAGGTTCCAAGCGTTGGCGATGCGAGCGGAGAAAGTTGCGGCGACGACAGGTGCTGGTGCTTTCTCGCGTTCGACAATGCTCAGGTGGATTGTGGACATGCGCGTTACGTCGGTCAGGAATCGCAGACGTCCCTGCATTCGTTCGATCTCTTCGCGGACTCGGGATAGTTCGTGCTCGACTTCAATCATTTTTCGGAGCTCAGAATTGTTTTCATCCAATAGCTTCGCGATTCGTTCTTCGAGAAGTTTCTTGTTCTTGATTCGAGCTTCAAGGTCGTAGAATTCTGCCGTGACGTCATCTGCATTTTCTTTGCGTGACTCCAGCTCGCCCAAGCTCCCAACGGAGTCCAGCAATTGCCGATATGCCGTGACTGGAACGCGGATCGTCCAGGTTCCAGATCGAGAATGTGCGACTTGATGGGAGACGTTGGCGTCGGAAATGAACCCGCCGTGCCGGTCGACGAGCGATGAAACCTTTGATTCGGTGCCGTCAAAGCTGTCGACACGTATGTCGATGCGGGAATCGAAGATCACACGACGATTGCTGGGCTTTGTGGTGGAAAGCTTGTCCATTGCCTTGTCGTTTTCTTCGTTTTCTGGGCTCACCGATCCCATTCCCATGCCGTTCTTGTTCATGCCCCCGCTCATCCCTCCCAATCCGGATTCGATTTTTAACCGGTCGTTGTCGGCTGCGATGAAGTGCGGACTTTCCGATGCCAACGGCGGATGGTCTCCTTGCGAGCAGCCTGCGACCAGCAGTAGAGACATCGACACAACGATAGCGCAGTTTCCAAATTTCATAGTTCGACTCATTCGAAATGTTAGCGGCAACAATGATTGGATAACTTTGCTACGATTGAGTTCCCAAATTTGTGCAGAAAAAAAATGTGAGTTTCCATGGAGTTGCAATTTCTCGACTGGGCCATCATCGTTGGCTACTTTGTGATCACGCTCGCGATTGGTGCATTCTTCACACAACGGGCTGGTAAAAGTCTCACAGAGTTTTTCATCTCCGGTCGATCGCTTCCGTGGTGGATCGCCGGAACTTCGATGGTTGCCACTACCTTCGCTGCCGATACGCCGCTGGCCGTGACTGGCCTGATCGTAAAGAACGGATTGGCAGGAAACTGGTTTTGGTGGGCCTTCGCCGTTGGTGGAATGTTTACAGTATTCGTGTACGCGCGATTGTGGCGACGCGCGGAAGTTATGACCGATGTAGAACTGATCCGGATTCGATACGGCGGTTCCCCTGCTAACGGTTTGCGCTACCTGAGGTCGCTGTACGTGGCGTTGATCGTCAATCCAATCATTATCGGTTGGGTGATCGGCGCGATGCTAAAGGTTTTGCAGTTCACTGTCTTCTCCGATGCTCCTGTCGAAGGAGTGTTTTGGAATCAATCGATTCTCTGTTGGACAACCATCGTTGGGATGATGTTTGTCGTCGGCGTGTATTGCACTTTGTCGGGAATGTGGGGAGTCGCGATTGCTGACATGATGCAGTTTGCCATTGCGATGGCAGGTTGTATCTGGCTGTCGATTGTTGCTGTGAATCACGTCGGCGGCATCGAAGCCTTGCAGGCGAAAGTTGAACAGAATTTTGGTGATCGCAGTGCGTTTGACTACTTGCCGTCGTTGTCATCGGCAATAAAAGACTCCGGCAGCTACACGGACTTTGGTGATGACGAAACTGCAATGGCTGCCAAAGCGTCGATCGAGAAATTCTTGAGCGATCAAGGAGATTCGATAACGCTTGGCGTTGCAGCAGCTTTGAAGGGCGTTTCGGATTCGGTAGTGTCATCGGAAGAGAAATGGATTGCTGATCCGTCCGGCGAAAACAGGAAGAAGCTTGACGCATCTATCGCTCAAGCGAAATCGTCAATCGTCAAAGCGATGCCTGGACCGTGGATGTTGGTGCACGTTTTCCTGATCATGTTGACGATGCAATGGTGGGCGACTTGGTATCCAGGTGCAGAACCTGG
>CAZORS010000024.1:0-38575 GCA_964582025.1 uncultured Pirellulaceae bacterium | reverse complement strand
GTTTCTTAGGTTCCTCAACTTTGATCGCCCGGACCCTCGAAGGTACTTCTTCACCGAAAAAGTCTGTTGCGGAGAGTTCGACTCTGTGCGTTCCAATTCCGAATTCTACTGAGTCCGCTAGGTCTCCCAAATTAAATTCGTAGACCCCTTTCGGGTTACCCTTGCCGAATCGCTTTTTGAAAAACTGAGGGACTTCTTTACCGTTTATCAAAAGCTTGACTGCAGAAAGCTCGATTGGAGAACGGATCTTGCTGATGTCTGCAGTGACTCTTACATCAACAAGGTTTCCTTTGCTGACTTTGTTTTTAGATAGTGTCAGGCTGGGTCTGTCGGCGAACGACTCCGTCTTGAATTGCCAAGATCCAATTGGGGTGTCTTTACCTATTTCATACACCTCTAGGACGCTCCTCTCGTCCGCAATGTTTCCCAGAGACACTTCGGGGAGCACGTGGGACGAAACCGTAGACTTAAAACTGATTCCACTTTCGCCCAATTGCACGAAGTGTTTGCGGCTGTTGGGGAAGAGTACGGGCGTCTTGCCACCATTCCAACTCAACCAATAGTCCGGCCTCTTTGCAAGAGCATTCGCGTTCAACCCGGGCAATAGGAATTTGAATTCAACTTCTCGATCATCACCTTCGAAGGAAGGATCAGGTCGGATGAAAATCGTTTGCTGTTCCTTGCCAGATGCATCGAAGTTCAGCAAACTCCAAGTGGTCGGGTAGCACACGCAGCCTGAGTCTTCTGTTTCTACTTTCACACCGACAAGATTTCGTTCCGTAAACCGAACAATGCCGTCACTGGATTGCCGAAGAACGCGATATCCGGGCACTCCGAACAATTCCATAATGAGGATGCGCTGTTCTGCGCCGCTTACTTTACCTGGCCGCAGTTGACCGCCTTGTTCTGCGAACACACGGTCGAGCTTCAATTCAGGCTGGTTCGCAGCCTTACGACCAGAGCCCGGAGAAACGACATCAAGTCTTGCAGCTGGTTCTTTCTTAGGCCAACTTTTCTTGAGCTGTCGCTCCAATTCTGGTTTGCTCAGTTTGATCCCTTTAATAATATCGTTCAACGGAGCAAGCAAATTTTGATTGCTGGACAAATCGGTGGCTGAATAGTCGGCCGGCATTTTGGGATTGAATCCGATCCACTGAAACCATTCTTCCTCTTCAGTGTCCGCGTTAGTTCCAACCAGTAGAAGGCAATGCTTGACCTCTTGGAGGCCGAGAGACTGTTCCGATTCCTCGGCGTCATCCAGCTTAGCTTTCTCAAATTCTAAAGGCTTAGCATCACTCTTTGAACTAAACGAGATTGGCTTGGTCTTTCCTAGAAGTTGAAACTCACTGGGGAGATCCTTCGTAGATTTGATCTTTGCAAGCCAGCCAGAAAGCTCGTCAAAACGGTCTCCGCGATCAGCCCGGACACTCGGCATTTCGCGTACTTCGGCGCGAATGTTGTAAAGTTTAAAACTGAGGTTGCGAGCTTTTTGTGACTTGTTTTGAACGGAAAAATCAAAGCCGGTTTCAATGTTTGCCAGTGACTTCACCATCAAGGGGCCTGAGTAGTTGGAGAAGTCCTGCCTGCCCCAACGAATTAGACTGGCTTCGCTGATGCCTTCGCCAAGCTTGCGCGACGCGATTAAATCAAGATCGGCATCTTTGCTGAGTTTCACTTCTAAATCAAAGACCTTCTTTTGGCCATCGTTCCATGTTGCCGTGATTTTGAATGGGACCGCAATCGTTGGTCCATTGAAGTCTTTGTTCGAAATCCAAACATTGACTAACTTTTCTTCTACCCGCCCGTTGAATGGGATGGGCTTAGATTTGACCGAATCGTTTTCGACGAGTGTGTAGTGCAGATCCATTTCATTATTGCCGACCAGATCAATCGCGAGGTCAACTTTGCCAATGGCCTTCGCTTCGACTCGAATTTCAATTGGTTCTGGGTCGGTTGGATTGACCTCCGCGGTACTGGAACCTGAGGTAAGACTGAACTTGACGCCGGGATCGAGCGGTATCCATTTGATGTTGGGGACAGCGACTTCGAAGTTGTTGAGGTTCTTAGCGGTGGCGACGCTTTCGGATCCCTGAGCAGCAAGACGAAACCGAATCGCTGTGTCGTTTGCAGATTCGAAATGACTACCAAAGGCATCCATTGTCTCGCCGTAGATGGAACTCATGTCTTCATCGAACCGGGCCTTTCCATCGATGGGTATAAGATCAAGTTTAAAACTCAGTTTGCTTTCAACGTCTTCCTTGCCAGCACTACTATTCATGCCACGCGGCTTGAAAGCGGCAATGATCGGTAAATATCTCTCGGAAATTCGCCCCAGCATTTCCGCTTGCGTGGGCGTTTTTGGATCAACTTTCGCTTTATCGACTAGATCCCTCACTGTGTCGAGTAAGTCTTTATGGCGTATGTAGAAGTCTTCAAAATCCTTCGTAAACTGCTCGTACCCCTGAGGTACCGTTTCGCTCTGGGTTAATTCATTGTCTGGTATCGAAGGAAGTGTTGAGAGGCTGCGTTTAAATTTACTGAAATCGTCGAGATACCGGATCACATTTTCATCTTGCCAGTGCCTCAATTCATTTTGAAAGCGAGCGAGTACGGTGACGCCAAGTAGTGCACGGCGAAACTTCTGAACGGCAGTTTGCTTTGGCCCGAGTTTTGTGTCATCGACGATGATGACTCCCTGCGAATTGTCGGGCTCCTTCGATAACTTGCGGGTGTATTCCGCTAAGGTCTTGTCACGAACGCTGGACCCAATCGGTTCGCCTAAATCGAGGAACCTTTCGAGTTCGGCAACCGTATTTCTCGGTAAAGAATCGTAGCGATAATTTTCAAGCAGTCTTTCAGCGGCTTCAGATCCTGATTGTGCACTCTTGAATTCGGTGCCGACATCCTCTTCTTTCTTGGCGTCCGGATCCTCTTCCGGGCGAGGAGTGTAGGCAACTTTCCACTGAAACTTTTCTTTGTTCTGAGCGATCGAACTGTCAACACTTTCGAGCTGCCCGTTGTCCAGCATGCGACCTTTAGACGGGTGCATGAGAATTGGAGTCTGTGTGGCACGGCTGCCGAGATTTCTTGACCACGAAGCGGTTCGCTTGCGTACTTCCAGAAAGAACTCCAACGCAGACAGGTCGCTTCCACCTTTGTTTGCAAAGTGCTCAACTGATGCAGCAACCGCTTTTGAAAACAGTGAGCTCTCCAACGGTGTTGAGACGCGAGAGAATTCATGTTTTGAATGAGAGACGATGATCCAGAAATTGTCGTCCAGTTGGTAGTTATTTCGTTTTATTGCTTCCGCCAATGGGTTCTGGAAATCATTGGGCTCTCTGGCTGGAAAGACCGGTGAACGCGTGTACCTTCCTGCATCAATCAACAGAATTTTCAGCTTTCCCCTTGCGTCATTGATGTTCTTCAAGACAGTTCCAAAATCTCCTCGTCTTTCATCCCCTTCGTAGTTTCCGGAGAGCAAGTATTCGACTGGTTTGTCTTCCCCGGGTACCAAGTGACCGTTGAAATAGACGAATAGAATATCCTTGTCGCGAATATTCTTTGATAGCTTTAGATCAGCGACGTCAGAGTTCTGTTTAAGCGGTTCCGTCGCCGTCACATGTTCGAGCTCCGACTCGAATGAATCAACGAGCTTCTCGCAGCTTTTAAGTGCGAACGGAATTGTCTTTTGGGTTCCCGAATACACGACGTAATTGGTCGAAAGATAAACATGGGGAATGTTCCCCCCCATTACAGAGACCATTAGCCATATCGCAAAACCAACCGCGACCGCGAGGATAACGCCTGCAATGATGTTGCGATTTTGGAATTGCCTTTGCTTATTTTCGAAGGACTTCTTGCGTCGACTCGATGAAGACATGGCACTTTACCCTTTCAGTGCTACTCAACAACAACTTTGAACTGTTTGTCATCCCCAATCCCAATTTTGACTGTGGAGACCGTTTCGCCGTCCGCCATCCGCTGAAGAATGGACGAGGACAATTCAGGAAGCAAAGACTGATTGACAATCTTATCAATGTTTCTGGCTCCCGATTCGACTTCTTTGCAACGTGCAGCTATTTCCGTTGTCACTGATTCATCGATTTCAACGGACGCTTGATAGCCAGTCTCGATTCGCTTCTTGACCTTGTTCAGTTTCAGTCCGGCGATTTTCTGGATGACTGGGTCGGTCAGTGGATAGAACGGAACAAGTGTGATTCGACCGAGGAATGCCGGCTTGAAAATATCCTGTCTGAGAAACTCCCCATGTAGAGTCTCGGCGATTGCTTCTGACGAAGGAGTCGTCTCTGGGTCGGAACAGAGTGATTGCACGAGTTCAGTTCCGGCGTTCGAAGTCATCAGGATGATCGAGTTTCGGAAGTTGACGACGCGACCCGTTCCATCTGTCATTTGGCCTTTGTCGAAGACTTGGAAGAACATTTCTTGGACTTCCTTGTGAGACTTTTCCATCTCGTCAAGCAGAATCACGCTGTACGGTTTCTGTCGCACTGCCTCGGTGAGGATGCCACCCTTTCCATAGCCGACGTATCCGGGAGGAGGCCCTGTCAATGAAGATCCAGTATGAGACTCCTTGAACTCAGACATGTTGATCGTCGTGATATTTTGGTCGCTTCCAAAAAGGTAGTGAGCCAAAGACAGTGCCGTTTCCGTCTTTCCCGTACCGCTGGTTCCGGCAAGCATAAAGACGCCAATCGGCTTGTCTGGATCCGCAAGGTTCGCGCGAGAGTACTTGATCGTCTCTGCAATCAAATGCAACGCATGATCCTGGCCGATGACTCGCTCCTTCAACAAGTCCTCGAGCTTGAGAATGTTTTGAATCTCGTCAGAGACCATTCGTCCCAATGGAATGCCAGTCCAGGATGAAACGGTTTCCGCGATCGCCTCTTTGTCGCAACAAGCATGAACCAGAGGCTCGCCTTCCTGCATCGCCTCAAGCTCCTTCTCGACAGCGGCGATGTTCTGTTCTATTTCGTCAGATGAAGGACCGTCTTCTGCTGGTTCCGCGAACTGTTCATAGAGCTCCGAGATCCTTGTAACGAGTCCTTTTTCCTTTTCCCATCTTTGGTTTAGCGACTCCAATTCCGCTTTGTGAAGCACAACCTGAGCATCAATCTCTTTTAATCGATCGGTATGATCAACGGAGCCTACTGATTCTTTCGCCAGGCTTTCTTTTTCAACCAGCAACAAATCAATCGTCCGTGTTAGGTCTTCGACTTTTGGAGGCGTTGCATTTTGGCTAAGGTTGATCTTTGCACATGCGGTGTCGATTACGCTGACCGCTTTGTCAGGAAGTTGCCGGCCCGGGATGTAGCGGTTTGACAGCCGAACCGAATCGATGACGGCATCATTGCGGATGCGAATGCTGTGGTGTTTTTCCAATGTCGAAGTGAGACACCGAATCATTTGCACTGTCGTTGGTTCATCGGGTTCGTCGACCTTCACCACTTGGAAGCGTCGCGAAAGAGCGGCGTCTTCTTCAAAGTACTTTTTGTATTCAGCCCATGTCGTCGCGGCAACTGTTCGAAGTTCGCCACGAGCAAGCGCGGGCTTCAAAATGTTGGCCGCATCGCCGCTCCCTGCCTGTCCTCCAGCTCCGACAAGATTATGCGCTTCGTCGATGAACAAAATGATTGGCGTGGGAGACGACTTTACTTCTTCGATGACGCCTTTGAGCCGATTCTCGAATTCTCCTCGAACTCCCGCACCAGCCTGAAGGAGCGACAGGTCAAGCGAGCGAATCGAAACACCTTCGAGCATCGGAGGAACGTCACCTTCAGCGATGCGACGAGCAAATCCTTCGACCACTGCCGTTTTACCAACTCCAGCTTCGCCAGTCAGGATTGGATTGTTCTGTCTCCGCCTGCAAAGGATATCAATCAGCTGACGAATCTCTTCGTCACGGCCGACAATCGGGTCGATTTTTCCATCCTTCGCTTGCTGCGTAAGATCGATCGTAAATTTATCAAGGGCTTTGTTGCTGGTGAAAACAGGATCGCCTTCCCCTGCCGATCCGCCACTGGCTGCCGATACAGCCTGCTCTGTTCCCTCTTCAACGGAGCCCTTGGTGATGTCATGGAATCGGTTCACAAGATCATCCGTTTCGATTGAGACGAGCGTCCCTGTTGGAAGACCATGTCCACGAGCGTCTTTGATGATCGCGATCAAAACGTGCCCTGACCGAATCAGGCTTCCACCAAAGTCCAACGAAGAAATCATCCACGTATCGCGAATTAGGTTGACCATGTGGGGCGAAAGGCCCGGCGTTCGCGTGTTACCCGTTTTGAGCCCATTAAGAACACGAACCAGATCACCATGAAAAGCCTCGGCACTGATACTATGGTGGCGCAGAATCAACGGAATGTCCGAATTTGGCGTATTCATCAAACACGACAGCCAGTGTTCGTTTTCGATGTCGTAGTTGGTTCTTGCGACCCCCACACGTCCAGCTTCGTCCAGAGCTGATCGGCAGGTTGAATTGAGGCGATTGATTAACGTTTTAAGACGATTCGCTTGCATCGTTTTTTCCCGGTAGAAGTGGAACAGTCAAAGGAGGGCTTTCTTGCTCAAGCCGTCGTTTGGCGATTCAACCTGCGATCAATTCATTCCACATCCCATCTAAATCTTTTCAAGGTATCCATTCGCTCGTTTGTTTCGCGCTCCGAACACACCCAACTGTCAAATCCTAGTCTTGTTTCGCCAAGTCTCGCTGGAGTGACTGCTTCCGGCTTGACGGTCAATCTGACGTCGAAATCAAGGGGTCTGCCAAGGATAGATCGAGTCATCTCGACGAGCCTTTTGAAACGGAAGTTTTGAGAGACTGTGTCAGACGATTCATCATCAAACGGGCAAAGTGCCTCGAAGTCATCGCGGTCCAAAGGTCCAACACGGACTTCGAATCGTTGTCGGAATGCCGGAACGCGTTCACCAACAATTGCAGAGTCTCCTAGTACGTTGTGCGCTCCTTGGAAAGAACCAATTCGACTGCGAATTCGGACAGGCAAATGGAGCTGTTCTTCGACAAACTCAACGACCTCAATGTCGACTCCAAACTGAGCGTGCAAACATCGTTGAATTGAGCTGGCAGTTCGAATGGGGCGAGAAATATGCCCGGCTGAACTTGCGAAAACATCATCCGAAAATTGTCTCTGCCCTCTCGTTGAAGGCAGTCCCATTCCACAAAGCGAAAAAAGTATCATCGAAAATGCGTCCTCATCTCGATACACATCGCGACGGTGCAATTCCAATCCAACATCGTAACGATTTGCCAGCCACGAATGGAAAAAAAGTGTGATGATCCGCGAATTGAAGATGTTCAGAAAATCGCGCATCAGCACATTCGGTTCTCCACCGGCAACCATGTCTCGATCGGGATGCGGGAGCACTCCACTAGGGCCAAACAGGCCAACAACGTGCGTGTAGAGTTCCATTACTCCATCACTATTGTCCAGTTTCTCAATTTGTCCGGCTGGGAAATTCTTGGTTGCTGATGAGCGAAAACGAAGCTGTGGATTCTTTGCTTCACCCGGACCATCAGGCGGTTGCTGCGTCATCAAAAGAAGCGACCGCGCAGCTTCGAAGAACTCGAAACGGGTTACATTTTCGAGTACCTCATTTTTCAGACTAGTTTTCGAGTCCCGCATCTCTTTAAAAACCTGGACAAAAGTCTGTCGTCTTCGGCTGCCTTGATGGAAACCTGCGTAAAGGAGTTGATTCCTGCGTGAAGCGAAAAGAATCGGTTTAGTCCGCAGGAAAACAAAAACCAACTCCCGGGTCGATTGCTGTTGCGGATTTCATTGAGCCCAACTGTGATCGACGTTCCGTCGGCAATCGCACCCCACGGTAGATTGTCGATCCGATCCGTTGTGCGATCCGTTTCCACGCTGACGATGGATTCGATCCACGATTGATTCATGACCGTTGACGGACGGTCGAGAAGCTCAAGAAGCCGTCGAAGTGTTTCAACTTTCCTTGATCCGTCGAGCAACAAGAAATTGAGATTCAACAGAGAGATCAGTTTCCAATAATGTCGTGAATCATCTTTCGGAATCAGCATCCGATTCCAGTCACCCATCCGTTTGGCTGACTTAACTAAACCTCCGACGATCACTTTGAATGAACTAGAGTCTTTGGATATCAGGTTAAGGTCCCTGAAGATTCGGTTGCAACATACCGGCTTGACCAGCACTTGTGTGAATCTGCTGTCCGATGTCGGCTCCATCTTCAAGTCAACCAACGAAAGCAGAATGTCCGTTCCATCCCCCTGCGGACGGAAGACGCGACGGTTGGAGTAAAAGAGAGAATTTGACGACGACGCACTTTGATGGCTCACACTGTAAAAGGATTCGATTGGAACGATGGCCCCGTCATCATCAATTCCGTTGACCGACTGAAGATCGAAAATCTCAAAGTCCAATTCGCCAGAGTTAGCATCGATCGGCGAGTCGACGCAATACTTGCTGATTGGCCTAGCAATCGGTTGCGGCTCAAACAAATTTACAACTGGAGCACAGTTGATTGCCAGCGTGTCGTCTCCAACGATGGATTCGAGTCTCTCGCTGGAAGTGCTGAAGTAGATGTAGACATCAAAGCGATTCTCTTCGGACTCAAGCAGACCTTGCGGGACTGGAAGTTCGAAGAAAAGGTGCTTTGTAGGGTAGGCAAACAGCTCCATCAGCAGTTGATATTCCAGCGGCAATCCTGAGAATTTTGGAAGAACCAATTCGTCTTCTTCGAATCCCAAAATCCGCAACTTATCGGGATTGAGTTCCCAGGTTCCGGCGTCGGTTTGAAAGCCGATTGCCACTCGATAGAGCGAGTTGTAAATCAGTTCGCATAGTTCAAACTGAATGTCGCGGTTCGCTATATAGAACTGAAGTTTCTGATCAAGTGCGGAATTCAGTGGAAGGCCATCGCTACCTTCAAGCGTCAATTTGAGTGCCGAGACCGCAGGTTTGGCTGATGCGTGCCGGGCCTCAGGGAAATCTCTCTTAAGCTCGCAGCCCACAATGTTGAGTGCGTAGCAGCGCGAGTCGTAGCAAGTTCGAAACTGTGTATCGCCGTAGTTTTCGAGCACCAGTTTCGTATCAGTTCGAGGCAAAAATTCACCGCCGGGTTTGACTTGATCGCCGGGCTCAAACTGCACGACTGAAAATGCAGGAAACGGACGTGTTGCTAGAGGTAACAGCTTCTCCAGCATCGCCGACGAAATTTGCGGAAAGTCATCATCGTGTTTCATCTGAACACGAGCTGTGAGGAACGCAAATGCCTCAACCAGTCTCCTTACAAACGGATCCTCACGAGCATCCCGTTCGAAATCCAGCAGGCTTGCTTCGTCGCCGTGGACTTTGCTGAACTCACGCCCCTGTTCATACAGATAGCGCAGTTCCTCTCGGTAGTACTCGAACAGACGGTTGGACATAAGTGATTTATCTACGGTTTGACGACAAATGACTGGCTGGTGATGTCCAGCCCAGATTCAAAGCGAATCTCTTCAAACGGTTCAACCACAAGCTGACCTTTGACCTCTGTGTTAATCAGACGTTGATTTCTCGACGGTGCCATCTCCACCTGAACTTTTGTAAGTCTTGGCTCAAAGCGTTCGATCGAAAGCTGAACAGACTTGCAAAATCGCTTTTCCATCAAAGGATCACCCATGTTCAAGCTTTGAAAGTCGACGACGCCAAAGTTGACAAGAGAATCGTTCAGTATCTCGTTCGCTGCTTTGTCGGTTGACCTCAGCACGTAACTTGTCGGGATCGAAAGCCGCGTGTTGAGCAGTCGTTCAACGTTCTGTCGAACGCTTTCGATAACCGCATCTGCTCCATGAAAGCGAGTAAGGTTTTCGAATCGGTAGAGTAGCGGCGCTAAGAATCGTTCAGCCATCTGAATCGACCTCTAGGCTTGCATCAGCCAGATCGAAAAGTGTGAACTCTTCGTCGCCAGCGGTAAAAACACGACGACCCCGCCCCATCGACGCCAACTCAACAGCAATGTCTTCCGAGTCGGGCCAATGCGATTCTCGGCCCAGCTTTAGAAAGTCATTGGATGATTCGTCGGTTGAATTAAAGTAGATTCCCGGCATGAAGAAAACCAAGCTTCTGCCATCGTGCAACGTCATCCGAGCCTTATTCCAAAGGTGATCAACGAGTCGAGTAGGTCGTGATACGTCGATCGATTTAACAAGGTGATGTGGCAGCCAGATATAGTTGCCTTGAACGGTGAAGGCTTCGAAAACAGTCGCCGTTACATCGTCGAGATCACGAAATCCAACATGCTCTTTGCCGTCGACCGTCAACTTGACCGTTGGAGTTTTCTCCAGGACAAAATCCATCGCTTCGTGGTAGTCGTCAGTTTCACCTGACCGAAGACAAGACAGCGCCCATAGGAGCTTGTTTGTAACTTCGTCCGGAGTCTCGATAAACTCCGGAACCATTCCGTCTTGCCAAACAGCTGCTCGCTGGAGTTCTCCAATCGAGAGGTTGTCCACCATTCCGGTCAGTGCGATGTGCTCCTGATCTGAATCGAGAGCCTTGAGTTGTTTGGCGACTTTCTCAACCCGATCCCAGTTCCCAGTGAAGCAAACCAGTTGCACCAGCACGAGGCGAAGCGGCATGTCGCGAGGGTTTTTCGCAACCTCCGCGTTTGCCTTTTCAATGGCTTCGGTGAGTTTTCCCTGATTGAATAGGGCAATAAGTTCATCCATCGTTAGCCATCCTCGTTGGAATTGAGTTGCATTTGCAAAGAAACGGGTTCGAAAATAACACGAGTCCGTCCACTGTCATATTTATGGTGCGGACAGAGTCGAATGGTGCAGTCATAGCGGCCCGGGTCCGTGATGTCTTCATAGACGAAAAACCCTGTCGCTTCGTCAAAGAACGGCTTGATCATTTTCTGTTCAAGTCCGCGATTCTGTCCGCTTGAATGCTGCATTAACCATTCTTGCATGTGATCCTGAATTTCGTCGGGGCCAACCGACTTTCCGATTTGATTCCGGCATTCGATTTTGAGTCGATGTGCCATGCGACAAACGCAGAGCATGTAATTGAACATCGAGGACAAACGCAGGTTGGCTGTTGCTTCTTCACTTCCCATTGCTTTGGCGGCCTGAACCGACTGGCACGACAGAAGGGCGACGTACCAAGACTGGTGTACCGAAAACAGCGGAATGAGTCCGAGTGAACTAAAAACGCCTTCATCCTTTTCCGAAATTACAATCTCAGTTGGAGGGTAGCTTGCGACTCCAGCTGCATCGGTGTCGAAAAATGTGGCGGGTAACTGGCCGATCAAGCCTCCGTCATAGCCAGGATCGACAGGTTCTTCTTCGGTCGCAAGGTGCTTTGGTTCACGATCGACACCGCAAACGTCTGAGAACCAGTCGTAGAGTCGAAAACTCCTGACAATCGGTTGAGCGACGGCGAAACAGGAACGGCCCCAGAGAAGTTTGTCGGACGATTCGAATCCATCGTGCTCGCTGAATAGAATTCCTGTCGCTGGCGAGACAACACCTTCAGCATCGACCGACGAACCCATTCGATAGTTGCGATACGGTTTTCGAATCAATACACGAGGCATTGTCAAACCGATCATGCGGGAATACTCCTGCTGACGAAAATCATTCCAGCGAGCATACCGCGGTTGGCGCATGATTGCCTTGACGTCGATGACGTTTTCCAGCTGATCGAAGTTGCGAATCGAATCACCGAAAAAGTTTGGCGCCAGGTTCACGAGGAACATGCAAAAACACTCTTCGCCAATTCGGGCAAGTTTTCGCAATGTCTCCAAACCTATCTGACGTTCACGCTCGCGATCACTTTCTTTCAAGCCAAAATCAAAGTCGACGATCATCAAGCTGAACGGAAAGATCGAGGAATAGTTTTCCAGTTCGATGTTTTGTTCACCAATCAAAAAGTCAAACCGCTTCCGAAAAAGCTTGTCATAGATCCACGTTTGGCGATACGAGTTGGCGTTGAGATCTGAGGAAAGCTCCTCCGCAGAGATGTCGAGGACAAAAACATTGACGGTCCTCGACTTCGGCATGTTTCGAATAGAAAGATCAGCTGAAGTTCCAAGTGAAATTAGATTGTGAATACTTCGGAACGAAGCTTCCAACTGGCGAAACCGCTCGTTGCCCAGAATTTGGCGAACGACCGAGACCAACATCTGGTCAATCTCTTCAATCGTGATGGCAATTGCCGTAGCAAGCTCATCGAGATTCCTGACCTTGCGCTGGTCACAGAACAGTAGCCAATCAAGGAAGATCGGATTCAGAGAACGACCAAAATCCTCTGAATCCGCAATATCTATTTCCTTTGCTTCCACATTGCCGTCCGTTACGACTCGTTGCGGCTGGCAACCAGCGACATGGAAACGTTGATCTCTTCAACCTGGAAGTGTGGACGCAACTGAGCAGTTACGTTGTAAACTCCTGGGTCGGTTGGATCCTCAACCACTTTGATTTCGGCAAAGCGGAATGGCTTTCGCGCTTTTGCTTCTTCGCTGGCTTTGTCTTGATCGAGAACAAAGTTGTTCACAAACCAAGTGTGGATGTAATCCTCAATCTCATCAGCTTCTTTCGACTTGCCCAGCTGAATTCTCAGCATAGGTTGCAAGGCGTGAGCGGCACGTGATACCGCCATGATGTATGGCAATCTGGCGGACAGATTCTCGTTCGCTGTTGCCGCGTTTCCAGCAGCTGAATCATCGTACTGTTTCGGCTTATGCACGGTCTGACCACCGATGAACACTGCATGATTGGTGTTCAACTCATAGAGCAACGGTAGGAAACCGACCTTTCCAAGAATTGCGTCTTTACTCATCGGCAAAGGGACCTCAGTCGGGCACTGAACACGTGTGTCAGAATGCTCGGAAGTGAAGTAGTGAATCGGAAGGCCTTCGACCTTACCGCCACTTTCGAGTCCACGAATACCAACAGCCCAACCGTAGTAGGCAAATGCATCGCTCATGCATTGTGCCATTGTGTACGCCGCGTTCATCCAGCAGTACTTGTCGGCTGCTGTCTGTTCAGGATTTCCATCTTCACCGAGAGGAAACTCTTGGTAGCTGAAAGATTTGACTTGCTGTTCGCAATCACTGTTGCCGTAAGGCAATCGTGACATCGCACGCGGCATGCACATTGATACGTAACGCGAATCTTCCATCTCCCGGAACGCTCGCCAGTCGGTCATTTCGACCACACTTGGATTCAAGAAACGATTTTCAATCGCAGTATCATCGAGGTTTTCGAGAACTTCCCAGCCTTTGTCTTCCGGAATGCCAAACATCTTTGGAGACGGAGCAGTCAAGAATGGAGCATGGGAAACGGCACAAACTTTGGCCATCGTTGCCAAGCCTTTGACGTCTGTCGCAGCATGCGAAAACTCGAAATCGCCGACAATGGTACCAATCGGGATTCCACCGAGGGTGTTGTACCGGCGAGTGTAAATTTTGTCGTACAGAATCGTGCTCTGAAAGTTTGACGATGTCATATCGTCAAGCAATTCATCTTTGGCGATGTCCATGACTTGAATTCGAAGGTCACTTCCCAGCAACGAATTCTCAACGAGCCGTTGCAGCCCTCGCCAAGAGCCTTCCAGCTTTTGGAATTTTGAGTGGTGTAGAACCTTGCTGACTTCAACGCTCAATCGCTCATCAAGTTCGCGAATACGATCGTCGATTGCACCAAGTGTCTTTTTCTCGATGCGAAACTGACCCTGTTCGGCGTCGATAACAAGTTTTTCGAGCCAGCCCTTCGCATCTTCCCGCGACGAATCTCCTCCAGTCGCGTCAACCAGTTGGTCTAGGAACGATGATTCTTGGGTCGTTGTTTCAGTTGTTTGTTGTTCTTGTGCTTGTTCTTCTTCGGCCACGATGATGCCCTTTCAAATTGGTCTCTTGGATCCACTGCAAAAAGTTAACTCTTTTCCTTGTCCAACTCCGAACGGAGTTGGGCGAGGGCTTCAGGGTTGCCGAGCATCTCTTTCAGCTTCTTTTCAAAGTCACGGCTGACGTTGACGTTCTGCCGGGTTTCGAGAAGGGCTTCACGAAGATCCTTCATGGCCGCAACGGATGGGACTTGCTTCGAGATGGCCGCAAGAATCGCTTCAGGACCAAAGTCTTCCATGGACTTAAAATCAAGTGCAACGTTCTGAGTCGTTTCTTTGCCTGGCTCACCGAAGTCAACTTCGACCTCGAGTTTCGGTTTGATGTTTTTCACAAGGTCATCAAATTTCGCAGGATCACTTACTTCGACAAATTGGCGGTCACGAAGATCGCGTTTGTCGGTGTTGTCGCCTGAGAGATCAGACATGACCGCGATGTCAAAAGGAATATCCTTTTTTTCGATTGCGCCACCAGTCTCGACTTCGTACCAGATGTGAGTTCTTGTCTTGTTCTTCTTTGCAGCGACTTGTTTCGCTGCCATCTTTTTGCTTGCCATAGAATCTCTCGAAAAAGGATTTAGTTGGCAGGGGAGACCATTTTAGTCAGCCGATATCCCATCCTGCCGGCCATTCATTGTAGCGGGATGATTTCCCGACTCAACAAAATGCCCAAAAAAAAATGAGCTCGTAGCCCCAGTCTTCGTGACCTTCCTAATCTGAACGTCCGACAGACTCATAGAAACCGTTTGACCGTAATTCGGACGAAAATTCTGACGACGGAATTGTCAATCGAAGAAATCATCCGGAAAGGAATCAGGTTGTTCCACTTTTTTCGGGGGCTCAATTGGCTCCGATCGCGGATTTGGGGCGGGGATGTCTTTGGGAAGGGAGGTCGGACCTTTGGGCAGCGTTTCTTCGGGTTTCCGAGGCTTTACTTCTACGTCAACGATGGTCGGCGACTCCATTTGTTCGTCGACCGAATCATCCCAAGTGAAAACTGGTTTCTCGATTTGCTCTACTGTTTTGTTGTTTTCGGAATCCAGAACAGGCGGCTTTATTTTTGCTTGCTCCACTTCTTGAACTTCATCCTGCTCTTCAAAGTCGCTCCAGATTTCGTTGATGTCCCCCGAGATCGTTGCAGACTCGTAAGATTCAAGAGTGGCGACGAATCGATGGTGTCCAGCGATGATTCGGCATGTTCTGGATTCTGTTTGTGTTTCGCTGATGCGTTGAAATTCACTCGAACCTTCCGAAGCCATGAGCGTTGGATTGGTTTTGGAAAGATGTTTGACAGTGATCGAACCGTTTGCGTATCTCAAAGCAAAATGACGCCTAGAGAGCGTTTGGTCTTTTCGTAAGATGAGTTCACTGTTGTCGCGACCGACCACAATTTCTTCACCTTCTTCGAGCTGTAGGCGTCGAGTTTGATCAACCCCACGACAAGAAACATCGATGATCAGAGTCACTCTATTGCTCCCTTGATTCGATCTACTCCTTTGATTCGATCTAGGAAGCTATCAAAGCTGTCAATGCTCATGTCGTTTGTGATGATTTGACTGCTGCCTGCTCCATCGGAAACCACCAAGAAATCGAAAAGGCCAAATACCTTTTCAAGCAACAATGGGGAACCGTTAGTTAGATGAAACTTTAGTGTTGAAGGAATCATGAACCATGCAGCAAGGAACTGAAATTTTTGTTCCTCGATGGCACTTTCGTTTTCTCTAGTCGCGTTGATCGCGATTAGACCAGCGTCCTTCTCAAGGTAAGAAACCCAAGACTCGTCGAGCTTTGCTTGGTCTTCAACAGGCACCAGAAAAAGGTCGTTGTTCTCTGTGATTTCTGGTGGTCCAACCTTAAGGAAATTGCTTGAATCAGGTTTCTCTGACGTACTCTCGCTTCGCTGGTGGTTGCAAATCAGATGACAACTCCAAGGTGCTTCAGGAGGTGCGATCAATGGGAACACCGATTCGCCAAAACTCTCAATCACCATTACGGAGACGTTGCCGTGGCGTTCGAAGCTTTCGTTTTCGACCGACACATCGCTTGGCGTATTCGATTGGGAGTTGCTTACCGCTGAGTTGCTTACCCCCGCGACCGCTTTCGCGTCCGTTAGAGCATTGCTTGACTCGTTGGATGTCGGCTTCTGTGAATTCTGGGCATCTATAGAAATTGCGAGCTTGTTGCTTCCGATCTCAATTGAATCTCCATCGGCAAGAACCGACTTTGATGTCGACTTCCCATTGACGAGAACCGTATCCGCATTCCCAGTGAGATTACGAATGGAGAACTCTTTTGCTTTTAAATAAAGCTCGGCATGCTCGCTGACTACGCCGGCAGTATCTCCGAGAACAACGTCGGCTGAAAAGGACGAACCCACCACCAACCTTTGCCCAAGTCGAACCTGAGTAGTCAGTGTCCGTCCCCGGCTATCCTCATAACTAATTTTCGCACGCATCGGAGTACTACCAACTCTAAAGCCAAAAGGTGCCGTGTATCCATCTTGCTGTCCATTGAAAGACATTGGTCTTTCGACAGAGGATGACTGCTTTTCTTGAAGATCCTATTCTAACGCGCTCGTCGAAAGGAAACTGAAATTCGACCCGATAGAATCGAATTTCGTCCTCAGCCTCAGCTCCAGAATTTGCCAACTCCGCTCCGGCAACTGGTTCGCTTTCTGCTGAAATTTTCGTGACATTCCCAACAAAGAACTGCTTCTTGAAAGGTAGGAATATGCGCACTTCCTGATTTTTTTCAACTAACTCGATGTCTTTTTCTGCAATTTGTACCGTGCCCTCAAAAGTTGCCGGATCAGCAACGTAGCCCAAGTTTTCCCCTCGTTCCACTGATCCACCGGCGTATTCGTCGTGAGCCCATGACCCATTCTGCGCAACCAGAACCTCTTCTGCTTCAGCAAGACTGACTCTAGGAAGCAACTGAGCTACAAATTTTCCTTTGCTAGGGGATACAACGGAAAGCTTGGAAATCTGCCTGTTAATGTCGTCTAGTTTTCGACTCCAAGAATCCTTGCGTTTCTTCCAAAATTCGATTTCGGCTGCGGCAGTTTTTTCGTTGTTGTGCTGCAGAGCCGCAAGCCGCGCTGAAACATCTTTCACCTGTTCATTGGCAATCAATTTTTCCAGAAGGAGTTCGTCGTTGATCACTTTCGCAATCGGATCTCCCGCTTCGACCTCGTCACCGTCAGAAATACTAGCGACGATGACCCCGGCGTCCGGAGCAAAAACCTGTTTTGCGTCTGCGAGTTTAACAATTGCTTGGCCGCTAACTCGGTGCTCAAACTCAAATTGACTGGCCAGCCAGACGATCGCTCCGACAGCTGCCAAGAAGAATAATGTGTTGACCCAACGAATCCCAAATCGCCACCCGTTGCGCCAAAACCGCTGCAAATTTAGCAGCATTGGCAAAATTGCGATGATCAAAAGAACGACGATCACAATACGACCGAACATCAACAGTTGTTGGTTTTCGAAAAACGTCCACGCCATCCATCCAATTGCCGACAGGATGATCCAGCGATAGATCACTGACCCGACGGCGTAGGCTTTTAACCAGTGTGATTTTTGGTGTAGTGTCAGTGAAGGCTCCATGCCAAAGAAGAACCCATCGATGGTTCGATTAAGACATTTTTGAGCAATTGTTGACAGGTTATGGATTTTCAAAAAGTCCGACAGCGCATAGTAGCCGTCATATTTCATCAGTGGATTTCCGTTGACAAACAGCGTGTTGACCGATGTGACCAACATCATCCCAAACAGGAATCGGTTAAACGTGCCATCAATCGAGAAGTACCAGCCCCAAAAACAAAGCGTCGCCAATGAAAGCTCGACAAAAACACCTGCAAGTGAAACGAGCAGCCGTTTGTATCGGCTCTTTGCCGTCCACATATCGGAAACGTCGCAGTATAGGCACGGAATCATGACCAACAGCAGGACTCCCATCTCGGAGCATTCATGTCCCGTTTGGCGACAGGCAAGTCCGTGTCCGATTTCGTGAAACACCTTTGCGATCGCAAATCCAATCGCCATTAAAAAAAGGTGTTCAACGGAGAGCAGTTCCGCAACTGACGGAACTCTGGTTGCCAGAGATTGCCAGGACAGGATTGCGAAAACGGCGGTTGCCAAAAAAGCGATCGTGGCGGCAGCAACGGCGGCCGGATTGAACAATAACATGCCCACTGGCCGAAGCACTGACAACATGGGCCCCGGATAAAAACCGGGAAGCTTGATACTCATCAAGCCCATGACTTTTTGAAGGTATCCAGTTGAGTGGATTCGTTCGTGCTGACGAAAGAGCCTTACTCCATCACCGAGCCCCTTCGCAACCAGCAAATTATCCGATGCCAAATGATTCAAATACGCCATGACTTCTCGCGTTCCAAGCGAAAAACCAAACCGATCCTCGATTAAGCGTTTGAGTCCGTCGAGTGTAATGGTCTTCTTCAGTGCTTCGAGAATGTAAAACTCGATTTCACCAAAACGAAAGAACTCGTTGCCAACCACATCTTTGACTGCGTAGATTTGCTCCAGCTGACCGCCAAGGTTAACTACCTTGAGATCGCTTCTTGTTTGCCAAGGAATGATGGGGCTTTGCGACATTGTCTTCTAGCGAGCGGAGATCGTTTTCACGTTTTGCGGTTCGACGGGTTCGCGAAGCAATTTCACACTTCCGACGAGTCCGGGAACAAGTTTCAGTTCTCGATTATCAATTACTACCCAAACTTTCATTTGGCGATTAACCGGGTTGGCTTCGGGATATACGAACGTCACCGTCCCCTCAAATGTTTCCCCTTCAAGGGAATCCAAGGCTGGTGAAAAAACAGCCTTTGTGCCGACGAGTTGATCCAATGCAATCGATGCGGGAACCTTGATTTCAGTTTTGAGTTTTTTTAGTTGCACAACCTTCGCAACGGGCTCACTGGCATTTACCCATTCACCTTCCTTTTTGTAAATCTCTACAACTTTTCCATCGATAGGTGAATTTATTTGGTGATCCGCCAGCTGCCTTTTGCCAACGTTCAACTCAATGTCGCGAATTGTTGTTTGCATTGCCATGATTTGCATTTCAAACGCTGTCTTTTGCTTTTCAGCGATCGCCCGTTCGGCGACGAGTCTCAGTTGGTCGATCTCTGATTTCGGAACGGCTCCAGGCAACCGGTTGTTGGACTGAAGAGCCCTCGAAAGCTCCGTCTTGGCCACGTCGATTGACTTCGTCATGAAATCAAGTTCCACGGTAGACGCGGCTTCCCGAGAAGCGATTTCTTTTTCGTTGACAAGTTTTTCGACGTTCAGCTTGGCAAGCCTCGAGTCAATTTCCATCAGGAGTTGCTTGTCTTTGACAAGACTTCCTTCACGAATCGTGCTCTTCAAAATCATTCCCGCTGCCTTGCTTGCAATGTCTCGCGATTCGTGTATTCGTAAGACGGCGTCTTTGGCAACAAAGTGATCCTGCGCCACGGCTTCGCTTTGGGAGTAACAGAGGGTCGTGATCATTGCGATGCAGCATAGATATGTCGTCAACATGTTTTGCATTTGTCTCTACCTACCAAAAAAACCATTCGCGGATTCGATTGTTTAACTCGTAGCTCAATAGGAAGAAGTAGTTGCGTTCCCCGCACTTGATTTTCCCAAATACTCTCGTGCCAATTCTTAGCGAACGATCGAGTTCTTCCTCTGAAACTGAAACGGTTGCCGTGACATGACTTTGCCCGTCAGCCTCGTTAACGTCACTTCGGTAGTCGAGTCCTTTAAGTTCGCCGATCCACGTTTTGGACGAATCTGACATTAGACGAAACTCAACTTGTAACGGCTCGGGATGCTGCTCCTTGATTGCGTTTTCAATAAATTCAACTCGGTTATCGGCAATCTCCAAATCAATTTGCCATTCACCTTGCGTCTGAGCAATCGTCATCAACAGGTCTCCGCGATTGATCGGCCGGTCAACTAGGCGCCGACGAAGATCCGGTGTGACCACCATGCCTGCGAGCGGGGCAACGATTTCGAGCTTTTCTTGCCGCTCTTCAAAGAAGGCCAATCGTTCAGTGAAACCATTTAGTCGAATCTTTAAGCGCTCAACCTCAGATGCACGCCTTGCTTCTTCTTCCAAAACATCGTCGACGTCTCCGTCAACTTCTGTCAGTGCGTAATTTCGGAGCTGTTGTTGAACTTCTGCGATTTCTCCTTCGACCTTAATGACTTCCTTTTCAAGTTGCCTCGAATCAATTTGCAGCAGTTTTTGACCTTCGACGACTTCTGCATCTTCTTCAATCAAAAGGCTTTTTATCTCGCCATCGGTTCTTGCAAATACGTGCTGCTTTCGTACCGGCTCCAAAGTTCCGTCACCATAGATTTCGAATGGGCGTGGAACCAGAAACAGAAGATACCAGGCAAGCCAGGCAGCTGCTGCCAGCGTAAGCAACCAGAACATGGTTCGAACTGGACTACCAAGCACTCGGTTGAAAAGAAGGTTTTGAAAGCGGATTCCCGGTATCGAATTGTACTGACTGGTTCGTGCGATCACCGGCGCGGAAAACTCGATCACTTCGCCGATTAGTCGCCGTTCTTCAACTGAGTGCGCCGAGTTGCCAAAAAATTCGAAGATCACAGATCCATACAATTTGCCTTCGCTTTCACATGGGAGGACGTAGCCAATATTGGTTCCTGTCGATTCGATTAGGTTTCGAGCATTTCTTGGAAGTCGCCGACCATCAAAGCTGATTTCTTCGCCCTGCCACTCAAGTGAGTCACGGGACGCGAGCACGATCTTTCCCAAACGAGTCAAATCGCGGACAATGGAAGTCTTATGGGAGATAGCTGCTGCACCGCTGATTGCCCGTATTTTTCCCGAGTTGTCGAGATACGAGACACGATCGGCTTTCGTTATTTTTGCAAAGTCGTTGACTAGGTGGAAAGCCAGCTGTTTCACGCTGGCGGACTTTCCCGCGTTTTGAACCAGTTGCGCGAGATGGGAAATGTCGCGTGCGGATTCGTTTGGGGATTCCGCTTTTCGCGCGTTCTCGTAGATCTCGATTTGTCCGGCAACTTCGGCAACAAGATCGTGAAAAACTTGCCCAACAAGTTCTTGCTCTCCCGATGGTCGCACAAGCATGTACAGAAATCGGAATCCGTTCGCTGGCTGACACATCTCACTAAAGACTCTTCCAATCGAAAGATCTTTGAAACGTTCTTTAATCTCTCCGGATTCGAATTGCTGCTTAGCAAGGGCCTGCAATTGTTTTTTGGCCGGATTTTGCAACGCTTTCCAGCCACTATGTCCGGCTACGCGAAGTTGCTTTTTCCCATCCGAAACCCAGACTACAGATACGAGGGAATCAGTCCCATCTTTCAGTTTCGTTGCAGTCTGCTGGTAGAAGTCTTGGCGAGAAATGCCGGGTTGAGAAGCTGATTCCGAAATGGAATCCAGCAGAACATCAAGCGTCTGCAAATCAAAATTGCCAGTCTCTCCCAGATTTTTGACCATCAGTTAGATCTCATGAATGTGCTATCGATGAAGAGTAGGCGAAATATACGTCTGGTAAACACATTTCTCCGTTTTTGGCAAATTCAGTTGGAGGATTGCCCACAAATACTCGATCTCTCTGATAGTAACGGTTTTTTCGACTGTAACGCTATTGTTCGTTGTCCGGATCAAGAAAGAAACAGAAATGCGACATAGTTTTGTCAAATCATTTCTCTTGGTGTTGTTCGCCTACGGGGTGATCGGATTGACGGGTGGCTGTGAAACTGCACGCAAGCTGAACACCTCTTTCGTTCCCGACAATGCGACTGCGCCTTCGACCGGGCTAGCGAAATACCTTGAGTTGTCCGATCCGACGCTTTGCGAATCTGATTGCCCAACGGACATTTCGAGCATCTCTCCTGACACGGCGATTGACTACAACAACGTCAACTATCGCACGATTACACTCGAGCAATGCGTCATGGATGCATTGCAGAATTCTGAGGTGTTCCGAGAGCTCGGCGGGACTATTGTCAACCAGTCTTCGTCAGTTCGTACAGCGCTTGACCCTGCACTTCAGTATACAAATCCACTCGCTGGCGAAGACGCTGCCTTAAGCGCGTTCGACACAAATTTGGCTTCAAGTCTTTTCTTCGAAAACATTTCTCGACCATTCAACAATCGCTTCTCTGGTGATCAAGGTCTTTTTGAGCAAGACTTGCTGACGAGTCAATTCGAACTCTCAAAGGTCGCCGCGACCGGCACCCAATTTACATCGCGTACGTCATTCAACTACGACGCCAACAACCAAACCGGAAATCGCTTCGGCTCTGCTTGGGAAGCCATTGTGGATGCTGGTTTTCGTCATCCTTTGATGCAAGGTTCCGGAAGCCTTTTCAACCGAATTGCTGGACCGAGTCGCGTCCCCGGCAATTACAACGGTGTCTTGATTGCCAGAACCAATACAGAAATATCTCTGGCTGACTTCGAAGATTCAGTTCGAGAATTTGTCAGCAATGTTGAGAATGCTTATTGGGATCTATACTTTGCCTATCGAGAGCTTGAGGCTCAAACAGCGGCTCGTGATGCAGCGGCCAAAGTAGCGGAAAAAACGAAGGTCCTCGAGGAAGAGGAAAAGATTGGAAAGCTGGAACTTGCCAGTGCGAACGAACAGTTGCTGCGTTTCGAACTGGCTTTGATCGAATCGATGGAAGGTCGTCTGATTGATGGCACGCAAGTCAACAGTGGGAGTTCAGGCGGAAGTTTCCGCAGAAGCGTCGGTGTTCGAACAGCCGAAAGACGCTTGCGATACTTGCTTGGAATGTCAATTACTGATGGCACGCTTCTTAAGCCAGCTGATCAACCAATCAAAGCTGCATTGGCGTTCGACTGGCACAGGTCAGTTGAATCTGCAATGACGAGCCGCCCAGAAGTACGTCGTCAGAAATGGACGATCAAGCAGAGGGAACTCGAATTGACAGCAGCCCGAAACTTCCTGTTACCACGAGTTGACCTTGTTGGGAACTATCGCATGCGTGGTTTGGGCAAGCACCTCACTGGAACCGGTTCAACTTTGATCGATGATATCAACGCCGGCGTAGATACAGCGGACGCTCAGTCGGATGCAATCTCAGATCTTTTCTCGGGTGATTTCCAAGAGATCCAAGTCGGTGCCGAAATTGCTTTACCAGTCGGCTTCCGCCGAGCAAATGCTGGTGTTCGAAACGCAGAACTTTCTGTTCAGCGAGAGCGGATTATTCTCAAGGAGCAGGAACGCAAAATTGTACTCGACTTGAGCAACGCGATTGCCGAATGTCGACGAGCCTACAACACGATGACTGGTGCTGAGCAACGATTTGCTGCAGCTACAGAATATCGTAGCCAGGCCGAGGAGCGACTCAAGACGAACCGTGTTCAGTATGATGTTCTTCTCGAAGCACAACGACGGATTTTGGAAGCACAGCTTCAATTCATCAACGCGGAAGTCGAATATGCCATCGCGATCAAAAACGTACACTTCGAGAAAGCCACGTTTCTCAACTACCATGGGATTGGATTGGCAGAAAGTCAGTCAGACGGTAAAGCAGACTCGGACTACCGAAAAAGAATTTCCCGGCTAACGAAGCCGATGAATTATGTCATGCAGGATCCACCTGTGGGGATTGCCAAGGGGTCAGCACTACAGTCATCAAGTTGCTTACAATGTGGTTCTGATTCGTCGGTATGCGGCTGCGGCCAATCAACGCAGTCGGTTTCGACCGGGTGTACATCTTGTGGGCAGGCGATCTGTGCCTGTGATTCAGGAACAGCAACGCTCGATTCTCCGCCGATGCCGATCACTATCCAAGATCCAGCCGACAGCGAAGAACCGGAAGCCAGCGACTTGCCTGCCAGAGGGTTGGGTAAGAAGCATTCTTATCAGCCTCAATTTCTGCCTCCTGCAACATCGCCCAAATAAGCGATCGTTGGTGTTAGCTGGCGTTGATTCGAAGAAGGCTGAAGTCGCCTTTTTGAACTAGTACAATCGCATCGACTTGCTCAAAAAGAGCGCCGACATGGCGGGCGGGCAAAATCGAGATTGACATGCTGAGTGCTTCAGGATGCCGCATCCTTTCGTTCCAGCGTTTCGCAATCAGGAATCGCGTCACATCCATCGGATCATTTTCTGAGATGAGAAAAATAGAATCCTCGCTTCGACTGGCGACCGATTCTCTCACATTCTTAAACGAACACTGGGAAAGCTCAGTATGCTCGCTGACGCGGTAACAAACGAGTTTTTCATCGCTATGTTCAAGAACTTCGATGGCAGGCACAACGGTGCTCCCGATCCATCTCCAAAACTTGCCTCCCTGTGAAGAACCACCTGGAATCCGACTCTCAGCATCGGAATTCTCAAAGCCGTAACCAGCATCCACGCCGGCATTTGGAGATTCAGCTTCGTCCTCACTGACATTGGCAAACGCGAGTTCAGCGGAGAAGAAATCCGCGTTCTCTACGGACATGTTTCCCGCTCTGTTCTCCACCGCCGCGAGATCTTCGTCGGTAAACGGCGTATCTTCGGAGTCCACAGAATCAAATTCGAATACAGCCTTTCGGTCAGGGCGACTTCTTGGTTCGGGCTGCGTGTTCTTAATTTCATCTTCTGGAGTTGACATTGGGATGTCGGGAGCATGTTCCATCAAGTCCAAGTCAGATTCATCGCCATCGCCAAAAATTTCAGCTGTGTCTTCATCGTCATCGGCTTCAAAGAAATTTCCAATTTCGAAGGCATCCTCTTTGTCCTCAGATGCTCTCTCAAGTGGCGTGTCAACTTCTTCAATGGCCTCTGTTGACGGTAGAATTTCTCCTGCGATCGAGCCCACGCCCTCTGGGCTATCGTCGTCTGCGAACGAAATCGAAAAGCTTCGTTTTTCAACCTTTTCTGGCATGTCGACTTTCAGTTCGACAATTCCGATCTTGATCTGGTCACCGTTGGAAAGACGCGCCCGATTTCTTGGAACCCCGTTCACCAAAACTGTGGACTCATCATTGATACACTCCAAGAATCCGCCATTGAGTCTACAACCGACACGACAGTGCATGGCCTCAATGCCCGCTGCGCGCAGACAGTGATCGGCCGCCGGAGATGACCCGACGGTACAGAATTGACCAACCAGAAGTCGGATTGAAACTCCGAATCTGGGATCTACAGGGTTAAGGAGAATACGGCTCAATGGATCTCTTCACAGACAGCGTTCTTTGAAGAATGTACGTCGACTCTAAAACTATGTTGCAAAAAAAAGACTGATCCTCCAACTGAAGCGTCCTATTTCCCCCTTGAATATGATCTTATCGTGTAGGTATGCTAGTTAACGGGTTTAAGCGGAATTTTTGGGAACATTATCCTCGATGAAACATCACTCTGTCTCGTGGAAGGAGGGCATGTTTCTGCTACCGCAACATTTTCAGCGGCAAGAAGCCCATTTCCAACAACAGCTCGGCCTTAGTGCCAATGTATCTGGACCGTTTGAATACGGTTTTCGAAACATCCAGATTGATCCTGCTGGATTCGATGACTGGCAATTCACGCTTGAACGTACGTCAGGGCTTACCAAAGGCGGCACGCTTTTCTCATTTGCAAGTGGCGAAGTTCCACGGCTCGATTTGCGGTCCTGTGATGATGGTGAGGTAAAGAAAAGACTGGAGTCCAATCAACCCGTTACGGTGTTCCTTGCTTTCTCGATTGCCAAACCGAATAGCGCTAACGTATCTACTGACACAGACAATTCGCGTTTTTTTGAATTCGAAGAGTCTGTCTTCGATCTTTATAGCGGCGGCAATGACCGTTCGATTGTCTTCAAGAAATTGAAGGCAGTGTTGACTTGCTCTGACCAACGCAGCCTCGATTTCGAGTACATGCCGATTGCACAGTTGGAGCTGACCGAATCACAAGGTGGTCAGATTCCAAGAGTTTCATCGACCTTCCTACCGCCAACTTCAGTTTCGCTTGCCACCGAACAGTCGAAGCAACATTTCAGAAAAATGGAAGATCGGCTGTCTGGCTATCTGAGATTGCTGATCGACTACCTTGATGCCGCTGGCTTCGGCGTTTCGGGAATTTCAAATCAGGAACTTAGTGAGCCGGTCTATCGATATTTTGTGCTAAGTCAGCTTCGCGGATGGCTTGTCACTCACAACCAGTCGCCTGGCTGTCATCCGTTTCAAGTTTTCCAGCACTTATGCCAAGTCATTGGTCAGCTGGCGATTGTCGATCCGGACCGAGAGCGGTTTGTCAATTATCCCAGATACGATCACGACGACATTTATCAGGCAATCTCATGGTCGTGGCAACGTATTGAACGGAATTTCGTTCCGCCTGCAGACACAGATATCAAGCGAATTGGTTTAATTGCCGAATCAATGCAAACCGAATCGGGGTCTGACGTGATCATGAAGGCTGCCGTTCCGCCTGAAATGTTTCAGAGTGAATGGCAACTCTACCTTGCTTTTAATTACGATTGGATGACGAAAGAAGACAGCAAGCTGTTCTTTGGCGAGTACCTTGACGATGCCAGTGAGTTCTATTGGAAAATAGGGAGTCATGAAAAGATTGACCGCTATTTTGTCCAGCGAGAAGAAGGCGTCACGTTTTCCAACGCTGAGCGTAGTAAACCAAACTTGCCGAAGAGGAAGGGCTGGGTCTATTTCGACATTAAGCGAAACGGATATTGGGATGCTGTTCAACAGTCAGGTACTATCTGCTTAAGGATTGACCAACAGAACCTCCAAACGCCAAAAACCGACCTTGGAACAGAGAGGGTCACCGTTTCGATCAACCAAAAGACTTTTCAATACCAAGTTTCTTTGTTTGCAGTCAAAAAGCAGTCGAGTTAATCTCGATTGTTAATCTCGATTACAAAAAGTCTTTCAACTTATGTCGCCAGATTACCAAAAAGTTGTCGACCCTCTCATCTCAAGTCTTCTGGACATCATTGAGAGGTCCCCTCGCATGACCATCAATGAATTGACCGTCGAACTAAAAGGCGAGTTCGATCGAGTCAATACGGAGATGGATACGGATCGGCAATGGAAGTACGCCGCTTATGCACTCGTTGCTTGGGTCGACTCAGAAATTATTCTCAACCACAACCGTTGGAAAGACGAAACTCTCGAATCTCATTATTTCAAAATGGGCAATGCCTTCAGTGAGTTCTTTCTGCGAGCGGAGTTGGCTTATACCAAAGGGTACTTCGATGCGTTTGAAGTCTTTTATATATGTTTTATGTTTGGCTACCACGGCATCTATCAAGTTAGTGACAAGTCCGTGGTTCCCAAAAAGTTACCGTTGACCGATGCGGAATGGCAAAAGCAGGCGGCGGGAAGGATTTCACGAATTCGCAAGCAACGGCCCAAGAAATCGTGGGAAGACACTCAATGGAACGAATGGGAGAATCTGCCGCTTGATGGCTACCGTTCATTCACCAACAGTCTGTTTTTGTTTGTTACCGTGTTGGTCGCATCGTTGGCCATTTTGATTTTCATCAGCAGCAACAATTAGAGAAAGCAGTTCATGGGTGGCCTCAGCTCGTTAATCGTCCTGTTTGAGAACGCGTTATATCCGTTTAAGGTTCTCAACGTATATATCGGGCGATTTTTTGGCCGCTTCATGGGCGGCAAGTCGCGTTCGCTTTCTTTGGCGGCACGAGTTTCTCTGGCGTTCTTTTTTTGCATTGCGATCTTCATTTTGATCGCAGTTCTCTTGCGTAGATTTTCCACTGCAGGGAAATATCCAAAGGTAACGTTTACGGGCTACGAAATCGTCGATGACATCCTTTACTTCGTAATCGCCGCTGGCATTGCCCTGCTCGTCTACTTTGGCGTCCGCATGGCCACTCGTGACAAGCCTTCTCTGTATCCTGAAATCGATCGCTGCTGGAAATCCTTCGAAGGATGGCGTGAGAAACAAGCTCTCGACTGGTTTGACTTCAATCGCTACCTCGTGCTTGGAACCAGCCTTCCAGTTTCCAAAGCAATGCACGCCGAAATGAAGGACAAGAAAGTCGATGCCCTGCCCGGCGGAGCGAATGAATGGATGCATTGGTTTGGCACCACCGAGAATCTCTATCTGCATCTTAAAAAGATTTCACATACAAACGAACGTTTGGAGCGGATCAAATCGAGATCCGCTGGTAGCACGTCTTTTGCCGGAGGCGGAACGTTGCAGGTTTCTGTTGGTGTTCCTGGTTGGTCTGAAGACGTCAGCATTGGCGGCGGGGCCAACACGAGCGAAGTCGACTACGGGGATTCGGTCGAGAATTTTGGCGCTTCCTTGGACCCCAATGATTCGATTGATGTCCACGATTCCGGAAGCTTTGCAAAAGCGAGTTCCTCATCAACTGACGACGAAGCCGACGAAATTGAGGAAAGCTACGGTGAGGACGACGATACTCGATCGGAACGCATTGAGTATCTTTCGAAGTTGATGCTTTCCAACACGTCAGGAGAAGTCCCATTTCACGGCGTTGTCGTTACGCTTCCTTTTGACAAATTCATCCAACGCGAAAACTACAAAGCCATCTCGGCGGCGATCAAAAAGGACCTACTGGAATTGCGCGAATCAGCAAACGTCGCGTTTCCAGTCGCTTTCGTGTTTACATCGATGGAGAAAGACCAAGGATTTCCAAAACTGCAAAACCTTTTGGGAAGTAAACGAGCGGCTACCGGACGATTTGGCGCTGGGTGCCAAGTCGAAGATATTCCAACGATCGATAAGAAAAATCTTGATTTGCAAATCACGCGAGCCTGTGACTCTTTTGAGGACTGGGTGATAAACCGTTGGTCAAAAAGCAGCCAGTTGGCGCGTGCAGCTCAGAACAAAGAACTCTATAAATTGGTCATTCGGATTAGACAGCAGTTTCAACAACGGCTTGAATATTTGCTGGAAAATTCAGTCATTTGGAGTCCTTCGGAAAGCCCGAACGGAGAATCCGCGGATCTTGCGTTGGCGGGTTGCTATTTTGCTTCGACGGGAGAACATCCTGCCGAACGCGGCTTTTTGAGCGGAGTGTTTTCAAAGTGTGAGGAGTTTTCGGAAACCAGTAGTTGGTCTGAAAAAGCGATGTCAAAAGACCGGACTTTTTCAGTGCTCTCTTCGCTCTTGTTTCTTCTATCTTTGGTGATGATTGTGAGCGTTGGTATCTACATGTTTAGAAGTATGGGTGCATGATGAATGAGACCAATCCAGAAAACCAAGGACAGCGCTTCGAAAACGAAGAGCAGGAACCGTCGAATCACGCAGAAGCTGCTGGTCGCGAAGAAATCCTCGAGTCGCTGCTGGAACAAACGAAGAGTCATCTCGGCGGAGACGGTCTTCACGAAAAACTGACAACCTACGTTAAAGAAAACCGGCTGCGATCGACCTTTGATTTTGAAAACGTTTGCGAGCTGGTTAGGTGCGTCCTGCAGTCGACTAAAATCGATTCGCTTTCGTTGGACTACGAAGACTGTGTGAACTGGATCGCAACGAGTCTATATGACGATCCTCTGGCGAATGAACGACTTGAGAGACTTTGGAATTCGATCGTTGGCAAAATACAGGGTTAACAACGATGGAAACATTCGAGTCGAGAATCGAAGCGCATCAGCCATTGGTGATTTCTCTGGCAAGCCAAATCCACAAACGTCTTCCCCGATTCATCACCTTAGAAGACGTGGTTTCCTATGGACAGGTTGGCTTGGCACAGGCGTCAAGAACGTATCAACCGCAGCCCGGAACCAAGTTTTCTTCTTATGCTTACTACCGCATCAAAGGTGCGATTTATGATGGCATAGCAAGGATGAATTGGACGACGCGCGCGGAGTATCGCAAGTACAAGGCGATGCAAATGGCAAACGCCACGGTTGCTGCCAATTCAGATGATTCGGCAGAATCCAGTCCTGAAAATGATGCGAAGTGGTTTGCGAGCAACGTCGATAGCCTCGCGATGGTATATGTGTTCTCGTCAGCAGATTCGGAAAATCCCTTCGAAAACCAACTTCTTGGAGACGATGTCGCGCCCGACGAAGCCGCAGAAAAGAACGAACTGTCTCAGAAACTTCACGCGGCCATCAAGAATTTGCCAGATGATGAAAAGCAATTAGTGACTCTGACGTACTTTGAAGGACAATCGTTAGCAGAGGCCGCAAGTCAACTTGGCAAGAGCCGCTCATGGGGAAGTCGAACTCACGCGCGTATTCTTAAAACGCTCGGTTCGGAACTGCTTGGCACTTGCGATACGGGATCATAATAGCCGCCTCAATTTTTCAATCCAAAAAACATCAACGGCTTGAATTCAAATGAATGATGAACTGAACGAAGAAGACGAAACAATCGTCGAAAATCAGGAAGAATCCGTCGAGGACCAAGACACAGAATCGACTTCGGAGGAAGAGACTCCGCAAGACGAAGATTCACAGGAGCAAGAAGAGAGCAGTTCCGAAGACGAATCTACCAGTTCCGATTCGAATGAAGGATCTGCCAATGAGGCTGGAGACTTTGAGCCAGAATTCAACAACGACCTTCTCAACGACTACGTTCGAAGGTGCTTAGCACCGATTGACGGCGATGATCCGTGTGGAGAATCAGAAGATCCCGCCACCTCAGTCATTTCCCAGATCGAAACGACTGGCGACAGCATCCACAAGGACTTACGCGAAGCGTTTGGTACAGCCTTTAGGGATGACAGCCTCGATACGTTTGACATGTCCGGTGTCGGGCGTGACGCAGACGGCCTTGTCGACCAGATTGTCGACTGCTTGGCCGAAAGTACTAAATCGATTTTGTTGGCTTCCTACTTGCCGCATCTAATGCTGATCATTTACGGCCCCGAAGGATTTGAAGCTGGATTGACAGTCGTTCGCGAGTTGGTAACCCGCTACGGGGATCGAGCATATCCGCGTGACAACGAGAGGCTTGGCGGCTTTTTGCGACGCGGTGTTTACATCGGCAATGATGACAAAGTCACTGACAACTATAAGCTGTTTCTCTATTTGCCGATCACAGAGTCTAACAATCTGCCGTACGTCTTACTGCAGAAGGCAAAGTTAAAAGATGCTGACCCGAGTGTGGAAGCCCGCTATGCTTCTGCCGCCTCCAGTTCGTCGGTTGAATTCTATGTAAACTTGGTTGGTGCGTTGGAACGTTCTTGCGAACTTGCTAAAGAAACGAACAGCGCGCTTGGAGAACTTTTAGGCGACAACACGTTTGAAATCGTCAACTTTCAATTCGTTGAAAGCATGGAGCGAATGGCCTCGATTGTTCGCAATCTCGCGACCGATAGCTGTTCTGGCTACCCTCCGGTCGAAGCGGTAGAAGAAGCCGAAGGTGAAGGCGAAGCTGGAGTCGGTGCAGCGGCAGCCGCACCTCAGGTCGCGTCTGGTGAAATTGTAGAACGTGATCAGGCGATCAAGATGTTAGAGAAGATTGCAGATTTCTTCTACAAGACAGAGAGGCATTCACCGATTTCCTATCGAATTCGCGATACGATTCGATGGTGCAAGCTGGACTTCCCGGAGCTGCTGCAATTGCTGCTTGATGGGGATCAGAGTTCGATTTCGGAAATGCAAAAGCGTGTCGGCTTTGATGATCCGTCCGAATCAGGCTCTGATGGAAGCAGTTGGGACGATAGCTAAGCTGTCACATTGTCCAGCTATTCGCCTCTGCGTGGCAACGTCTCTCGAACATTCTCCGTGCAGTCTCCCGGTCGGCCGTAACCGACAGGGTGCACACATTCGGTCGGTCGGGTCGCGAGTATTTTCTGCGGAAGCAAAACAACTGAAGAAAAGAAACGAGCTCCCGAGACAGCGGGCTGCAATTTTGGCAAGCTTTGCCCGTGTCGTTCTAGAGCAGCATCTTCAAAATAGAGTGGTCGGTGTTTGAGGTTTGGAGATCGCCACGTTTTGATTTTGCTAGTTGCATCTGCCCGAAATTCAGGAGCGAAACTCCGACTTGCAATGTACGGGTCTCCAATCGTATGAGATCCGAAGGCGCTTCTTAGTGGGTCGTATCCGAGGCTTTGGCTGATGTTTCCAACAGGTGGCAAGGCTGTGGCCGCATCTTCATCGTCGTAGTCCGAATCTGAAAAATTAGTAATCTTCGAATTACTGTCATACTCTAGGGGCGTCATTTCTTGCGGTTGCAGGTCAACCTCAACTTCATCTTGATTCCAACGCTTCCAATTTGGTGTTCGAGGAGCCGATGCGTTGTAAAATGTCGGACCATCTGGGATCTCCGCAGAGCCTGCATTTGGAATGCTGTACTGAACATTGTCGCTCGCAGGACTTCCAGTGATTTCTTTGGTGCCACCGCTGGGAACTCGAAACGATTCAGGGTTCACGAACATTGGTTTTGGAGTTGCTTCGACTGTGGCCGTATTGGAAACACCCTGAAAGTTCCTTCTACTGGATTTTGAAAGCGACGAAGAGCCAGCGGGCCGCGTGTTCAGATCAATCTCCTGTGAATTCAGGTACGCCGTCTGTCGAGTTGCCGTTGGAGTCTGAGGGACGCCGGCGCTGATCGTAGCGATCGCATTCTCTTCTTTGAATTGGTCGACCGAATCAATCAGCTTTGTGCCGTTGGCTTCGCTAGGCGAACGTTCAATCGATATTGAAGCCTGCATGCTTTCTGAATCAGGTTGTGTAGCTTGGTCGGTCAACGAAATTTGAATGTTGGAAATCTCCGAGTCTGACAGAACACGTCGACTGCTTGTGGTTCTAAGCTCGCTTGCTTCGGATCCAACGCTTGAGTATTCCATTGGTTGCGTCGGCGAGTCCGAAAGCTTGCGATTGCTATCAGACAACTTTCGTTGAGCTGCAGCGCTGTTTGGAATCGGATCTGACAACTTGCGCCGGTTATCCGACATAGTGCGCTGGGTGGTATTGCTCAGTTGGAGCTGATTGTCGGAGGCTGCAGCACTGAGCTCTGGGGTGCTATCTGTCAGCTTGAGATGGTTGTCCGGGATGGCGCGTCTTGAACTGACCTTCTTAGAGGCCTGCGTTTCTGACTGCCATGCCTGAGCCACAGCTGTAAAGCCGAATAGCCCGCCCAAAAACACGGACACAATGAGAGAAGTTTTGAATGGAAACATCGCGGTTATCTTTCCAAAAATGGTCATTGTCAGTGAAATCGGTAGGGCGTCCGGTATTCTTGATAATTATCCTTAAACTGGACACATAAAATTCACCGCATATCGAAGCTGGGGAATTTGGGTCGTCAATTTCATTTGTGACCTATGTTTTGTGACGCTCGGGCAAAAAGGGTAGTTGATGAAAAAAAGCAATAAGCGCGATGAAGACAGCACAGAGCGCCTCGCAGGCCATGTCAAACTGGAACGCCGTCGACTGCTAAATGCAGATTTCGGATTTGATGCAATCTCTGGTCAGCTAACGATATTTGATTTCGAAGATTTCGATGCGATGACTGCGAATGAAGTCCGGTTCGAGGAGACCGGGCTAGACACAAACGTTTACCTAGTCACCTTGTCCGAAGGCGAATGGGACGGCATCGACGTAGCTGGCATAACTGGTGATGGCAGCAGTGTTCTGACGTTGGATAACACGTCGGGAATAATTTCTTCAATCCTGTCACGCAGCACGATGACAGACTCTTTCGATGTCGAGTTTGGGGATTTTGATTTTGACGGCGATCTCACTTTCGAGCAAACGGGAACCGGCGCAAACTTTGGCTCGCTCACGCAGGACGCACCTTCAGCAATTACACACGGCGGAACGCTCGAAATTTCCGCTGTCGACAATATCACTCTCAATCAAGCAAACGATTTCACCGTTGTTGACGTTCAGAATGCCACAACGGCAATCTTCAATGATGTCAACCAGTTCGATGCTACCAGTATGCAGACTACTGGTGACACGACCGTCACCGCCGATGGAGCGATTACACTAAACAACGCGCAAGTCGGTGGTTTGCTGACTGCGACCACTTCGACAGGTGATATCAACGTCGATGCGACAGGCGCGTTGAACCTAGACACGATTTCGACCGACGTCGGCACGGTGGAAGTTTCTACCACTGGCAACATTCAGATTGGATCAGTGAGTGCCAGCGGAAACGTCGACATCACGACAACTGGAGGAAGCATCAATGACCTTCAGGACGATCTTGTGGTCGACATCAGTTCTGGGGGCACGATTCAGTTAAACGCGACGACTGAAGTAGGTGGCGGCGCAGCGGCGGTTGCTGTGGATGCGGCGGGAAAACTTGAGGTTGCTGATGGATCAGTCATTGAAGTCAATGCTGCGGATGTTGCCGTTCGTGGAATTGGAAGTCTCACCATTCAGGATGTTCAAGCGGCCACCGGTTCAGCAAATGTTGTTGCTGCAAACGATATTCAGGTTGTTGAAATCTCCGGTGCAACTGGTGTGTTTATTGGCGCCGGCGAAGATGGCTCTGGTTCAATTACTCTTGATGGAACTGTCACAACGACTTCAGCAACCGGTCGGGTGCTGTTGCAAAGTCCCGACGCGGTCATTCAAAACTCCGGTGTCATTACGACCAACGGATTACTTTTGGATGGAAGTGACTTTACGCTTGGCGGCAACAATGTTGTCGACATCCTCGCAGCAGACTTGACTGGCAACCTTGTGTTTACCAATAGCGTCGCTTTGGTGCTTGGCGGGCTTACTTACACTTCTGTTTGCATCACATCTACAGTCACTGGAGTGACTGTTGGCGGCAATCTTAATGTCGATGTCGACGATCAACTCACACAAACGGAAGCGGTTGCAGTTGCTGGGGACGCCGATCTTACAGCTACTGATGAAATCTGTCTGACTGATCCCGACAACGACTTTGTTGGAACGGTAACCGTGTCAGGCGACACGATTGAAATTGTGGACGCGAATGACCTGACCGTCGGTGCCCTCAATGCAGTCGATGACATTTTTCTTGGCGCCGGCGTTGGCGGAGCAGGACTGCTTACACTTGATGGCAGTCTGACGACGTCCGATGCAGCTGGTCAAGTTCTTTTACAGAGTGCCGGAGGTGTTACGCAAAACGCTGGCGTGATCACGTCGAACGACTTACTGTTGGGCGGAAATGCGGGAATAGAACGGGGCGGAAACTTTACGCTCGGTGGAGACAATGTTGTTAACAACCTTGTGGCAAACGTTGCTGGAACCTTGACGTTTAACAACGATGTGTCGCTCGTATTTGCCAACCTGACATACGCGTCGGTTTGCGGCACCAATGAAGCAATCGTCGGTGTTCTGACTGACGGTGATCTTGCCATAACCGTTAATGGGGACCTTGAACAGGATTCTCGGGTCTTTGTTTCGGGAGCAACATCGCTCTCCGCCACTGGAGATATCTGCCTCACAAATATCAATAACGAATTCATCGGAGCGGTTGAGTTATCCGGAGAGACGATTGAATTGTCTGACAGATCGGATTTGACGGTCTCTGCAGCGACGGCGACCAGTGACATCCTGCTTCGAGCTGGGGCCACGGGCGTTGGCGGGCTTGTTCTTGATGGAGGACTGACAACAACTTCAGCTACAGGTCAAGTTCTGTTGCAGAGTGCCGACGGAGTTACACAGGCTTCGGGAGTCATCGCGACCAACGAGCTGTTGCTAGGTGGGGATCTGGCAGGAGAAGGGTCGGGCACGTTTGATCTTGTCGCCAACAATGTCGTGAATAACCTTGCTGCCAATCTTCAAGGAAGCCTGAATTTTAACAACGCCGTTGATTTGGAATTCGCCGACCTGACTTACATTTCAGATTGTGGTACGACTGAAGTTATCACGGGAATTTCTGTTGGTGCTAATCTTGCCGTGAACGTAACCGGAGCGATATCTCAATCTGCTGCCGTGATCGTGACTGGCGATGCGTCATTCGTGGCAACCGATGAAGTCTGCCTGAATGATACTGACAACGATTTCGTTGGTGATGTTGACGCTTCGGGATCGACGGTTGAACTTGTCGATGCCAATGACCTAAGTGCGTCGACCATCACCGCAGCGAACGATATTTTTCTGCGTGCTGGTGCGGGCGGGGCTGGAACTCTTACGCTCAACGGTGACTTGACGACGACCGCGGCGAACGGACAGATCCTGTTGCAAAGCTCAGCGGGTGTCGTCCAGGTTGCAGGAGTCATCACGACGAACGATCTGCTGCTTGGCGGTGACTTGCCCGCTGAAGGGTCTGGAGCTTTTGATTTGACTGCGGACAACGTGGTTAATAACCTTTCGACCAGTCTCCAAGATGATCTGTCATTCAACAACGTCACCGATCTGAACATTGCGGACCTGACGTACACGTCAACCTGCGGAACCATTGAAGTCATCACGGGTGCTGCTGTTGGTGGCAACCTTGTTTTGACCATTACTGGTGGTTTGACCCAGACTGCAGCTGTCAATGTCGGCGGCACTTCAGATATTAGAGCAAGTGAAGAGATTTGCTTGACCGATCCAACGAACGACTTTGTCGGGACCGTCACTGCTTCGGGAACGACAGTGGAACTTGTTGATATCAATGATCTCACGGCCGAAACCGTCTCTGCGGTTGATGATGTCTTCCTTAGAGCTGGAACCGGTGGAACGGGTGGGCTCACACTTGCTGGAAACGTCTCAACAGCTGATGCGTTTGGACAGACCTTGCTGCAGAGTGCCGATGGAGTCTCCCAAGCCGTCGGAGTCATTACGACCAACGATCTGCTACTTGGTGGAGACTTGGCCAACGAAGGCACTGGAGATTTTGATCTTTCGGGCAACAACAACGTCAGCAACCTTGCGGCTGATATTACGGGAGAGTTGTTTTTCAATAATGCATTCGCTCTTTCCGTTGAGAGCCTGTCTTACACTTCGGTGTGTGGGACCGCGGAAGCCATCGTAGGTGTTGCTGCGACCGCGAAAGCGCGAATCTCGGCCGATGGGATCACGATCAACCAAAGCATCGACTCTTCGGTCGTTTTCTTGCAAAGCACCGACGGTATTTCTCAATCTGCTGCTGGAGTGATCACGACAGACAGTCTGCAGGTTAGCGGAAGCGGCCTCATTGACCTGTCCAACCCAAACAATAACACTGATTTCCTTGCGGCCTCTGTGGACGGGACATTCAACTACAGCGATGCTGATGGTTTCACGAT
Organism: uncultured Pirellulaceae bacterium; assembly: GCA_964582025.1. Classification (GTDB taxonomy): domain Bacteria; phylum Planctomycetota; class Planctomycetia; order Pirellulales; family Pirellulaceae; genus Mariniblastus. The sequence goes on along the minus strand of CAZORS010000024.1, from coordinate 1,587 downwards.
TTCCAGACTTCAATGCGATGGTATCGAAGTAGTCGGAATCAACACGACAGGTGATTTGAATCTGGTCACCAACAATGGTGACATCTTTCAGGATGGCGATGCCGCTGTGATCGTTGCCGGGGATACCACCATTAGCACTGGAACGGGACACATCTGTCTTACCGGTGGTGACAATGACGGTGATGGTTTTGAAGACAACAGCTTCGGAGGCGATATCGATTTAAATTCCAGTGGAGACATCGTTCTTGCCACTGGCGGCAACTTGATCATTGATAGTGGATTGGTGTCTGGAGGTGGTTCCCTTCGCTTTATTGCCGATGATATTACGATCAGCGCGGACATCATTGCAGATCAATTGTTACTGGAAGCTAACAATGTTTCGCTTCTTGACGCCTTCTTTATCGATGTGACGGACCTGTTGCTTTCGGGTTCCGGGAACTTTGATTTGGCTACAAGTGTGTCCAATGTTATCGATAACGTAGCAGCCGATGTCGACGGTGATTTGCAGCTAACCAATTCAGTTGACCTCCAAATCAGCACTCTGACTTTTGTTTCTAGCTGCGGCGACGTGACTATTTCTGGAGTAAACGTTGATGCTGGAATGGGCGGAGCGGGCAACTTTGATGTGACGACAACCTTTGGCTCAGACGTTTTCCAGAGTGCCGCAATCACAGTCGAAGGGACCACGACCATCGACGCGGGGGCGGGGGAAATCAAACTTGTTGGAGCCGACCGCGCTGTTGAGCCGACTAACTCGACCGAAGACACAACCGACGACAGCACAACTGGTGACGGGCTCAACGACAACGACTTCAATCTGGTCGTTGCTACTGGAAGCACGGTCGAGTTTGTCGATGTCAACGACTTGACCGTGGGAGACATCAACGCCGTCGATAATATTTTCCTCAGAGCAGGCGATACTGCTTTGACGACTGGTGAGCTCTCCGTTGACGGCAATCTGACTACCATTGCAGTTGATGGGCAAGTGCTGTTGCAAAGCGATACTGCAATTTCTCAGAGTGCTGGCAGTGTCATTACCACTAACGACCTACTGGTTGGATCTGCAGCCGACGCCGAGTTTCGAGCCAGTAGCGTCGACCTTGACGGGAGTAATTTGGTCAACAATCTGGCTGCCGGGTTGGATAATAATTTACGATTCGTCAACGATATCGATTTGAAAATTAATTCAGTCAACTACGCGTCTAGCTGCACGTTGGAGTCGCAGTCTGGAATCGATGTCGTTGGAGGGGAAGTTGCACTGACGGTCAATGGCAACCTGACCCTTGAACAAGCTGTTTCTGTTTCAGGTGGCAACTTGCTGCTTGATGCCCGCGGAGACGTGACTCAGTTGGCTACCGGAACCATTTCAGCCAATGGACTAGCGCTTAGTGTTGACGGCGATACGATTCTGAACAACGCCGGTAACGACGTTGATGAGATTGCAGCATCGACCGACGGCGCAATTCGATATGCTGACGTTGACGATCTTAAAGTTGGGACTGTCGCGACCGCAAATCCGTTTTTGGTGCTCACCGGCATCGCGACATCGGATGACGATGTGAAGCTGACTGCCGAAGGTAACCTGAC
>CAZORS010000023.1:13290-38793 GCA_964582025.1 uncultured Pirellulaceae bacterium | reverse complement strand
GTCTCGTTGGTCAATTGAAACGATGACTTCTTTGGAACGATGTTGCGCCACGTTCAGCACCGGATCGCCCTGGTCTACGAATTGTCCTTGCATGTTCTGCAACTGACGCTGGAAAACGAAACCGTCAAACGGAGCACGAATCTCCAAGGATTCCGCCATCTTTGTTTTTTCTTTGAGTTGTTTCTCGAGGCCGATGAGACGTTCCTCTTCCACCGTCGCCAGACCAAGTTCATCATTTTGCTGATGAATGCGAACTTGAATCCGCGATCCGTCAACGTCACATGAAAGCTCGGTCAACTCATCGAGCAATTCCTGATTTCTCAATCGAACCAGTAGGTCGCCCTGTTTGACTTGGTCTCCCGACGCTACCAAAACTTCGTCGATGAATCCGGGTGATTCTGCCCGCAGGATGGTCTCGTTGGAAAACTGCACAACGGCAGGAGCCGACTTCGTCGCTGGAGCACCCAACACAAAGAACAGCAATCCAGTCACGCAGGCGATTGTGCCTAGGCTGATTCCAAGTCGCTTCGGTGAAATCGGATGTTTTGCTTTGCTGCCGATCGTTTGTTGGTACTGTTGGTACAGCGGCATGCCGATCCACAACGCGCCGCCGATCGCAGCGAGGAATACGCCGAAGTGCGGCAGCAGAACGCTGGCTCCGATCGTCAAACTGATTGAAATCAAAATCTTCCAGAAGAAAGCCATCGTTCCATAAATCGAACAACGCCAAAATTCGCCGCGTGGAATCAGGTTCGGCGTTGAGGGCGTTCCAAAGATCAAGCTCTTCATGCGATCACCGAACCACTTCGTCCCTTTTGGGTAAAGGTTCGCAACGCCAAGCACGTCGGAAAGGATGAAGTATCCGTCGAATCGCATCAGCGGGTTGGCGTTGAACAGAATCGTTGTCACGCTGGACATAATGAATAATTGGAACGCGGTGTCCGCGACGAGGCCTTCTGTTCGGCTCCACACAATGACTGAGATGAACGAAATGAACAGCTCGACATACATTCCCGCGGCGGCAACGACGATTCGATGCCATCGACTTCCGAATCGCCACATCGAGGTGACGTTCACGTAAGCCATTGGTGTGAAAAGCAGAAATAGAATTCCAGCTTCCGGAACTTCACCACCGAATTTTCGGCACGCGATTCCGTGAGCCGCCTCGTGAATGACTTTCAGCAGCAACCAAAATGCTAACAGCCATGCCCAGCCGTATCCCGATAGGATACCCGTTGAAGCACCGCCCATCGCATCCCAGTTTGACCAAATGGTTTGCAAGCCGAAGATTGCAACGATGCACCAGACCGTAAAGAACGCTTTTGAAAACGCAAATTTCGAAAACGGAAAAATTGCGTTAAGCGCCGAAGTCGGATTGAACAGTTTGACTTTGAACGAAATCGGATTCAGTTTTCCGATCAAACTGGCTTTCTCGATCGACTGGACTTGGGCGTTGATTCGTTTGCTGCTGTCGATCGAGTCGCAGAACGCAAGGTTCGATTGGATTAGCCATTGGCAAACCTGAGCCGCAAACGTTTCGTTGACCTCTTCATCGTCTATCGCATCGGCCAAATCTCCCATCGATTGTTGGCTGTCGATGCTGGAGATGAGAGAGAACTCCCGAACTCCGATTTGAAAGAATTTATTACGTACCGGATCTTCGACAACGACAAATTGTTTGCCTTGTTGAGTCCGCGTTTCGAACCGCAACTCTTGTCGCAGTGTCAGAACTGCATCAAGCCACTGCGCGTTCGGGTCGCCGCCCATCGGTTGCATTGCTGGAGTATTCATGCAGTCCTACCAGATCGTCCAACAGCGAACGGATTCCCAAGCGTTATGGAAAAGGTTCCATCCGATTGGGTGCCATGAAGTTTTGACTTTGGCGGTCCCTTTCATGCCTGGTCGAATCACGGATTCGTCGTCTTTAAGTTTTACATCGGCGACGAAGACAGATTCATCGTTCAGAACTTCGGCGCTAGGGTGAATCGAGTTGACTTCACCATAAAATGTTCGGTAAGGGAATGCGTTGAGCTTGATGGCGACACTGTTGGTGTCTTTAACGTGTTGTATTTCTGATTCAGGAATCGCAACTTCAGCCAGCATGTCGTCTAGAGGAGCAACTTCGAAGAGCGTTTGTCCGATCTCCATCGTGGCCCCCTGAGCTTTGTCGAGGTCGCCGCTGACCACGATGCCGTCATAGGGACTACGAATTTCCAATCGTGAAAGTTGATCCTTGATTGATTTCAGTTTCGTTTCCAGTTTTTTCATTTCGCTGCGAGCGATCTGCGATTGGGCAACTTCACCTTGAGCTAACGACGATGAGTGACGTCGACGTGCGGCTTGATGCTCTGCCTCAACGCCCGTCAATTCGTGACGTAGCTGCTGTCCATCCATGTAAGCCAATACTTGATCCTTGGACACGACTTGACCGGGGCGAACGACGGCACGTTCGAGTGGACCGGTGTATGGTGCCGAAACGAATCGTCGAGTCACCGGTTGGATTTCACAATCGCAGGCAATGCGGTAAGGGATCGGGATACACATTAACAACGCGATCACACCCGCTGCTTTCATTGCAATTCGAAACCAGTTTTTCGAAGGGATGCGTTTGATTTGCTCCGTGACAATATCTTTCGCGCCAAGGTTCGCTCGACGGACAATGTCCAAGTGTGCGCCGTTGATGGATGCGAATTGTTGTAATTGCGTCAGTTGCAATTCCGAAAACGCGTTTTCGCGGCTGGCAACTAAAACGGAACCGGTTGGATTGCCTTCGTGATTTTTTGTGGGAACACAAACGCAGGAAGTGAATCGATTGGCTTTGCAATAAGATTCCATTGCGAGGCTCTGAACAGCGCTCGCTGTCTTATTCGTTGGGGAGTAGATGATTGCTTCATCTGCATTGATGCCCACGCAGGCAGCTGAGAAAATGACGCGAGACGATTCGCTGTGGGGATCAAATTGTTCGACTTCAGAGATCGCCAGCAGCTCTGCACTCAGTGGCGCGGTACCGGCGCAGTAAACGACTTGACTCATTGAGAGCAGTCGTCTGAGATGATTGACGAAGTAATTCGCTGCTTCCTGTTTTGAGGTCGAGCGATCCAACAGTCCGCAAAGGGAAAGTGCGTCGCCGAGGAACTTCGATTGTGTTTGACTGTGTTTCAGTTCGTTTCGTTTAATCCAGTGTTCGATGACTTGCGTTCCCATCGTGAGAATCCACTGGTGTCGCGTCGAAGACTGATTGGAATCGACGAAACAACCCGCCAATACCATGTCAAATTTGTCGAGATGAGTTCCGACGGCGGAAGCCGCGATTGAGTGGTTGTCGCTAATTTGGATTGATCCAACGTCGCCCGTTGCCGCGGTTTGGTCAAACAAATGCTGCAGTTTGGGGCCTGCGATTTCAGCGACCGAAGTTGCGCTGGCATCTGTCAAAGAATGGATCTGCAGAGCGCCGGACTCAGGGATCCGTTGGCCAATCCAGACGGCAAGACATTCTGTTTCTCGGCACACGATTTCTGCAACGCCGCGAATCAGACCATTTAACTGCTCAGAATTCATTGCCAGCTGACGGAGTTCCGCGGCGATTGAATTGGTTTCGATCTCTACTGACTGCGGTCGGTTGGCCGTCGTCTCAGGGGACAGAGAACGAATGGTTTGAGTTGGGTCGGACATGATTGCCGGTGACGTTTAGGGAGCTTGCAGTGAGGGGAGATGGCGCCTCGGTTCGCCACTTAGGTTTTCTTGCTAGATGTTCAGGGTGCAGATTTCACCAGAGCGAAAGTGGTTGCCCTTGTTTTCAAATACAAGCTTAACTTCAACCGTTTGACTTTGTGCGTCAGTGCTAACGCTGACCGATTGAACGGTTGCGACAACTGTTTTCCCATTTTCAAACTTCAAGTCGAATTCTTTTCCAACGCGAAATTGGTTGGCTTGCGAAACGGGAATGTTGAACGTTGACAGAAGTCGATCGACTTGGATGATGGTGACCACTTCAGGGCGAAGGGGTGAAAGGAATTCTCCTTCGCGACGGTGGACTTTCGAAATAATTCCAGCCATGGGAGCTTGGATCGATCGTCGTGAGAATTGAATTTCGGCACGTTGTTGTTCGATCGAGCGGACGGCTGTTTCCTCGCGGGCTGCATTGTATTTTGCTTCCGCGATCGACAGTTCCATTTCGCTGCGGATCAATTCGCTTTCGCTCGCGTGGCCGTTTACTTGCATTCCCTTCAGCCGCTGGCTGATCATTCGACGCTTTTCCAAAGACTTTCTGGCCGCGTCGAGTTGACTGGTTGCCTTTGCCATTTCTGTCGCAATTTCCAGCTGGACTTTCTGAAGTCGATCGTCCAAACGTGCAATGACTTGGCCTTTTTCAACTTCAAACCCTTCGTCGACCAACAGTTCAGAGATTGCGCCGGCTTCATCGCTCGACAGGTCAATGCTGCGGAATGGTTCGGTAAATCCCTCAATTTGAGCTTGAGAAACAGCAGCGAATGTGAAAAACGTCAGGCAAAGCCCGACTGCAATCAGCAGCATTTGCTTAAGTTTGTTTGGGGACTGATGGAATTGGTTTGTGAACATACTTCGAATCCACGAGTAGATTTTGTGTTTGGTGTTCCACGGTGGAATTGCCAATCTTGAAATTGCCAATTGGAACGGTGCTTTTTGGAAACGTAGCTTACGTTCAGGCGACGCAAGTGATGAGGCGCGAAAAACTGGTATGCTCCCGGAACAGCATGCGAAAAATCTGTAGATTCGATACAATCCGAACATGACCGAACTGCCTGCCCCAAATATTGTCTATGAACAACGCGGCGTCATTGTTTTCAATAAGCCGCCGGGACTGTTAACTCAGGCCCCTCCGGGCATTGATAGCCTTGAACTTCGTGCAAGGCAGTTCTTGATGAACCGCGATCGAGTGGAATCAACGAAGTCGAAAATCTATTTGACGCCTGTCCACCGATTGGACCGGCCGGTATCCGGGCTGATTGTCTTTGCCAGAAATGTTCGAGCCGCGAAGCGGATCTCCGCACAGTTTCAGCAACGGAGCGTCACAAAGAAGTATTTGGCTTGGGTGGAAGGTGAAGTTGATGGCGATGGCGAAGAATTGGAAGACTTCATGCGCAAGATCCCTGATGAAGCCAAATCCGAGATCGTGCCAGAGAATCACGTCGATGCGAAAAAGGCCGCGTTGCGTTTTTCGGTCAGAGATCGAAATGCGAACGCGACGCTGGTTGAAATTGAATTGCTCACCGGACGGACACATCAAATTCGATTGCAATTCGCGTCTCGAGGCCATGCGGTGCTTGGCGATGCACTGTATGGATCCGAAACAGCCTTCGGAGCACAGACTGTTGATCTTCGCCAGCGCCAAATCGCGCTACACGCGTGGTGGATTGAGTTCGATCATCCAATCGATGATGAAAAAGTCAAACTCAAAGTCGAGCCCGATTGGGGATCCGTTTCTGGTTGAATCCGGAATCTGAAAAGTTGGCAATCAGCGTCGGATTTTGGCGCCCTATCGCATTACCGCATCGTTCTGCCACCAGATTGGGTCGTTGCCGCCAAGCAAGATTTCACGTCCGTTGTTTGTTGGCGAAACGTAAACTAGCTCGTGTCGCAAACGTTGCTCTTCGCGTTGATCGGATTCGATCGCAGAAAGCTCATAGGCTAATGCTTGGTCATAGCCATCGGTTTGCAGGTCCAGTTTCGATACAGGAGCAACGTACTCGACCGGAATTTTATACTGATCAAGATTGCCTGCGGTTTCGAGCACAGGAACTTGAGCGGGTGTTACGGTCGGGGCTGTAACCAAATCTGATTCGTCGATCAGTTCACGTTGTCGAACCGGAAACTCGATCCGTTGTCCGTCGCCGTCATACTTTGCAGGCTTCACTTGTGATTCGAATACGTCCTTGTGAGCTGGAAGTATCCGAACGTCGGCGCCAAGTGAATGGAAAATGTCGCGGATATGATCGTGGCAAGTGAACATCAAAATTTGATATCCGTTTCGCGAGAAGTCGTACAGGACTTCTGCCGCATTGCGAGCACGCTGGCCATCGAAGTTGACCAGCACATCGTCAAGGACCATTGGAATCAACGCGCCACGTCTTGCGTAAGCTCCAACCAAAGCCAAACGTAGGCTCAGGAAAACAGCCTCGCGTGTTCCGCGGCTAAGTTTCTCAACTGCGATCGATTCATCGTTCACGTTGTCGACCAACAGCTCTTCGCCTGTCATTCGTGTCCAGATGCGAGTGTACTTTCCATCGCTAAGCTTATCTAGATAAGTAGAAGCTTCACGGAGCGTTTCAGGTTGGCGTTTTGATTCGTATGATTCACGAATCATTTCCAGCATTTGAGTACTCGCACCGAGTTCTTGCCACTTCAGTTTCAGACGCCCGATTTCTGTTTCGATCGAGTTCAATTCGAGGCGGACTTCGTCCAGTCGTGAATCGTCACCGAGAGCCTTCACTTCCTGCATCAGTTCGCCACGGAGCTGTATCAGTCGATTTTGCTCTTCGCGATCGAGTTCAACCTCATTTTGAAGTGCTTCCCAACGCTTTTCCAATCCGTTGGAACCGTAAGTTGCAAAAATTTCTTCCAGTTCTTTGTGCTTGAAAAGTTTTCCAATCGCGAGGCCAATTTGATCGTCCAGCTCTGCGCGTTTCTTCTCCAGCTTGCGACGCTGCAAGTGCCTTGCCGCGATCTGTCGATAAGCCTCTTCTGATTCGGCACCGACGGCCGCGAGCAGTCGTTGCTTGATGCCCAACTGTCGATCGAGTTCGCGTTTCGTTTTGTTCAATCGGGACCGAAGTGATTTGTACTTCGTTGCCAATTCTTTGCGAGCCGAGACATGAACGCGTTGTTCGTTGATGGCTCGCGAAATCAAACTCAGACGGTCGGACAATCCAGTGTTGTCGAACGGTAAACCTGTTTCGTGCAGAGTCGATTCGATACGCTGTTGAATCGTAGAAATCTCTTTCTGCTTAAGTTCCTGTTCGACGCGAAGTTGTTCCAGTCGCGTGTTAAATCCAGAGATTCGATCGCTGCGGCTGATGATTTCCTTCAATTGATCGGGTTCAAGCGGCTCCGGCAAGCCAGCGGTTCTAAGTGCCGACCGCCAGTTCTTATCTGCTGTTTCGAGTTCACGCTCTTTGATTTGTAGATTTCGTCGACCATCTTCCAACGACATCTTTGTGTTTTCAACACGATGCTCCAGAGGCACCAGATCCGTGAGTCGATTTAGTCGACTGGTTGCGGTCTCAAGCTCTAGGTCATATTGAGTGATCGATTCGGCAGGCAGATGCTTTTCGATTTCGTCTCGCTCGTGCTTGGCTCGTTTGAGTTGCTGACGCACGATATCGATTTGGTGGCGGTAATCGTCAAGCTGCTCTTTCGCCATTTTCTCCCAGTGATACTTGATGCCGACCGAGAGTGCCGCGATTCCAGCACCAAGGAACAGCAGTAGCAATCCACTTTGTCGGCCGCTTTGAGCAAGGTTGCTCCAGCCCCCGATCTCAGTCAGGATTCCCACACCCAAGAGAATGAACCCAAGAATAAACACACCGCCGACGACAGCCAATTTTTCAACTGGCAAAACTTGTTCAGCGACAACTGAATCGATTTCACGCTCCAGAGTCGATCGCGAGCGATTCAATTTTTCGATCTTCTCTTCAAGCTCGACACGACGTTTGAGCCGATTGACGTAAGTGCTCGTTTCTTCGAGCGACTCAGAGACGCCAAGTTCGCTGCGTGATTTGGTTAGCCGTTGATTATGTTGGCCAAGATCGAATTGTCGCTTCTCCAAATCCTGTTTGGTTGCTTCCAATGTTTCACGGCATTCCACCAAACGATCACCAACGGCTTCGAGTTGCTTAAAACCTGCCCCGCCGATTTCGCGAACGTCGTGGGCCTGAAGCTTCAATTTCGGACCTAGACTGTTGACTTCCGTGACGAGCGTCGTTTCGATCCGTTTGATTTCGTCCTGAATGTTCTCCGTTTGCCGCTCGAGAGATTGGACCCACGGCGCATGTTCGCTGATCGCCTCGATACGAGACTTTTGTGACCAGAGGTGCCGGTTGATTGGCAAAGCCATGGCTTCTGTTTTGATCGTGCGACGCTGAGTCCGCACGTGTTCGATCCGCTCTTTTTGTTGAGTGATCTTTTGATTGACTTCGTCTAATTTCTTGACCGACACGTCGCGTTCGTCTGGAAGTTTTGCATAGGCCGCGATTTGATCGCGAACAACCGTTCGGCTTTGCCATCGCTCTGCGATCTGGATCGCGATCTCGACGAGCCGAGCTTCGCGTTCGGTTTTCTTAAGCTTTGTCTTCAGGTCGTTGAGCAGATGATTGACATCTGTTGTTTCCGACGCGATCCGCGACCAGCGTTTGGCATTTTGTTTTAGTTCGTCGATTTCTCGCAACAGTTTTTGTCGACGGTCCGACAGCGATTGCAAACGGGAATCGGATTTTGGGTTCGCCGACCAGATTTTCTCACGGCGACTCTTTAAATCTCGCATCACGTCAATCAGCGAAACGCGATCCATCCCACTGGTTAGCCGATAAAGATACTCAGACGCCGCAGTGCTGTTGAGGGCACCCAGTTCTTGGATTTCGCGAAGGCCGATTGCGAAAACGTTGTTGAAGATCGACTCATCAACATCAGCCATCAAGCTGACCAATTGAGCACTTCCATGCACAGAGCCATCGTGTTCGTCGATGACGGTGAGATCTCCGATCGGATCCGAATGTCGATTCGGGTCGACATGGCGGGCGATATCCCACGTGCCATTGCTGGTCGCGATATCCATGCCTCCGCCAGCGAGACCGCCGTAAACCGGAGGTGTATACTTATCGAGTCGTCCGGGCGAAAACCCAAACATCATCGAACGGACGAATTGCATCAATGTCGTTTTGCCGGCTTCGTTGTAGCCATGGAACACGGTCATGTCGCCGGACAGCGAATTGACATCGAGTCCTTTCCAAACGCCGAATCCATCGACTTGCAAATCAGTAATTTTCACTGCACGCTCCCTGTCATGTGTCACCAAGGCTTCCGTCCTTGGCGCTGTGTATCGTTTATCTTACGGGTCGTCGAACTCCGGCTACGAGGCTTCTCGCAACGGATCAACGTCGGTCTCTAGTTCTTCGTGTGAAATCTCTTCCACGTGTTTATGTCCCGCCAAATAGTTCACACCGATCATTGCCGCTCGCCGCAGCGTGATTTCCCGTCGCTCTTTCGTAACGTGAGCCACCGAAGCCATCATGTCGCCTTTGACCGTGTCGGGCATGTACTCATGTAAGTTCAGTTTCAACGAATCGTCGCTTTGGTAACGACCGACCGCTCGCAGATACTCACCAAGGATCGTATCCTCTTCGTACCACTCCATCGGCAGAGATTTCGGTGTTTCAACATCCACCGTGGTCGACCAGAGTCCCCGATCTCCCCGTCCGAATTCATCGCGAAGCCATTCCAGAATTTCACCGCTCCACTCTTCATTGCGAATCCGCGGGTTGAATTCTCCTTCGGTGTTCAGCAACCAGCGAGAAAGAACAATCTGATCCGTTGTATCGCTGATGATTTTCAATGCACGTTCTGCCAGAACATCTTTCAGTTCTTGCATTCCAACGTTTTCAGTGATCGCGATTTTTTGCGGGAGCCACCGCACGCGATCGCAACTGACGGTTTGGACTTTGATCTTTCCTGATGAATCGACGCGGACGAAATTGAATCCGTGAATTCCCGATTCCTTTGGCTTGCGACCTTGAGTCGTTCCCGGCCAAGCAACGACGGAGCCGCTGCGATCGAGTCGATTGGCTTTGTGCCGTCCGCCCAACGCCCAGTAGTGAATGTTGTCAGCGGCCAAGTTGCTGGATTCAAAGTCGCCATAGGTCAACGCAATGTTCAGCCCTTCGCCAGCGGGGGCCGCGAACGCGTCTCCGTTGCGACGCTTGGCATCGAAGCCAGCTGCGAGGATGGTTGCGATTCGTTTTTCGCCGCGAAGATGTTCGACTTCTTCCACAACCGTCGACGAAAACGTGACCACCGTTTCCGGAAGTTCAATGGAGCTCGGCCACCGGTCTGGATGATCCGATTCGCCAGCACACCAGTAAACGTGAATGCCGTGTTCGGCCAACTTCTGAAAGTTGTTCAACAGGAAAGAAGGTGCTCGGGCGGAACCGGCATCTTGATCGAACAGATCACCAGAAAGGAGTACGAAATCAACACGCTCAGTGAGCGCAAAATCGAAGACTCGTTGAGCCGCTTCGTAGGGAGCTGACGCAAGCGTTTGGATGAGGTGCTTCGGGATTTCCGCCAACCCACTAATCGGGCGGTCGAGGTGGAAATCGGAAGCGTGGACGAACTTGATTGGGTCGGACATCAGGTGTCCTCCTTGCCCTGCATGCATGTGTAAAAGCGAAGTTTACCCAATCCCCTCAAGGGCTCAAACACCAGTCGTATTCCGCCTTTGATACTTTCCCCCTCAATACAAGCCCGAAGCGCAAGCGAGTGTTTTTCTTACAACATGAACCACTCGCTAGCGCTTCGGGCTTGTATTGAGATCCGCGAAATAAAGTGCATGTTCCTGCACTGACATCCTTGCTAGCATACCGCCATGACTGAAACAGCCGAAACAACCAACAACGCCAACTTCATCTTTGCCACTTGCCAAGCCGGTGCCGAAGCTGCCCTTCGCAAAGAAATCCCAGCCAACCACCCGGAGCTGAAGCTCGCATTTTCGCGACCCGGATTCGTGACGTTCAAAGTCGACGCCGAGAATCGACTCCCCGATCGCTACACGCTCAAATCGACGTTGGCACGAACCAGCGGATGGTCGTTAGGACGCGAGGAATCAGAAAACGGATCCGAGATCATTTCGGCCATCATCGAAAACGCTGGCGATATTTTGGCTCGCGCGGACGTGATTCACGTATGGGAACGCGACCGAAAAATTCCCGGAGCCGGTGGATTTGAGCCAGGCGTTTCCGTGTTGGCCGAGGAAGTTGGAAAGCAGTTGCTCGCAGCGATGAAAGCGACGCCTGAGAAATTCAAGAAGGAACCGGTCCTAAATCGATCTGCCAAACCGGATTCGATGGTCTTCGATGTTTGCATCGTCGAGCCCAATCAATGGTGGTACGGATTTCATGAAGTCAACACAACTGCTGGTCGCTGGCCTGGCGGAGTGCCAATGTTCGACATTGATTCGGATCCTGTTAGTCGAGCTTACTTCAAACTCAAAGAAGCGATCCTCTGGTCTGGGTTGCCAGTTTCCGAGGGCGACGTTTGTGCAGAGATCGGGAGTGCTCCAGGCGGCGCCTGTCAGCTGTTGCTTGAGATGGGCGCGAAAGTGATCGCGATCGATCCGGCCGAGATGGAGCCTGAAGTTCTAGGCAATCCAAACTTGAATCACATTCGCCGTCGAGGTCACGAAGTGAAAAAACGTGACTTTCGCGATGTGCGCTGGTTGTTCGCCGACATCACGATGGTTCCGAACTACACGCTGGATACGGTTTCTGAAATCGTGGCTCATGACGCGGTCAACATCAAGGGAATGGCTTTGACGCTCAAGCTCACCAATTGGGAGTTGCTCGACTCGGTTCCGGTTTGGATTAAACGGGTGAAAGATCTTGGCTTCAAGCACGTGCGGACTCGGCAGCTGGCTTTCAACCGCCAAGAAATTTGCTTGATCGCAGCGAAGGATAAATTTGTTTTGCGATCGGCTAAGCGGAAAGCGTCGCAAACCAAGGCATCACTCTCACCCCAGACTGACAAGCCGGCGCAATAGCCACGAAGTAGCCCGTAGCAAAGATGCAGGCACCAATTCGTGGCTGAGTTACCCCAAAGCACTACTTCAATTCTCGGGCCAACCAATCGAAGAACACGCGATGCCAGAGCACACCGTTCTGTGGACTCTGAACCCAGTGGCCTTCTTCGGGATAGTACAAAAACCGCGATGGCACATCGTTTACTTGGGCCGCAGTGAAAGCCTCCATTCCTTGCGTCACCGGAACCCGGAAATCTTTCTGGCCGTGGATCACCAGCAGAGGCGTCTTCCAGTTCTTCACAAAGTTATGCGGCGAGAACTGCTTGTACTTGTTCTTGACGTCGTCATTTTTCCAATACGGTCCACCCAAGTCCCAGTTCACGAAAAACAACTCTTCGGTCGAACCGTACATGGACTCAAGGTTGAACACGCCGCAGTGAGCAATCATTGTCTTGAATCGATCGCCACTGTTACCCATTAACCAATAAACCGTGTAACCACCGAAGCTCGCTCCAATCGCACCAGCCTTGTCCTTGTTGATGTACGGCTCGACCAGCATCGCGTCGGTCGCCGAAAGAATATCTTTCATCGCTTGGCCGCCCCAATCGCCGCTGATGTCATCATTCCATTTCCGACCAAAGCCAGGCAAACCGCGTCGGTTCGGCGCCACGACAACGTACCCTTGAGCGGCCATCAAGTGGAAGTTCCAACGAAACGAGAACCACTGTCCGATTTGCCCCTGCGGTCCGCCTTGGCAATAAGTCAACAAAGGCCACTTCTTACCGTCGTTTTTTTTGAACCCTGGCGGATACGCAACCCAACATTGAATCTGCTGTCCATCGGTAGCCGTCACGAAACGCTCTTCGATCGTCGGCGTTTCGAGGCCTTCGTAAATATCATCGTTGATATGTGAAAGGACTTTGTCTTCACCCGTTTCCATATTCAGCATGGTCAACTCATTCGGACGAATCATGTTCATCCGAGTTGCGACAGCTGATTTTCCGTCCGGTAATACGTCAACGATGTGCCAATTAAACTGTCCCTTGGTTACTTGTCGTTTCGTGCCGGGAGACTCAAGCCCGATTTCGAACATTTGAGTCGTTCCGCGATACTCCGATGCGAAAGCGATCTTTTGCGAATCCGGAGTCCAATGGATTCCGTTTGCGTTTTGGTCGAGCCCGATCGTGAGCTCTCTCATCGTACCGCTGGCCCGTTCGATCAACATGATCCGATTTCGATCTGATTCGAAACTGGCTCTTTCCATCGACTGAAATGCAAGCCACTTGCCATCGGGCGAGTAAACCGGATCCCGATCGTATCCCGGCATTTTGCTGGTCAAGTTTTTCGTTTCGCCAGACTCAACGTTTACCGTCCAAACATTCGAGTCAGTGGACTCGGCCCATTTCGGAACGTCCTTGAGCGTGTAAGCGATCTCTTTTCCGTCTGGCGACCAGTTGAATTGTTCGCTGCCACCAAACGGCGGAACGGGACAATCGGCTTTGATGCCTTCCATCAAGTCCTTCCCTTCGCCAGCTTTGCCGTCAGTGATTTTGGCAGTGTGTAGGTGGCTGTACTTGTAGTCGTGCCACGCATTCCAGTGACGATACATCAGTCCATCGATGATCCGTGCGTCGGCTTCCGGGAGATCTTCGTAGAGTTCGTTGACGGTTTTGTCGAGCTTGATGTCTTGCGTGTAAGCAATGTGATTTCCGGTCGGCGAGACTTTCAGGTTCGCGATTCCATCTTCTAAGTCGGAAACTTGCGTCAAGTCGCCGGTTGCGACATCGATCGACCAAGCTTGTGGTGATTCATCCGCTTCATCATCGTCTCCATCTCCATCCTCGCCATCTTCATCGTCCTTACCTTCCATCCCTTCGATGAACAATTTCGCTGCGTCCCCTTCGCCCACCCACTGAGGCGACCCGATCGAACTCCATTCTTCCAGCAACGCTTTCTTGGTGCCGTCGGAAAGCTTCATCAAAAACAGCGTCGACTTCCCTTTGTTGTCGGCCAACACGTATCGTCTGACCGTGTAGGCAACGTGAGTTCCATCTGGAGAAACGGTTGCCTCGCCCAATCTACCCATCTCCCAGAGCAATTCCGGTGTCATCTGTTTGGCACCGGCCGTTGTTGCTTCCTGAGCGATTGCTGGTTGCTGAATCACAGCAGCCAACAATAAGAGCAATGCAAGTTTCATCACGTTGTACATAGGGTTTTCGCTCCACATAGGGTGAAAGTTTTCCGAGTTAAAAAATTCTATCAACGGGTAAGTCTTCAGGCTTCGCAAACCTTGAACGCTTCGGCTTCATTGAAGAGGCGATTGCGAATTCGATAACTCTTTGTAAGTTATCTTCACTCAGGATTCAGGTTGCCAATATAGAGCAAACAAAGTTTGCGTGAAATCGGTTATCATGAAAGCTACTTAACTGTGTTCCATTTGAGCCTTTTCAATGAGAGTTCCACTTTTTGAGTTGTCGATATTCGCCATGATGGCGTCTTGTGTCACGTTCGCTGAAACAAATCTTGATGCAGCAATCGTTCCCGTCCAGCTTTCGACCGATGAACCGTCAGAGAAAAAAGATGCCGTCGTAGTAGGTGTTTCCAATTGGAAGTTGGACAACGAACACTCATCTGTTGTCTGTGCCGTCAGCCATTACGGGCTGAGCTACATTTACGGTCGCTTTAATTCTTGTTCCGGATCCATCGAAATGGACTTTCAGGATCCGGATTCTGCGAAGTTTCGATTCGAAATTGATGCTGATTCGATCGATTCCAATGATGCTTCACGCGACGTTGATCTTCGTGGTCCGAAATGCCTAGACGCGGCACAGTTCAGTACGATCACGTTCGAGAGCATTAACGTCACCGCAAAAGATACGCAGCGACCGAACGGGAAAACGAAGCGGAACTTTATGATTGACGGTAATCTCTCCATTCACGGTGAAACACGAAAAATTAAAATCCCTCTTGAGTTGCTTGCGATGGGGAATGGCGCTGATGGGAAACTCCGCTGTGGATTCATGACCAAGTTCGTCGTCCAGCGAAGCGAATTCGGATTGGACGCGATGGCCGATTCGATCGGAGACAGCGTTGCCGTTACGTTCTGTTTTCAGGCGGTTCGCAATGATGAAGCAAAAGAGCTTGAAGGCGAAAACGTCGAAGCGAATGAATTGGGCGGCGACAGTAAGTCCGACGAACTTGATACAGGCAATGCCCCAGAGGACAAACGAAAATCACTGGAAGAACTGTTTCGCAAAACGCCAAATGGCAATAGTGACGCGGAAAGCGAAGCTGAATCTGAAGCAGATTCTGAGCCCGGCCTAGAGTTGATCAATCGGTTGCTGCAGGGAGCCAGATGAACAATCCAATCACTTCGGGAACTGACAGTCATCCCGCGTGGTGGAGGAACGTTCTTGTGTTCGCGGCCATCTACAACCTCCTTGCCGGGTTTTCGATGATGGTTTTATACAGTGAAGGCTTCTACGCTCTGGGGCTGCAGAAAACTTCGTTCAACTTGCCGATTCAACTGGTCGGAATGTGCGTGGCACTATTTGGAATCGGCTATTGGATTGTCAGCCGCAATCCTGTCGAAAACCGCAATGTACTCCTGTTGGGTATGCTCAGCAAATTAATTGGACCATTGTTGGCGGTTCGCTACATCATGCGCGGCGACTTGCCAGCCTGGATTCTGATCGTGTTCTTTTTCGCCGACTGGATTTACTTGCTTCCGTTTTGGTTGATCTATTCTCGATGCAGAAAACAAGCACGAAAGATCATTTGACGATTTGCACGTTGTTCGTAGTTAACGCTTTTGCGCGTGTCCTGTATGAAACCGGTTGAGGCCGACGCAGGCCGCGACTACAAACCAGTAGCAATAACCATGAAACCAATTTCAATCTCCGTCGAACCGCATCCCAAACTAGATTTAGCCGCTTTCGTTTTGGAACATACTCCATTACGCCAAGGTCAGGCCGACATCGCCGATTTGCTTTCGATCGAGTCGGATATCCTTTCGCGATCTCCGTTCGAAATCCACTCCGATCCACAGCTTTATGAAACCGTTAAGTCTGCCGTTCGCGATTTGCTTCGCCACGGCGGCTACAAACCAACCGGGCGCGGCAAGCCGGCTTCAGAATATCTGATCAAAGCCGTCACCAACGGAAAGCTTGGCCCGATCAATCCGATCGTCGACACATTGAACATTGTTTCCTTGCACAGCGGCTTACCGATCAGCGTTGTCGACTTGGCCAAATGTAATCTCGAAAGCGGAACACTTCGCGTCGCAATCGCCCCTGAAAACTCCCAGTACGTTTTCAACGTATCGGAACAAACGATCAAGCTCGACGGACTGCTATGCCTTTTTGACGACGACGGACCTTGCGCTAACGCGGTTAAAGATTCACAGCGAACCAAAACCAACGATTCAACGACCGATTCCCTTGTCGTGATATGGGGAACGAATAAGCTTCCGGGTCACAGCGAAAAAACTTGTGATTGGTTTCGGCAGTTGATCGATTCGCAAGGCTTGGGCAATGTCGAGAGTGTGCGAATCACGTAAGCGGCAAATAGCCACATATGAGCACCGATAGTGTGGCCCGGCCGCCGAGAAAGCTGCACCCGACCTCGTCGCTTAGGCTTCGACCCTCCCGAAGGCAGGGTGATGTTGGATACATGGGCGGATGCTTTTCAGCGCGACATTTCTTCTTGAGCCGCGAAACGCTCGTTGGGTTGCTGAGTCGTTGGCAGATAGCGATAGTAGACTTCGAGAATCAACGCTGACACAGCGGTCGAATAAACTCGGCCTCCGTAAGGCGCCCACAGGCCGTTTGGTTCCCAACTGCCTCGGCCGTCTCCCGAATGTTCTTGGGTCGAAAGTAAGACTGACTTAACTTTTGTATTCCACTGTTCCCACTCGGGACCTCCGGCAAAGTACATGGCCATCGTGCCGTAGTACCAATAGTAGAGATTCGGTTTCCGAGCCGATGGCATGTCGCCGGTGATCTCAAATTTAGCTTCCCGAATCACGCGATCAGAAACGGACTGACCAAGCACATATCTTCCCACCAAAGACTCAGCGGTCATCGTCGTACTCGGTCCGTGACCTGGACGATAAGCAGCAACTCCGCCACCTTCTCTGACCGCACAACGATCGATGAACGAGTGCATTTTCCGCTTCGTATCCTCCGGGATGTTGATGCCGCCGATCTCAGCACTGTGCAAAGCCAAGGCTTGCCAACCGAATTGGCTCATGTCACCTTCATCACCAGGCTGATAGCGCCAACCACCGTCGTAACGATTTTGAGCCTGAACAGAATAGTCGACTCCGCGTTGAACAGCGGCACGCAGTTTTGGGTCGCCTGTCATCGCGAAGGCTTCACTCAGCGCCAACAGTCCCATCGAATGGCAATACATTCGCGCGAAGAGCCTCGACTCGCCAGCCAGAGAACCAGCGGAGTCCTGTTGGCTGATCAGGAATTGAATACCGTCACGAACGGTTTCTTGCCAAGGCCCGTCCATGTGTGAATGGCCCCCGGCCAGGAACGCAAGCAATGCCAAACCGGTGATTCCCGTGTCGGCATTGGCGCCAGCTCCGTCGCGATTGTGGCCAAAGACTTTCGTTTCCGTGCCGCCACCGTATTTGCTTGAATTCCAACGCCCGTCCGAGTCTTGGTGATTGGCCAGCCAAAGCAAAGCGGACTCAACGGCTTGTTCGGTTTCCAAAGAACCGCCACGGGCCTCAAGTATTTGGCGTCGATCGCTGGCCGTTCTCAATTCGTACATCTTCGGCACTGGTTTGCCGTCAGCGATGCGAACAGGCGAATGGCTGGCGGTACGAAATGAGCTACTTTGAGTGACTGATTGGAAGTTCGAAGATTGATACGGCTGATTCGACTGAGTCGGTACAGATTGCGGCAGTGGCTTCAAGGCAAACATCGGCTGTTCTGGTTCATCGTCGTTCGCTTTGAAATCCCCTTCTCGGGCGAACATTTCATTGACGAACTCTTGGCTCGATTCTGGCACCTCAACATCGGGCTTTTGTAGGACAGGTAAATCGGCAGGTGACACGACCGGAGTTGGCTCAGGAAGTTGCACGAACTCTGGCGGAGTTGGTAGCGGCAATGCAGGCTGCAGCATTGGTTCCGGTTGAGCTTTCGGAATGGGAGCAAATCGATTTGGCGTTTCTGGCTGTGGCAGCGGTGCAGCAAAATCTGCTTGCTGGCGATTGATCACGATCTCCGAATCAATATTCGGTCGCGGTAGCGGTTTGAGTTCTGGCAATGGCTGTTCATTACCGAACTCATTCCACGACATTTTCTCCGACTCGATTCGCTCGTCGATGTCTTCGTTTACTCCCTTTTCGTCGACCAGATGCAACTCCATCGATTCGTCTACAGTATCAACCTTGGCCGTTTGAGGAGACGGCTTGACCAGAACCAGTCGAGTTCCGTAAGCGTATCCCAGCAAAAGAATATGCGCCGTAACTGACAGGACAACGCATTTCCAAACCGGACGCGAATGCCCCCATCGTGTCAGCGCAAGGATCAACAGGCCAATCGTAAGCAGGCCAGAACCAACCAATAGGATCATCTGCAAGTTGGAGGAGTTGAAAAACTCCAGCAGCATGCCGAATGTACGGTCAATTAGTTCCAGCAACGAGTTCATTGGAATTTTCAAGTTTGATAAAGGTGGGAGTGGAGCGTCGCTATCGTCGGATTGAGTTTTCGTTCTGAACGGCGATGTTCAAGTTCCGAATTTTTACTTTCTTACATGTCGCGATCACAGCAGCGACTTTTTCGTACTGACATGCTCCGTCGCCGCGAACGACAACGCCGAGCTGATCGTACTGCGCCTTCGCATCGGCGAGGCGCGATTCAAGCTCCGACACGTTGACGATGTCTTTGTCCAAAGCGATTCGGCCATCATCAAAAATATTGATAACACGGTGACGCGGCGGAGCAGTGAGTGCCCCCGCATCCGAAACTTGCGGAACGCTGATCGCAATGTCGCGCTCCGCAGAGGTGGCTTGGTTGGTGAAATGGCTGCTGACCATAAAGAAAATGATCAGCAGGAATACGATATCGATCATCGGCGTCAAGTTGATCGCTGTTTGATCGTCGCGTTGTACTTTAAGAGGCATTACGCTGCCTTTCGTTTTGTTCGACTGGTCGTTTTCGCCTTTTGGTTCAAGGTAATCGCTTCAGCAGAGACAAGGTTGACGACTTTCATACCCAACGAATCCAGTTCCATCACATGTCGATCGGCTCGGCCGGAGAAGAACAGATACGCGATCAAAGCTGGAATCGCGACAGTCAAACCGGCCGCTGTCGTCAGCAATGCTTGACTAATACCAGTTGCAATCGTCATGCTCGGTTCGGCTTGCATTGGAGCCGAAGCCGCAATCGCGTCGAAAGCGTGGATCATTCCCAGTACGGTTCCCAACATTCCCAGCAGTGGACAAACGGTGGCCACACCATTGATCAGTCGCAAGTAGCGACGCAAGTGATTCGACTCGCGCTCACCTTCATCGAGTACGGCTTGTTCGATCTCGACCGATGGACGGCCCCATTTTGAAAATCCTGCCTTGAAGACGTTTGCGATTGCCGATCCGTTTCGCTCACACAGTGTCATTGCTGATTCGCGATTGAGTTCTCCGCTGCGAACTTGTTCCAGAACACGAGAGACAAATGGCCCCGGGATAATGCGTCCTTTTCGAAGGCTGATGAATCGTTCGAAAACGAACACCAGTAGGATCAACGAACAAATTCCGATTGGAATCATCAACACGCCACCACGTTTTAACAAGTCCGACACACGAGTCGCCGAAACGGCTTGCGGGACTGAAGCATTGTTTGCGACTGCCGCGGGTGTACCTTCGGTTGATACTTCGTCTGTCACTTTGAACGATCCAGAATCATCCAAGGAGTTGGCAGCGACACGGGGCGTCGCGACTGTTCGGTCGGGTGTTTCAAATCCGTTCTGTACGGAGCTTGAAAACGAATTGAAATCTTGAGCCATTGACGTCGAACTCATCGACAGCGCCAAAAAACAGGCAGCTGTGAAAGCGACGGCAATTCCGCACGGTTGCAAACGGTACATTTTTTGATTTCCTCGGGTCTCGTGCACTAACGGAATTAGCGGGTCTGGGTTTGAGTGTCATTGGAAGGTCGTGTCGCAAGTTGACTGACACGATTGAGTCGTTGGTTCGCATCCACAGAGAATTCACTTTGCGGATACTGTTCAATCAATTGTGTGTACAGCTTGGCCGCGTGTTGCCAGTTCTCTAGGTGTTCTTGGCACTTGCCGGCCTGGATCAACGCAGCACCGCTCCACTTTTCGAAGTCGTAATTCGAATCGGTTTTGAAGTAAGCACTGATCGCAAGCTTGTGTTCGTTTTGGTGAAAGTGAGTTTCGCCAATTCGCCACTGAGCAATAGCGGCGGTTTCGGTTCCCGATCCATTCGTTGAATCGATCACTTGTTGGTATTGGTCGCGAGCATCGCTGAACATGCCGTCGTACTCGGCAGCTCGTCCAAGCAGAAAATTGAATTCATAGGCAGCAGAAAAGTCCTCGAAACGATCGATGCAATCCCGTGCGATCAACGCAGCGTTGGTCCAACGTTGTGACTTGCCGTGACACTGAGCCAGCCGAAGAAGCAACCAAGGTTCGAGCGATTCGCCAAGTTCGGCTGCTTCGGGTTGCATTTCATCGAGAAGTTCACCCGCGCGATCAAAGTCACCATAGTGGTAAAGCGATTCCGCGAGCCAGTATTTTGCGGTAGCGACAACGGCTTTGTCGTCCGAACTGTCGATCAGTTCTTCCATCAATTCAGGAACGAGGTCCCAACGATTGCTCGCCGCAGCGATTTTTGACTGAAGGTACAACGCTTGAATTTTGACTTCTGGTGGAACCGTTTCCTGCTTCAGGATTCTGGAAACCATCGCGGAAGAGTGCTCATATTCTTCGTCTTCAAGAAGCGATGATGCAACACGATAGGCCGCATCGGGCCAATACTTGCTATCCGGGTGCGAGGCAACGAGTTGTTCGAATGCTTCTCGTGAACGTTGAGTGTCTTCGAGGTCTTCGTTAACCCAGCCCAGTTGGTACAACGCTTCGCTGATCAGCGAGACTGATTCTCTGTCTTCTTGGGTGGAATTTTCAGCGACTTCAAGGAATGTTTCAATCTGTTTTCGAGCCCGGTGCAATGATTCCACGTCGTCCGATTGTTGGCTGAACCAAGCAAGTCGTAGACGAGCAATTTGGGACAGCTCAAACTTTGGGAATTTGTCGACAACTGACTGGTACAGCAAACTCGCACCAACCTGATCGTTTTGTTCTTCCAAGAATTTCGCTCTCGAGATCGCTGCTTGCGATGAAAATTGGCTGTCCGGATACTCGTTCAGTAAACGACGGAAGACATCGTTGGCCTCTGGCTGGATCGATTCCATCATCAACCACGAAAGTCCGGCGAGCCCGTGATTTCGAAACGGGGCAGTGTTGTCTGGTGCTGCCAGCATTTGATAGTATCGAGTCGCCGCATCGAATCGCTTTTTCTCTTTAGCGTGATCGGCCAAGAATTGGATAGCTTCTAGGCCAGTCGTGCGGTTGCCTTCCAACAACACGTTGACGGCTTCGTCGGCGTCTTCCCAGCGATTAAGAATTCCGTAGCAAACGACCAAACGCGACAATGCTGATACAACATTCGCGCGATCGTTGGTGTCAGCGACCTCAAGGTAGGATTCAAATTCGGTGGCGGCGTCTTGATGAAGCTGCTGTCCGAAAAGCGACGTCGCGATGGCGAGTTTGATCTGAGGCTTTGAGCCCGGATCGACGAGGTTGGCTTCCGCCAAACGCAAATCTCGGATCGCGGTTTCAAATTCACCAAGCCCAATATGACAAAGACCTTTCAGGTACAGCCATGGAGTTCTTCGCGTTCGTTGCTCTGGATCCGTTGTATCGCCCTCGAATTTGGCAGTGTGATCGGCAAGCAGCTTCTCAAACGTCGCAACGCCGACCGCAAATTTCTTCTGTTCGTACTGAATTCGGCCTGCCGTTTCTTCGATGTTGAATCTTAAGTCATCTTCCGGGAATCGCTCCGCATACCGATTGCAGTAGTCCAAAGCGACGACATCAAGTCCACGTTCGCGAAGCAAGTCGATTTCAAGTGCCATCGCTCGGGCGCCGAGCCGATTGGTCGGCCAAGTCGAACGAAGCTTTGAAAGCCATTCAATCGCTAGGTCATCGCGATCTGTTTTCCAAGCCGCCAAGGCCGCGTCGTAGCAAATACCGGCTCCGCAGTTTTCATCTGCCGGCAATGATTCGAGACTCGTGAAGATCGAGTTCGCTTTCTCGAAATCACCATCTTCAAGAGCGATGCGACCCAGCCAGTAGCTTGCTTCGATACGATGTTCGACATCGTCTTTGGGCAATTCCAGTTCTGCATCAATCAGCAATGGCTTGGCTTGGTCCCGTTTTTTTTGCTCGCAAGCAAGAATACCTAGTTGTAGTTTTGCCAGACCGGAGAATTCTGGATCTTCATCACTGGCGAGGAATTTCCAGTATCGAGCCGCTGTATTGGATTTGCCCATCATGCGATAGCTCTGAGCCAAACCGTATCGGTTCTGGTTGGCCAGCGTGCTGTCCGGATAAATCTTCAACGCCGTTGAGAATGCTCGCTGGGCCAAATTCGGCTCATTAAATCCGAGACGTAATTCGCCCAAGTACGGCATCGCATATTCGACGAGCTCATGTTTGGGATACTTTTTGATGAACAGTTCCAATGACTTCAACGCGATCTTGCCCTTGTTCAGCTGATAGGCTGCTTCACCCATCCGAAACATTGCTCGTGGTGCCATTCGATGTTTCGGGTTTTGTTCGATGAACTTTTGGAACGCGACAAGTGAGTCGGCGTAGTTTCCAAGTTGAATTTTTGATTCGGCGAGAAAGAAGTTTGCTTCTGAAGATTTCTTGTGGTCAGGATATCTGCCAAGGAAGTCTTCAAACGCCGCAGCGCAATTCGTCCAATCGGACTGTTGATAGTAGCCAGCGGCAAGTTGATAGTCCTGATCGGCGAGCCCAGAATCTTGGGCGTCGGTGGCCGTCGAGCATATCGCAAAACAAGCCAACAGGACGGCTGCAGTTCGTAACGATCGCTTCACGCGAAGGAAAAGAATCATCAAAGCAATGGACATAGTATTCGTCTGTGTTCAACAACAGACTCTCGCGCACCGGCAACGGCAGTGCAAAACGAATAGTCATCACGTCCGGTATCGTCACTCAGTACGCTTTGACTAAACCGGATCGTTTGACGCTAGCGGTGTTCTGAGGCGGCTTGTGGATTGAAGGTTCCGGTCAGCCGAACTGGCGGGAATGGGGGGTGTTGGGGAAAGAGGCCGATTGAGGCGAGGTTGATTGAGTGGACCGACGCATCTATTCGTAGGACGGGTACCTTGCCCGTCGCTATTTTTGTCGGCCAAGGTGGCCAACCTACATTTGTTGGCCAAGGTGACCGACCCACGTTCGTCGGCTACCCTATATAGCTGAGTTAACCGAACCGTCGCAAAGCTAGCACCATGTCCGACTCAAAACCAACACGAATTCGCATTGGCCCCGGAATGCTGGTCACTGCTGCATTCATCGGACCCGGAACGGTCGTCACGGCCAGTAAAGCCGGTGCTTTATACGGTCCGTCGCTTTTGTGGGCAGTTGTATTCGCTTGTATGACAACGATTGTTTTTCAGGAGATCGCTGCTCGAATCGGCATCGTGTCCGGAGAAGGGCTCGGCCAAGCGATCAAAAAACTCATCCAGCATCCTGCTCTTCAGTTCGCAATCGCAGCGCTGATTGTTGTCGCGATTTTGATCGGCAACGCGTCTTACCAAACGGGCAACATATTGGGTGCTGCAACGGGCATCGAAATAGCGACTCAATCTGATGAAGCCAGCGCGATTCAGCCTTGGATCGTCGCAGCGGTGGGAGCTTTCGCAGTTCTGATCATCTGCATCAATAAATTTTCAATGTTGAAGTTCGTGCTAACTTGGTTGGTAATGTTGCTCAGCATTCTGTTTTTCGCAGCGTCGTCCATGAGTGCTCCTCCGGTTGCCGAAATCGTTTCCGGATTGGTTCCATCAATACCCAAAGGTTCTTTATGGTTGTTGGTCGCGGTGCTGGGGACAACGGTGGTTCCATACAATCTGTTCCTTCACGCGAGCCTTGCGGCAACGCTGTGGAATGACTGTGAAACCGACGAAGAGAAAGCAGCAGCGATTACGGCGTCACGTTTAGATACGATATTTTCAGTGACGTTTGGTGGTTTGGTGACGGCTGCGATTATGCTGTCCGGCTCAACAGCGTTCGCTGAAGCAAGAGAAGTCGGAAACGCAGAGGAAGCATTTGCTGGTGTCAAAAGCATTGCGACTCAGCTACGACCAGCGATTGGAGATGCTTCAACATGGCTGTTTGGAATCGGCCTGTTCGCGGCTGGGCTCACGAGCGCCATCACAGCGCCGATTGCCGCCGCTTACGCAGCAGCTGGATGTTTCGGTTGGCCAAACAAGCTTGGCGACTGGAGGCTGCGAATGGTCGCGGTCATCGTTGTTTTGGCCGGTGTTATGGCGGCAATCCTGTGGGGTAAAAGTCCACAACAAGCGATCGCATTGGCCCAACTTGCAAACGGATTACTATTGCCGGTGTTGGCCATCTTCATCTTGCTGATCGCGAATCAAAGCAAACTGATGTCGCGTCATGTGAATTCAAAATTCATCAATGTGATCGCAATCGCCATGATTGCAGTTATCCTATTGCTTGCTCTTCGCCAACTTAAAGGTGGCCTTGGGCTTTAAGATTCAACCACCGGATTCTGTCAATGCAACCTCTTCGATCTATTCTTGCGCTTTGTTGTGTTCTGTTGACGACCAGTTCCGTCGCTGGTCAAACTATCCCTGTTTTGAATTGGTCAGCTGACGGGAAAGAGATTTATTTTGAAACAAGATACGGCAAATTTTTGGTAGACGTCGAATCGAAGGCAAAACAACAAGTCAAAACACTTCCTAATTTTGTTGCGTCAATTCCTCGGCTTGCTTTGCCCCCTGCGAAAAGCATCGATGGAGGTGATTCCACGAAGTTGGAGATCAAAAACGAAACAAGCGATTCGTTGCAAGTTGTTTGGGTCAATAGTCGAGGAAGAGAACGGGGCTACGGGAGCGTGAAGCCAGGTGAGTCGTTTGTTCAAAACACTTTCATTGGGCACGCTTGGTTACTGAAGTCGAGCTCGGGAAAAAGGCTGGGTAGTTTTCGATCCAAAGAAGATGAAATATTGACCGTCGATGCCGACATGCTTGGCAACGTGCGCAAGATCAAACGCAGTTCCCGAAAAAGATCGAAAGACCAGTTTCGATATGCTCGTCCTCGTGATGTCCCGAATGCAAAAATTCACGAGCATGATTTGTGGATTGAAGGAAAGCAATTTACTGACGATGCCACCGAAGAATTGACATTTCAAAACATTGGCAATGGCACTTCATGGTTTAATGCACCTCGCGGACCGGATTTGCGATGGTCACCCAATGCAGAATTTGTCATCGCGTTTCAAACGGCCAACGTTCCTCAGCCTCACGTCGAGTTGGTTGAAACAACGCCAACAGACCAACTGCAACCGAAAACCCATCGTTTTCCATACCCGAAGCCAGGTGATGATTTGCCGCGAAAAACACTGCGATTGTTTTCGGTTGAAGATCAAAAAG
>CAZORS010000023.1:11578-13190 GCA_964582025.1 uncultured Pirellulaceae bacterium | reverse complement strand
GGTGATGATTTGCCGCGAAAAACACTGCGATTGTTTTCGGTTGAAGATCAAAAAGAAATTACCGTCTCCAATGAGTTGTTCGAGCACCCGTGGTCGTTGAAATTTGTGAAGTGGTCTGAAGACGGCGAAAAGTTCTGGCTTCACTACAACCAGCGAGGGCACCAAGTCGTGCGTCTTGTTGAAGTTGATGCGTCAACCGGCGAGGCTCGTACTTTGATTGAAGAATCCAGTGACACGTTCGTACACTACTCCAATGGAGCCAAGTCAGTATTTGAACGTTTGCCGAACGACAAGATTCTCTGGGCCAGTGAACGCAGCGGCTGGAACCATCTCTATCAATTTAATACTGACGGGAAACTGGAGAATGCCGTCACCCGTGGCGACTGGAATGTGAAACGCATTGACCACATCGATCGCGAAAATGGAGTCGTCTGGTTTTATGCCGTTGGTGTGTACCCAGATCAAGATCCCTATCACGAGCATTTTTGTCGAGTAAATCTTGACGGAACTGGATTCAAAATCCTCACCGATGGCGACGGTACTCATCGAGTTCAGTTTCAGCAGGACGGCAAGTATTTCATCGATACGTTCTCAAGAGTTGACCTCGCTCCTGTTTCGCAGTTGCGGGACAGCAAAACTGGCGAGCTGATTGTCGAGCTTGAACGTCGGAATACTGAGTCAGCGTTTGGCGACCGACCGTTAACGACACGATTCACGGCAAAGGGGCGGGATGGCGAAACCGACATTTGGGGCATCATTCATTGGCCCCAAGACTTTGATCCCAAAGCAACCTACCCCATCGTTGAGAACATTTACGCTGGGCCGCACGACCATCACGTGCCCAAATCATTTCGCAGCAGGTTTTTCTTTCAGCACAAAATTGCCGATGCGGGAATGATCGTCGTTCAGATAGACGGCATGGGAACGGCTTGGCGATCGAAAAAGTTTCACGATGTTTGTTACAAGAACCTGAAGGACGGTGGTTTCCCGGATCGTATCGCTTGGATTAAGGCCGCAGCAAAAAAGTATCCTCAAATGGACCCGGACCGGGTTGGAATCTACGGTGGTTCAGCCGGCGGACAGAATGCCATGGCTGCATTATTGTGGCATAACGATTTTTACAAAGTGGCTGTTGCCGATTGCGGCTGTCATGACAATCGAATGGACAAAATTTGGTGGAACGAGCAATGGATGGGCTGGCCGGTCGACAAGAGCTACATCGAAAACTCCAACATGGAGAACGCTCATTTACTCAAAGGTCACTTGATGCTGACCGTTGGCGAGTTGGATCGCAACGTCGATCCCGCGACGACAACGCAGGTCGTCAAGAAGCTAATCGAACACGGTAAGGATTTCGAATTCGTATTGATTCCCGGTGCCGGCCATGGAGCCGGGGATACTCCTTGGGCAGCGAGGAAACGCCTTAGTTTCCTCAAGCGTCATTTACTGGCAGAGCAAGACTAGCTCTTTTTGCTTCGTCTCGAATTTTCTACCGATCGAGATACTTCGACAGTCCAAGTGCTGTAAGTTCTTCGCGAATCGCGTCTTCCGTATTGATGTTCAGTGATTGACGAACTTCGATGGCCAGCAGACTGGCAAACTTTTGCCGCGC
>CAZORS010000023.1:0-11478 GCA_964582025.1 uncultured Pirellulaceae bacterium | reverse complement strand
TGTTCAGTGATTGACGAACTTCGATGGCCAGCAGACTGGCAAACTTTTGCCGCGCTCGGCTAAGCTTTTGACGCACCCATTCGGCGGTTACCGGTTTGCCAAGCTGTATCGACAACTGCTCTGCCATCTCTTTCGAATTTGCATCAGCATTGAGAGAACGAAAGCGAAGAACCGTGTAGTAGTCGCTAGTTCGGCCAGCATCGGAGTCCCGTAGCCCTTCCCAGGCAAGACCAAGCACTTGCTCGCGCCAGTTCTGCTGGAAATCCCGATCGAGTTCAGCCAGTTGTTGGTCCACGTGATTGTCGGGCAGTCGTTCGGCGGCCGAGTTGCTCAAGGCAAGCTCTCTGTTCTTCCGAAAGTGATCGGTAATCAGGTTGCGGAGCGAAGCACGCAGGTAGTCGCGAAACCTTCCTTTGGACGGGTCTGCATTGACGTAGTCGCCGCGCACAAAACGCAACGCGAACTCTTGCGATAAATCGTCAGCAATGTCTGCGTTCTTCGACGCTTGAAGAATGTACCTGTAGACACAGTTGGAGTAGCGAATCAAAACGCGATTGCGTTGTTCGCCAGCAGAGTCACCTCGCGACTCGATGATATCTTCCCAGTTGGTCGAAATCGCACTTAGGCGAGACTCTACGTTTTTGCTCTCAAGAGACATGTGAAGCGGTCGAGAAACTGCAAGAATAACGACTTGACGGGAACTACCCCAAGTTTAACTGTCGCCTTGACGTCGACCAATACTCAAAAAGAGGCATCTTTGGTTTTAAGAACGTCGTCCGAACAGAAGACCATAAAGAAATGGCCTAACTTAAAATAAACACTGTCACACTTCGGAAGCTCACCCGTAGCGTTATGTACGTCCGGCAAATCTGTCGTCTATCTTGTTAGAACCGGTAGTTCCGGTGGCTGAATGTTCTTTTAGAGATTCCCAATGAAATATAAATTCCTGTGCCTTGTTGTGGCCGCTATCGTGTGGGCATTGCCCCAAACAATCAATGCTCAAGTCATTAATTTTGACCTTTTTGGTGCAGCAGGTTCGGGCCTTCTGCCGGGCAACGAAAACCCTAGTGTTGCCGGTAATTCGACGGCTTCTGGCGACGCGGTCGCAATCACGTTTGATACAACAACCAACGAATTATCGCTGGACGTAGTTTGGGGGTCGGGGAACGGATTTTCGGATCTGACTGGAACTGCTTCAGCGATTCACATTCATGGTCCAGCAGGCATCAATGAAAACGGTGGTGTTCTCTACAACCTTGGCGGGTTAGCTGGTTTTGATTCTTCGGCAACTAGCGGTGGTTTGACAGGGTCCATCGCGATTGATGCCGCTGACGTGCAAACGTTGCTCAACGGTGACACTTACCTCAACATTCACACTGCCGACAATCCAGGCGGTGAACTGCGTGGCAATCTATTACAAGCCGTCCCGGAACCCTCGACCGTGGCCTTGCTCGGTCTACTGGGAACGATTGGTTTGATTCGTCGAAACCGGTAGTCGGCTCCTGAACAGTCCTTCAGCTTTCCAAAGCGAGACAACTTGATTGGCAACTTTGAATTGTGGCCGCGCTCGGAATAGCACGGCCACATTTTGCTATTCCAGCAACGGCATATTCCGAAAATTCGTTAAAGTTTAACAAGGTAAACTGCCGAGTTTCCCTGTAACGAGATTGGAAAATGCGCGTGGAGAACTTACGCAAAACATGTTCGCTTTTGGTTCTGCTGGTCGCTTCTCTGGCCATTTCAGTGCCAATTCTTCATGCGCAAATCTCGCATTCAAACGACGGCGATGAATCTTCGTTCGCGTTGCTTGCCCAACCTCAAAGAGCTCAAGGTTTCGCGCTGGGCGCGGGCACATTGACTTCGTTCTTTGGTGTCGACGGCTCAAAACAGCCACAGGATTTCGGCGTTAACGCAAATTTTGGCGCGGCGGCTCAACTGAACTATTCGGCACCGCTGTTTCCAAAGCGAGGCATTGGGGTCCAAATCGGTTCTCGAGTCAACTTTTCTGGTAACGCAGTTCAAGTATTCGAACTGCTTGGCCAACCGAAAGACCGTTTTCAAAATTTCACAACGGTGGGTCTGTTTCAACGCCTAGATTCAGGGTTCGCGTACGGTATCGCGTACGACTACCTGACTCAGGAATCTTTCGACAGTTTTAGTCTGGGACAATGGCGGTTTCGAGCAAGCTTTGAACTTACTGCGGTTGATGAAATCGGAGTGACGTTGAATCTTTCTGATCGTAACGATGTCGGCAGCTTCGGAGCTGAAAGCGTCGTGCTGGATCCAATTGAACAGCTTCACATTTATCTGCGTCATGAATGGCAAAGTGGCGTCAGCACGTCAGTGTGGGTTGGAGTCGCCGACAAACATGGCGAAGAAAACGCGGTCACCGGAACGCTTCCGCCTAAGACCAATCAAGTCTTATTTGGGTCCGAAATTTTTGCGCCGCTCAACAACTGGATGGCGATTTACGGCGAAACCAATATTGTGATGCCTGCCGATACAGGTGCGGTTGATGCGTATTTGGGAGTAAAGATTTCGCCCCAAGGCAACTATCGTTCTCGAAGTCGCAACAATCGCTACCGATCGTTCTTTCCAGTCGCCTCCAATCCATCGTTCACAACGGATCTCAATCGTCAGTGATCGACGGAACTTTCAGAATCCGATAATTTCGAAATTGCCCACTCGTTCGATCAGCCAAATTAAGGCAATGCCAGCGATCAAAATCGAACCGAGTCTTAAAATTGCAAACTCATAAAATTTGGATTTTCGAATCATAAAAGCGATTGGCAAAAAGACCACAACAATCGCCAATTGTCCTAGCTCGACGCCTACGTTAAATCCGAACAGCGAAATTCCCAGGGCGACGCTCGAAAGACCCAAATCGAGCAGCACGTTGGCAAATCCAAAACCGTGTATTAGCCCAAACAGAAACGCGATTGCCCATCCGCGAAAATTCAAAATTGGGAACAGATTATTGAGTGCCGAAACGATAATCGAGAATGCGATGGCCGACTCAACCAGTTGGCTTGGCAACGTAACGTACTCCATCACCGCCAGCCAAAGCGTGATCGAATGAGCAATCGTAAACACTGTTACGATCTTCAATACCGTGTGAAAAGCTGGCTTAAATTCCTCCACATGGCTCCATTGTTTCTTTTGACGAATCAGGACAGCGGGCAACAACAGCGAAACTAGAAACAGGATATGGTCAAAGCCAATCCAGATGTGCCACACGCCTTCTCGAGTGTAATCGATGAGTGTCGACAACAGACCTACGTCACCTGCATTGAACTCAATCACCGATTTGTCGGGACTCAACACATAGGTGGCTGCGACGCCATTGTTTTCGTAGAGCACAAGGCCACGGTGCGTGGGATCAGCGTCGAAAAGGAAGCTGTATTCAACTTTCATCAGTTCGGACGAACTCGAAGCACCCGTGCTCAGTTCGAGAACGGCATAGCCTCCGTCGCTGTGTTCAATGAACAGCATTTCGATGAGTTGGAGCTCACACGATTTCCCATCAGCGGAGAATTTGAGGTGGCTTAGCGCGTGAGCAGAAATCTCATTTTGCTTGCTCTTGAGTTCTCCCCAAGTGACATCGCCGTCGCGGTTTGAGTCGACTCCGATGATTAATTCGAGGTCTTTAATTGCAATGTGCCACTGGATCTGCAACTCAGATTGGGATCCGCGAATTTTCAAGTAGCTGTCGCTCGCCTTGTGCGCCATCAGGCGGTTGCCGAATATCCCGAAGACAATGCACACGATCAATAGAGTGATCGTGAAACGGAGGTTGAGTTTCGGCCCAATCATTGTTGTTCCAAAGTTCGAATAAGTTGAGCCAAGATCACGTCTTGATTTCGGAGCGTTTTGACAAAGCTAATTACCTCTGCGGCGGCTGCTGGATCTTTCGCGACCAGTGCCGATTCCAAGACGGCTCGGGCGTCTCGGTTTTCTTTCTGCAAAAGCCAATTCCTCAGAGCGATCTCCAGCGCTCCTTTCGGGTCGTTGTTTAGCTCCAATTTGTATCGCGATTCAAATCGGCCATGCGGCTGGCTTCCTCGCAAGCGAATTTCTTCAAACCGCACCGCCATCTTCGATTTCAACTTCTCGGCGAGGTCTTGTTTGCCCATGCGATGAGCTGCGATCGACATCAACAGCAAACAGCCGTTATCACTTTCGTGTTCGGCCAGCAACTTCAAAACAGGTGCCGGGCGTTGATGATCCAACAGGAAGTCAGCATATG
The DNA here is from genome assembly GCA_964582025.1 of uncultured Pirellulaceae bacterium. Lineage (GTDB taxonomy): Bacteria > Planctomycetota > Planctomycetia > Pirellulales > Pirellulaceae > Mariniblastus. The sequence continues at coordinate 7,232 of CAZORS010000023.1, read as the reverse complement.
TTCGCTTTAAGTGAATGCTGCCGCTGTTGAGCGTGAGCGCTTTGCGGTAGTGCCTGTCCGCGGTTTCGAATTGTCCCAAACTTGCAGCAATATCGCCTTGCATGGCAGCAATCCACGGCGCAAGTTCCGCCGCCACTTCATCGGGAGATTCTGCAAGCTTCACCAGCGAATCATAAGCCTCGTTGGCTTTTCCCGTAGCGGCTTTGAGAGGAGTCGTCGCGACGATCGTCGCCTGAGGATCACCAAGCTTTGAGAGCTGTCGGCTCGACTCGTTTGCGGAATCGTAGGAACCGATCACGCGATACAAATTGATGACTTCGACCCACGCTTGAACATCATTTGAATCACGCTCAAGCAGAGACTCCAAGTCTTGAATTGCTTCTTCGTATCGATGATCTTTCTCTTTCAGTTTTGCCCTGACCTTCAGAATGTTTGCTGGAGGCAGTTCGGCTTCCCACCAATTTTCAATCGCCGATCTCGCGTATCCGTAAAACCTCGGATCGCTCTCCTCATTCCCCATCTTGATGTAGCCCGAAGCTGCTGCTGCCGCCAAATCAACGTTTTCAGGCTCGACGGCGAGTTTCTGGCGGATCGATTCCATGCGATCGCGATTGAGAGAAAGATTTTTTGGCAGGCGTTCGAGGATTTGATCATCACTGCCTGGCAGATAGGGTTCTTGGCCCAAAGCAGAACTGCTCAATATGAGGAAAAAGATTATCCCGCATAGCTCAAGTTTTCTGATTCGGTTGCTTAACATGTGCATGTTTTTGTCGATTTCGATTCAAGCAAACGGAACAATAAAAAAAAGCTTGGCCGACGGTGGCCAAGCTCAAAAAACATTTCGACTTTTTGCCGAAGCTTAATTCCGCCGTGAACGACGCAATATTCCACCGCAGAGGATTAAGGCGAGAACTGCCGCCGAACCTGGTTCAGGAACAGCGTTCGCAGATGCCAAGTACGGGAATACGCTTCTAAATTGATTATCGTTTCCGTTAACTCCGTCTCCAGTGACTGCGCCCGCGCTTAGCAGATTCAGTGATGCGTCGATCACATCGTCATCAAGACGGCGGCCATTGAGATAACCACTTGGATCTGACGCGTCGTACGTCAACAGATCGGGAAGCAGGATCGACGTCAATGCGTCCGCGTTCGCTTGATTGCTCAGGCCGGCAATCGCTGCGTTGACTTCTGCTCCGAAATCATCAAAGTCATTGATCGGGTCGCCGGCATTGAAAGCGTCACGACGATCCGATGCAAGCAATGCCGTGGCAATGGCTGGCCGCCCCATTCTGTCTGCACGCGTTCCGAAAATTGTTGTAACGGCTTGGGCGCCCACGTTGGTTGAACCGCCAAGAAAGTCAACGCTTGGAAGTTCAAGCACGATTCCCGAGACATTCGCACCGGCAAACGTATCGTCGCCTGTGAAGTTAAAACCGTCGTTAAAGCCATTGAGGTCAAAGAAAAATGGGTCGTCAAAGGTGCCGGCCTGCACCAATCCGCCATTGCTCGTTGCATTGGCGACGCCCGTGACACCCGACGCAATGGTTGACGTTCCCGCTGAATCAGTTCGGTTTACGGTGTAACTCTGAACGCCGCCCGAGAGAGCGCCGAAAGTTGTGCTGTACGTGATGTCGGAAACGCTGTCTCCGTCGTTGTCAAATTGGAATTGGTAGCTCGCATCGGTGTTGAAGGAAGTGCCGCTCAACGAACCGGCAAACGGATTCACGGTCAGAATCATCACGGAATTGTTGGCATCTGGGGCTTGGAAAAGAAACAGATCGTTGATGTCAACGCTTCCTTGGCCTTGTAACGCAGGTGCTTCAAGGTGGTCAGCTGCCTGTGACGAATTCGTCGGCAATATCATGAAAGCCGACATTAAAACGGCGACCAAACGGAGGTACTTCTGGGAAACATTCATAGGTGATGATGCCAATTGAGTGAAAATGGGGAGAATTAAGGCCTATTACTAACTACGCGTTCAAGTTCATTCTGTGACACTTGAAATATTGGTTTTTCAGTTTTTCTTTTACCAAGACGATGAAACTGGGCTAACGACGCCCAAGCAGGCTATTTGCAAATGCGAATCCAAGAAAGCGTCGCCTGACGAACGGGCGACGCTCGATCTCGAAAGTTCTATGCTCGTCGACGGCCAAAGAATGCCGGCAAGAATAACCCGAGCAATATCGTCGAAGACGGCTCTGGAACAGCCGTTGGAACGATCGTGAAATCGCGAATCGTTTCGCCCCCACCAAGAACCCCAACGAGCGACGCAGCGCCCGTGTTTAAGTCGATGGTGTGTAGCTGCGATGGTCCGCCAGCGGTTTGCAAGGAAGCAAACGCCGTCCCGGTTGCCCCAGAGATGTCAAAGCCGAGCTCGTTAGTTAGACCGTTGCCGATCGCGCCGAGTGATCCGACCGTCTCCAGTGTTCCAGCGTTGTTGGCCACGGTGGTCAGAATTCCCAAATCTGCGTCGATTCCGTACTGTTGAGTCGCGGTAGATCCGGAAACGTTATTGTCGTAAGCGATGCCCTGAATGTTTGGATCGGCTCCTTCGTTCTGGTCGCCAGCCAAGTAAAACACAGGCGTCTTGTCTGTTGTTCCAAAGTAGCCGCCAGTTGTGCTGTCGATGACTCGATTATTGTCAGCGTCACTAATGATTCGGGAAAGTATGCCACCCGCTGCAGAGGGATTGAAATCAAACGCAAATGAGCTTCCCACAAGCGCGGGAGAAAGCGTTGATCCAACCTGTGTCGCGGCAAAAGAGTTTTGGTCGATCGTGTAGACGTTTCCGAGGCTACCTATTGCGTAGACTCCGCCTCCGTTGGCTCGGTAGTCCAATCCGAATATGGCTTCGGACGCTGCAAGTCCAGTGATCGCGCCGGATCGAATCACGGTCGTTGGAGCACTTGTGTCGACCACAACAACGTTGTTGCCGGTTGTTGCTGCGAATAGATCTTCAGCAATTGTTTCGCTGTTGCTGCAAGCAAGACTGACAACAATTGCTACCATCGTAAAAGAAAAATACCTCATCGTCGTTCCTCGAAGTGTAGAGAGAGAAGTGGCGAGCGAACACGTCCCTATGACGTCACCACGAAAATTAACAAGCAGCCCATGCTTCGATTCGAAGTCTACACTTCAAGAAAAATAGAAACGACTTCGCAACGTATGGACTTGGTGTTTTTGAGCAAAGTATACTTTTGCGAAAATTTGAAGTGACAATTTTTAAACTGTCACACTCAACAAAAACCAAGGCTCTACGATGCCAATTTCAGTTGATGGGTTGGAGTCGCGGAAGAAAAAAAATGGCAATTTTTCAACAACTGACTATCGAACGAACTTGTTCGATTCTACTCGGCGATCAGTTTGATAAATCCAGACTTGTCACCGCGATCAACTGACTTAAATTTCCCAAACGGTTGCTCAGGAATTTGTTTGCAATCTGCGGTCAGTTGCTCGAAAACGTCAACGGGCAATACGATTGAGCAGTCAGAAGCTTCGGATAATATCTGTCGCGTGCGACGAACGGTCTTGCCAAAAGCAGCGGGCTGATTCGCTTGCGAGTCCATCATGATCTCGCCAGAATTGATTGCAAAACAGAATGCTTGGACAGGTAACGAACTCGATGGATTCGACAGAATGATCGAGTTTAATGAGTCGATCAAGCTCTGAAGCAAACCGAACGAAACAATCATTGAATCGTGCGTTCGTTCCACGACTTTGCTGCCGACTACGTCAGATTGAAACTGCTGTTGAAGCTTGGACATCTGTTCTCGAAATTGAATTTCACCCAGCTGGGCAATCAAATCATCCGCCTGTAGAAGTTTGATTCCCAACAAATAGGCGTTGGAAAGATCAATCAGTTTTTCAGGTTCAACCTTCTCATCGGGGAACAATTTCTGGAACAGCGGAAGCTGGTTTGCCATCGCAGCGGTCATCGAATCTTCGCTTCCGGTGGCCTGTTCGAATCGAACAAGGACCTCGACCTTCGATTGATTTTCGATATGGATGCACACTGTTCCTAATTTCAAGTCGGGAATCGGTGGCGATTTTGTACCAACGTAAAACTCGCCCCGTGAAGCCAACGCGTCTTCGAGAACTGTGACATTCGGCTGCTCAACGAGCTGTGGACCGCAAATTTGATACTTGCCGGCTGTCAACGAAGTACCGACATCGACACATTGATTGGCCATGAGCCTATTTTGTGCCAAAACGTGTGGCGCGTGAAATGGACCGCCAATGCAGTAAGTCTTCAGCTCAATCGGGCGAATCTCTGGGTGTACGGAGAAGATGACTTCGACGGATTTTGAAAAATCAACTTCGAAATCTAGATTGCAAACTTTGCAATGTGCATGACGGTCGAAGCGTGAAAGCGAAGAATTATTTCCTGCTGCGATTCTACAAATCGGACAAATCACGTCCCAGCTCATGTTAAGCAGTCCAAATTCAACGCCTCGCAAACAGAGATCAATGGACGACTCCAATGAGCATTCCAGTTTCTGGGACAGAGGAATCGGGCGAATTCGCGCCGCGAAAGGATCAGCCACTGAAGTAATCAGGCCCGCAAACTCCTTCGTCAATGGGCGGTTGGAAATCGCCGTCGCAAGCCTCTCACTTCTCTCGTTCAAGATTTGTTGTTGAGCGGCACTTAGCTTGACCGGTTTCGAAAACGGTACATCACATGCGAAAGCACAGCTTGAATCGTTGGCGATGGATTCAAGTTTTGAGTAGACCTTGTTGAGTGATCGCTTGGTCATCACATTGAACTGAATGGGAGTCATCAGTTTGCCAAAGATTCCTCGCGGCTTTACTTGGAAACTGTGAACAAGACGCGTGCGTCCTCCAGCTAACGGATCAAGAGTGACCGTGCTGGACACCCATTCAAATGGGCCCGCCTCAAACTCGCGAAGCACACTCATCTCGCGTTCGAGAATCCATTGGAACGGATGTTCTCGCCAGCGAACGTTCATGCCGTTAAAGTTAGCTTGAGCAAAAATCTTGCGTTGCGAGTCTGAATGTTCGTAAGTGAAGTTCGGAGCAGGCAACCCGATCGCTTGATTAAATCGATCGGTGTCGGCGACCAGTGGCCAAAGCTGTTTTGCTGTCGCGTCCAAATCCCACTCGAAGTCGTAACATCGAACGGCGCGATGTGATGAATTTGGCGTTTCGGGGTACAGTCGGATGCTTGTTGGTTGGTCATTCAACACCCGTTCAACATCGGCCAACATTTCTGAGGCGTTTTGGTAGCGAAGAACAGGTTCTTTTTCTAACGCCTTCATCACGATATTGTTGACCGCTTCGCCGATTCCCTCGCGGACCAGCGTTAGCGGTCTCGGGCGTTCGACGCGATGCATCTCTGCAAGTTCAACGATCTCCTCAGAATGAAACGGCAGTTTGCCGGCCAACATCTTGTACAGCGTGACGCCAACGGAATAAATGTCTGCCCTCGCATCAGCGGTGCGACTTTCAAAGTACTGCTCTGGAGCCATGTAGAGGGGCGTGCCAAGCATTGTCTGTTGTCGAGTCATCGCCAACGATTCACTTTGCTCAACGTGGCGAGCCAAGCCAAAGTCCGTCAATTTTGCCACAACGAAATCTTCGTAAGAAGCCTCTTGCGAATTCGCACGACTTCCGAAAATCGCAATGACGTTGCCCGGTTTTACGTCTCGATGAATCACACCCTTGCGATGCAGCGCATCGAGGGCTTTCAGAATGTCGGCAACAATCCGAAATGTTTGCTTGACTGAAAAACCTTTTGACTGGTCGATGACGTCGCTCAAACATTCGCCATTTACGAATTCGCTGGCGATAAAGTGAACGCCACGTTCGCACCCAAATTCCAAATGCCGTGTGACATACTCGCTGTCGATTTCAGCGTGAACTCGAGACTCTTTTTCGAATCGTTTGGCTGCTTTCTGATTGGCCATGATTTCTGGTCGAATCAGTTTCACCGCCACGACTTCGAAACCTTTTGCTGCCGCATGATCGGGTTTCGGAGTTGCCCTGAAGACAATTCCTGCACCACCTGCCCCGACGACTTCGTTCAAAGTGTAGTTGCCAAATTCAAGCGGCAAGTTTTCGGCATCAAAAGTGTGAGCCGCAGGTGCAGGTTGCAAGACCTCGAGTTGGCGGGTGATTTCATAGAAAGATGGTGACTGCGGTGTTGGGGGACGCGACCGTTCTGTTTGCCCTGGGAAAGTTTCGTTGTCATCCTCGCGTGTTGGTTCGTTGGACGTCATTCAATCACCAAGGCAAACAAAAACGGGAGTATACACACTTGCGATTACGCCGCATCGACTGGAATCGATCAGCAAACAACGGATCTGACTTCGTTTTGATTAAAGATTGCTTCGTTTTTCAACTAGGAATCTGAAATGCAAATCACGTTCTGAGGCGATTCGAGTTCCGTGAATTCGCAGCTTGTTTCGCATGTCTCGAGCGGGGAAGCTGTCGTCACAACAGTAGTCTAAATTTCACCCTTGAGTCCACGCTCATAGTATTTATGCGTGATGTTGTCCTGATTCTCCAGCAACCAGTCGATCGAAGGTTCGTTCTTCATCGCTTTTTCGATCGCTTGATACATGGCTTTGCGGTGAATTTCGAACAGTGCTTTGTGGTCGAGATTATCATCCGTTGAAACGCCAGGATTCAGCCAAACACTGCAAATGATTCCGAGATCGTTTGCTTTTTCCTTCGGCAAATGACCAGCGCGAACAGCATCCAGAACGCCGTTGGCAATCGCAGCCTGCACGGTTCCCATCAAGATGTTGGTGTAGCGGCTGTCCTTGACGGTGACTTTGCTGACCATCAACGTGACAGGGCGAACTTGAATGTCGGTATTGAGAATCGCGAATACTTTGCTGTGTCCGGCAGCTTGATTTCCAGTCAGCGTCGCGATCGCGGTGCCAACTGGGCCATCAAGTTCACCGATGACGACTTCCGGTTCGGCGGCCGTAAATGGAGGGCCTCCAGCAACAAGGCTTTCTCCAGTTCGCATTACGATTCGGTCACTCATTAGATGTTTCTCCATTCAATTGTTCGACTTCAGATCTGTAGTTTAAGACAATTGATCGATTCGGAAACGGGACTGGCGCGGGACAGAAGCCGAACTCAGGGAGTTTCGTTCTCTGATTCAAGAAACAGCGAGCTTCCATAGGCTTTGACGCTCTCCGGTAGGCTTTCTAGGTACGCATCAATTTCATCCTGCGGAATTGGACAGTCGTCGAACTCGACCA
>CAZORS010000022.1:4626-39006 GCA_964582025.1 uncultured Pirellulaceae bacterium | reverse complement strand
TCACTCGGCACCACGACGCTGGGACTCGGAGAGTACGGCTCGCTAAAGAAACCGGCTGCAATCGGTTCTACTTCGAGGCCTTGAGATTTGGCCAACCGCATCGCACGAGCCAAATGCCAAGCTGATGTCAGCAAGCCAATTCGCTTTCCCGGATTTAAGTCTGACCACTTCTTCAGGTTCTGCATCTCCTCGGAAGTATTCACGCCTTGCAGCTTCAAAATCGCACTCGGATCAACGCCCAAATCTTCAAGCAGCATCGTTGCTTCTTCATAAGGATGCATGTCCTCTTCGGTCGACCGGAAGGACTGCAGTCCAGTGCACATAATTTGCTTGGCTTGACCGGCGTGCCAAAGTCGAGCCGTCTGTACGATTCGATCACCGCCAGTGGAAACTTGGGCATTGCCGTTAACACGAGTCATCGTTCCTCCACCAAGAACCACCACAACGTCGTAAGGCTCAACCGAACTCAAATCTTGCTGCAGAAAATCATGCTCGATTGTGCCGACATACCAGTGCGCGAAAAAACCATTCCCCGCAACGGTCAACAACAGCCAGCAAACAAAGCACATCGTCGCTGGCCAAGCGTTTCGATTGATCAGACAAAAGTAGATCGTAACCAAAAGGAAAAGCCAAAGAATGCCAACCGGCATCGCCAACGACGTGAGCAATTTCTCCAACATCGTCATTCCAGCGACGGCGCCAACGATCGCGCAAAAGACGGCTCCCACAAAAGCCAACAGAAGCATGTGTGGCAAGTAGCGAAAACGAACTTTCCCGCCACCCCGATCGACATCGCGCGTGTAGTATTCGTCGTATTCGTTTTCCCAGTCTTTATTCTTTTGCCAGAAAGGCATTGTATTGATCTCAATTCGTATTCATCGAAGCGGGCAGCTTTCACTGCGATTTGTGCCCACCAACATGATAGTTGTGGCAGGTCGTACAGCTATTGGTCGTTAGGCCTTTTTGATGACACTTCGAACAATTTGCTTTCTCAATTGGACTGAAATTGCTGCGGTAATCGAGCTGATCCAAACTCGTAAATGACTCATTGTTGGAAACTGACGAATCCATTCGATGACAGTGAGAACAGTCCTGAAGCTCCGGCTGAATTAGGTGAGGGCGATGCGAGAAATTGGTAAATTGTCCGACCGCCCCGTCGCGACGCGAAGCCTTCCAGTTCATCACCAGCGACTGATCTTCGTTTCGCTTGAGCGTGTGACAATAGCGACAGTTTCCAATCGAGCTCACTTCGGTCAGCGATTCATAAAGAGCCCCGGTTGCCACACTGGTGTCCGCATTTGGATTCGCTAAAACCATTTCGATCCAATGCTTTAAAAACTCATCATCGTGACCAGCAGGCCGATAGGCGATTTGCAAAGTACGATCATCTCGCATCCATCCTGATCGAAAACCAGCAGACTCATTTCGATTGACATGCAAGATAGCCACTTCACTGGGAGCGCTAACAACAGGCAGCTGCGGCACATCGTTTGCAGCGCGAACCGCGCTCGCGGAAACATCTACTTGCCCGCCACCGCTTAGAGGATTCTCCGCCAGCTGTTCCTGAAACTTCATCCGCGCGAGATAGTTATGTTGGTTCGCCGACCAAGACGCCCCAACTTCGTTCGAGCCAAATTTAGCCTTAACTTCCTTGCCCAAGCTTGGCAGCCAACGACGTGCTGCCGCAGCAAAGGATGGAGCATCGAGGCCGGCCAGCATTTTATTGACTTTGGCAGCGTCAACTTCACGCCCCAACGCCAAATCCAGCCGCCGATTCATCGCTGGACCGCCGTTTAAACTAAGGTCATACAGCAAACGCTTGATCGACCAAACCAATGTCACCGCTTCGGCAACATCGCTTTCGCTATCTGGATCGAAGTCGGAAAAGTCAAACGAGTTTGGCTTCGTCGCCAGAACTAGATTTGCATCCGGGTCGGCCATCAACAACAATCGCATCGCTGCCGGCAAAGGTCCGTCGAAACCGCCGGTTGCCGCCAACGGCCACGATGCGACGTCAAGGTCCTGAGCTTCGATCGCTTTCATATCCAGCACTGGCAATGCAAACAAAGCGAATCCATCCATGCCGCTGTCGACGATACTTTTCTCGTGACATGACGCACAGGCTTGTTCAAACGGCGCCTGTATTTTTGCGTTTTTATACGCATCGTCCAAGTGACACTGACTGCAATCAAACGATGTGTTCTTTGACGGAAAGTGTTTCCCTGAATGCGTTGAGTGATCGAATGCGATTTGCTGTCGTGATGGCTGGGGCCAGTTCGTGAACTCGGGGTGATCATCTTCGAAGCTATGATAATTTTCCGAATGGCAACTCTGACACTGCGAATCCGTCATCGCTTTGAGATCCAAGTTTCCTTTGTGCTCCCGATGACAGGCGCTGCAGGCGATCTCGTTGTCGGAACTTACCGGCGGCAGTGACAGATTGGAGACAAAGGAAGCATTCCGAAACGTGGCCGACTTCTTCGACAGTTCACTCGGATCGACGTTGTGTGGATTGAGAGCAAACTGTTCGTTCATCGTCGACTTATGACATTCGAGACATAGTTCCGACTGAGTCAACTTATTCGATGCCCCCGAAAATGCGTGAGCAACCCAACCGAACGCAGAGGAAGTCGAGCCAGAATGACATGCCGCACATCGATCGGCACCTTGCCCGGCCAACAACTGAGCATGGCTCGAGTTTAGCGGTCCCGGTGCTAGGAATTCTTTGCTGTACGGCGATGAAAGCACAATCATCAGTGACCCGATCGTGAACGCAATCACAGACCATGTCAAAACAGTTCGGCGACGACGCAGCGACGATCGTTTGATCACCTGAACGTCACCTTCCTCCCAACTTCCGTCTTCTTTGATGTCGTACGGTTGCGGTGGGCCCGCGGGGATTGTCACCTGCGGATCGTGCGGCCGGTGGTAGTCGGAATCCGCGAAGTCCTGCATTTTGTGGATGTCATCATTGGACTTCAATGTCATGAAAGCCCTCCGCCGAACGCATGCGCAAGGACTCCGTGGACGACTGAGAAAATCAACAAGCTGTAAGTGATTGCGATGTGAACGAACAACCACAGCTTCAGTCGACCCTGCATCGCCGTGTGATAATCCAAGTCATCCTTCTTCCGAACCATAATGGCCAACTGGCGACTGATCCCGCGATCTTTCTCTGCTAAAAAGCGATCCAACTCTTCAATTTCGGCGATCAGATTCCGTCGCGTTCGTCCGTTTGGCAGCACCATGTAGGCGAGGCCTCGACGGCATTCAAAAAATCGCGACAGTCTATTGACGTAGAAATTTGCTAGGACAGGCGTACTCTCACAAGCTTCCAGAACAATTGTTTGGGCTCTGCGGGCAAGCTTGCGCTTGAAGGCAGGAATCCGTTCGAAGATAACTTCTTCGCCGACCGAAGTCAGCTTCCGCGGAATGGTGCGAGTCACATAAATTCCATAAATTCCACTGAAGAAGACTACGAAATACAACATCGCAAGGATCGATTCGAGGATGCCATCGGGAATTCGAAACGCGACATGCATTGCAAATACCGCGAACGAACCCAAGCCAACATAAATGTGCATCTGCATCCAAAATGTAGCACTTCCGATGCCGCTGATCATCGGCAAACGCTTCCGCATTCCGAAAGCCGCCAATAGAAACAGGCTTCCGATCAGAACGTAGCCGGTCAGAAAACTACTATGCAAGAGCGATCGATCCATCCACGAAACGATGACAGCTAACAGCGCAATCACAGCGATGGTGATCGTTGCGTTCTTCAAACGGCGACGCGAGAACTTGTTCATTTGTGACAGGAATTTCATGCTATTGCCGAGTCCAATCCATCACGTCCTGGGGAGAACTGATATCGATTCGAACCAACGCATCATGAGGACACGCTCGCTGGCACGCTGGTCCGGACGGTTGCTCAAGACACAAATCGCATTTGGTAGCTTTCACGATTGGCAATGAAGTTTGCTGATCGACAATCGGCAGACCTTGACTGTCATTGATCTCAACCATCCGAATGTTGTGATACGGACAGTTGTTGGCACACGTAGTACAGCCAATGCAAGTCGCGTCGTTGATCGTCACGTTTCCTGATTCGCGATCTCGTCCGATGGCACCGGTCGGACAGCCAATCATGCAAACCGGATCCAAACAGTGCATACACGCGTTGGCAATCATCCAATGATCGTGAATCTGACCGTGACGAATGAAGCGTGGATTGTTGTCGTGCGTCGAAGCACAGGCTCGGATGCAATCATCACAACGGGTGCACCTATCCATATCGATCATCATGGCTTGCGTGCCGTTGGTGAATCGATTTTCGACAAGGAACTCCATTAATCCCGGTTCCATTGACTCGGCTCGCGGTGTCAATCGACGATTTTCGCCTCCCGCAACTTTGTGTAAATCTGGCAGTGGCGGAGGGAATTTCGTTTGAGCAATTTCTGGCAAGACGAGTTCTTCCAACGCCGTCACGGGAATCTTTAGCACGTCGACGAAGCCCAACGAACGCAAACTTAGCATCCACGGCCGCTGCTGATCGGTGGACCAGTTGTGAGCGATCTCCCGAAATCCAAACGTGTCGCCTTTTCCCAAATATGCGATCGTCTGATGTCCCTCTCCGTGTTTTCGACTGAGCCGTGCGAATCCGTTGCGAATCAAAATCAGCCCATCAACGTAGCCGCCCTGTTCTGCGATGAGAGGTTCTTTGAGGATTCGCTGAGAGATATCTTTCTTGAGCGTCGACTTGAAATTATGCGACCATTGATAGTTGCCGAACGTTTGAAAAATCGTCCGGTCGGCGAGCTTTCGTATCGTGTCTTCGGAAAGATCTCGAAAAATTTCTGTCTCGCGGAGATGGCTTTGCAAACTACTTTCGCGGTAGTTCTGCTCAATGTGCTTGCCCATCGCTTTGTTGCGGAGCATCAATTCACGAAATCCTTGCCAGCGAATTTCCAGCACTTGCATTTCTGAATTCGCAACGACGGTCGCCGATCGAGCCGATCGAGTCAATGCCGAGATCTCTCCGAAAATCTCTCCTTCGCCGAGCGTGATCGAATGCTCTAGCGGAATCACTCGCGGAATGTCGTGCAAAAACACATGCGTTCCGGTCGAGTTGTCTCTCAGCCCTGTCAGATCCGTCGAAGCTCCCGTTTGTTTTGATTTTCTCTGCTTTGTAGGGTCTCGTTCTTCGATCTGATTTGAGTTTCGCCACAATTGAGCAATCGCTTTCCCCCAACTCTTACGTTGCTTTTGCCCGCGCCCCAGCACTTCCGGAGGCAAGCTTTTCGTCGACACGAGTGCTTGCCCGGAAACGATCAAGAACGCGCTGCCACCATAGTCACCTTCGCGAACGATGATGTCACCTTTTTCCAAGTCGTGCAGCCGCGAGTCATTTAGCAAGATCCCCGAAAGCGGCGTCGATGCAGTAAAGCTTTCTGGATCCATGCCAGTGAATGGTGCAACCTTCAACAGACCGTCGACGGTGCCGACGTTCATATTCGGATCCAAAGGCTCACTCCAGCGAGCCGGAAAATTGATCCGTGTTGCGTTTTCCATTCGTGATTCCTCGTTATTTGTATTGGCTGGGTGACGGCAACAGCTCATCGACGAACGCCATCTCACTGCCGTCATGCTTCACTGCAAATTCCCGTCCCGCCTCCTGAATTTCGTCAGCAATCGAATTCAGTTGGTCATAGTTGTTCGTGTCGAGTTTTGCTTTTGAGAAAGCTCTAAGTACGCGCCCGACGTAGTCATTCTTGAACGTCTTTTGCAATTCGAATAGTTTCACCGCCGACGAAGCTGCACGCTCGGCAACGTTGACCCCGTAAGTATTGTTTTCAGTTGCGATCGAAGTGGCTCGCGTACTAAATTCGAGGTCCGCGATCAGGCCCACGACATACATCATCCGCAACCGATTTTGACTGGCCGGCTCGTTCGTTTCGCCATCGCTGCGAAGAAAGTTGTGACGGACCTGACCTTGCGAATACCGCACCAACTCGAACTCTTTGGTTCCCGCGGTGTGACCGCCGACGTTCACCAAATCTTCATTGGGTACCATATGACAGCTATAGCAATTCATCGCGATCGAATACAAATCGCGAGTGTTGTTCATGCCGAATTTGGCGCTTTGCCTCAACCGCTTTTGGCGATGACTTTCAGTTTCGGTTTCTTTCGTCGCAGTTGGGCCGCCGTAATCATTGTGCAACGCCAGCCAATCACGTGATGCACCATGACAGGACTCGCATGAGATACCTGATACGGCTTTGTTGCGGCCGTCAATTTCTTGCATGGTGAAATGACAATCTATGCAAACATCGCTACGCTTGACCGAACTTAGCCCCATCTTGGAGCAGATTTCTCTGGCTTTCGGATTCCGTGAAAGCTCCTTAAACGTTTTGAAGTGCGGTGTCTGTCGCCAAGTCTGAATTTCACTTCCATGGCACTTCGCACACGCTTCGAACGTCTCGACTTTTGACGGATCACATACGAGTCCTTGCGCGAAGCAACTCGATGCAAAGAAAACCAGTCCGCAAATTGCGACCGCGTGAGACTTGAACATGGAACACTTTATTCTGAACACTTGTCACGCCTCCAACTCGAGTGGACCATCGGGAATGGCAATGCACGGAAGGCAACAGCCAGGATTACAGTTAACTTCATCGGCGGTCGTGTAGCGAACTTTCCCCTTGGCGATCGCCGTTTCACAAGTACCACAACTACCAGCACGGCAACCTGACTCGATTTCAACATCATTGGATTCCGCCAACTCAAGAATCGAATTGAAGCTTGAACTCCAAAGGGCAATTTCTCCGGATTCGCAAAACATAACTGGATCGGGCTCGTCGTGCATTTCCGATTGCCCGACTGCAGACTTCTTGATCGTGGAAGGACCAAACTGCTCGAAATTGATCCGCGATTCCTCGACACCCCATTCGCCGAGCCCTTTGTAAAGTGAGTCCATGAACGGAGGTGGTCCGCAAAGGTAAAACTGACATTGTGGGTTCGGCAGTAACGCTTTCAACAAATCGAGCGTCACGAAACCTTCAATTTGATAGTCAATGCCTTGGACGTCAGTCGGCAGTGGTTGGGAGTAGCAACTAACAACATGCACATTTGGATATTTGCTCGAACATTCTCGCAACCAATCCTTGAACTGCTGCTCGTTCCCGTTGCGTGATCCATGAACAAGCACAACGGAACGGTTGCTTTGAGTTTGAATCAAATGATCCAGCATGCTGACCATCGGAGTGATTCCAATGCCGCCGGCCAAAAGCACAACGACTTCCTTTGCTTCTTCATCAAGGAAGAAGTGCCCCGAAGGAGCCTTGATTGGAATTCGGTCACCAACTTTAGACTTTGTGTTGATGATGTTCGAGACGACGCCGGGACCTTTATCGCCTCCACGGTCTTCAATGTGCCGAACCGAAACGCGATAATACGCTTTTCCGGGGCCGCAAGAAAGTGAATAGCAACGGACAAACGGCTTGGCTTTTCCCTCAAGTTGAAACCGCAGCGTGATGTGCTGACCCGGCTTGAATCCCGGGATCGGTTTGCCGTCTTCGGGTGCGAGGTATAGCGAAGTAGTGTGAATGCATTCACGAACGACTTTCGCAACGATGAAGTCGCGATATCCGTTCCACGCACCGACCTCCGACGCTGTCTGTTCCGGCTCCGATCGATTTCGAATCGCTGTTCGCATCGTTCGAGTCGACTCTTCGTGAGCCTGACGAGATCCTGCCAGCAAAATTAAAGACTGACCAGCCCACGAAACAACGGACAGCAGTGCGATAGCGCACAGTGCGATTCCAATCAGCGTGATGATGAAGCTGGTTCCGAACATTAGCCTTGAGGAAACGTTTCGTTTGCCTTGCCGAGTGCATTGATTTTGGCGCGTAGTTTCCGCGCATACCTTTGGGGTGATGTCGACTGCCTAGATTTGCAGCTTTAGCGGCAGGGTCGCTGGAACGCACAGCTTGAATGCAAATCGAATGATTGCTAGCGTTCAATAGGGTTTGGCCGCGTCAGGCGGAGCTTTCCGCAGCTTCAAGCAGTGAACTGTTCAGCCGCTTCGCCGATCTGTCGCAACAAGTCAAACGTGTAGATGCCCGCTTGGTGGCCGTCGGAGAAGTGAATGTTGTAGGCGTAGTTGCCTACCGGATGCATGACCTCGATATCCAACGGCCTCGCCTCGGCAGCTGACAGCACCGTCAATTGGTTCGATGGCGGTTTGGGCTTCGGGTTAACGCGTTCTTCGTTGCAATGAGCACAATGGCAACCTTTGCGTAACGCAAGAAACGGAATCTCATGGCGGACGTCATCATTCCAGACAATCACCAAGCTGCGAGTTTCTGTTTTCTCAAGCTCAACGGGATACAACATTATCGCTGGTCCAAAAATCTCTTGCCCTTCATCTCAAAACGGGGCAACGAGCCCGCTTCGACAACTTCCACGTCGACTCTCAACCCCAATCGAAGCTGAATCTCACTTGCGATTCGCTTGGGCTCATTGAGTCGATCTTCTACACGAACTTTCAACTGATCCATCTGGCCGTCTCGCCACGCAATCAACTGAAATTCATCAACTTCGTCGAAGCCTCGCAATATCTTTTCAACAGCCGTTGGAAAAACGTTGACGCCTCGAATGATCATCATATCGTCGGCGCGGCCGAGCACACCGCCATCCAAGAACACGAATGGGCAGTCCTGTTTCCAAGTTGGTCGAACCAAATCGCCCGTCACGTAGCGAAGCACCGGACAACCTAGCCGCCCAATCGTCGACAATACAAGCCGACAGACTTTCCCTTCACTCGCCGGAGAATTGACTTCCAAAAGTTCATCCGAATCGATGTCTAAAAATTCAGGATAGAACTGAGACTCATTGACGAACAGGCCGCTCCCATTTGAATCGGCGAATCCCCAGGGGCCAACTTCCGTTGCGCCTGCGTGGTCGACGACTGCGGCTCCCCATTTGGTTTCGATTCGATTGCGAATCTCCGCGACGGACCCACCGGGCTCTCCGGCGACGACAATTCTTTCGACGGCTGTCGCGGGCAAGCTAATATTTTTCTCATCTGCGACTTGAGCCATATGCAATGCGTAGCTGGGCGTGCAAAACAGGACGGTCGCTCGAGATGACTGAATCAGGTCCAAACGGGCTTCGGTGTTTAAGGATCCGGTTGGAATCACAAGGCAGCCTCGTTCAACCGCTGCATCAAACGCTGACCAGAACCCAACGAATGGCCCAAAGCTAAACGCCATCAACACATGATCTTCCGAGCTGACGTTTCCGGAATCGAGAACATGTTGCCAAGCCTCCATCCACCATTGCCAATCTTCGGCTGTGTCGACAACCGCTAACGGTCGTCCCGTTGTTCCGGAAGTTCGATGAAAGCGGCTGTATTGATTTGGTTTGTAAGTTAGATTCGCGGCATAGCCGTTTTCACCGATCAGATCCGGCTTTCGCAGCAGTGGAATTTTTGCAAAGTCATCCAGATTCGATAGCTCGCCAATTGACTGAAGTCGCGACTGAAAGAAAGGGCTCTTGCCACGAACGAGATTGGAGAATGCAAGCAACGTTTCAGCTTGCGCGGCCGCAAATGTTGCTCGATTCTGAGCCAGAATCTTTCTACGTTGTTCAAAATCAGTTCGTTCGAGTTGCCACATACGTCTATGATATTCGGAACGCACCGAGCGCAACATGCCTCTTATCACGAATCGAACACAAGCCAGAATCGCAAGTTGTGAAGTTGCACTTTTTAGTCACGGCGTAACGGCAGGCATTAGCCATGGACGCAAGTCCATGGACACTTGCTCACAAAAACGGGAGTCGCGAAGTGACGGCAGGAAGATTTTCATGCCATCGCTTCGCGATTCAACCGTGTTTATGGAACGGTTTCCACGGGTTAGTACCCGTGGTTAATGCCTGCCGTTGCTCCGGAACTCAAATACCGCAATCGAGTGAATAAGTTGACAGCTTGCCAATTCACTCGTTTCGCTTCGGGCTTCTATTGGCAACACTCATAATTTTTTTCAACAATTGAATGTCATTTTCTGCCCAACACGTCAAAGCCGCCCGACTCCACCTACGCAAGGGCGATCCAAAACTGGCCGCGATCATTAAAGCGGTTGGGCCTTTCACCGCCAAAGCACGTCGCGATCGATTCGGAACATTGGCAGGTTCCATCGTTTCGCAACAAATCGCTACCGCAGCAGCAACCGCGATCAAAGGACGCTTGGAAACGGCGATCAAAGAGAATCGGAAAACGACGCCCAAGCGCGGACAACCCTATTGCGCTGAAACAATCCTCGACTTCTCCGTCGATGAACTTCGAGCCATCGGTCTATCGCGGCAGAAAGCCAACTACATCCAATCGCTGGCGCAGCATGTCGTCGACGGCGATGTCGATCTTTCCAAGATCCACAAACTTGAAGACGAAGCGATCATCAAAATCTTGACTCAAGTCAAAGGCATTGGTCGCTGGACGGCTCAGATGTTTCTTATCTTTTCGCTGGCTCGAATGGATGTCTTACCGGTTGATGATCTGGGCATCAAAACAGCCGTCAAAAACGCGTACGGGCTCGATGAACTGCCTGACAGACAAAAAATGGAAGCAATTGCAGAGCCTTGGCGACCGTACGCTTCAATCGCCAGCTGGTACATGTGGCGAAGTTTGGAATTGGAGTAGTTCTCGCGGAACAAAACTAGTCAGAAGAAGCAACGGGCAACACATCGACCGCGACCTTCATGACCGTTTGTCCGCCTCCGGTGAAAACGCCTTGGATTGGACAGACGTCGGAATAATCGCGGCCCCAACCAATCGTAATGTGGTCCGTGCCGGGCATCATGTTGTTGGTCGGATCAAAATCAAACCAACCTTCATCGCCACAAAAAACGCTTACCCAAGCATGCGATGCATCGGCTCCGACCAGCCGAGCTTTCCCCGGAGGAGGAATCGTCCGCAGGTAGCCGCTCACGTACCTCGACGGCAACCCCAAAGACCTCAGACATGCGATTTGAAAATGAGCAAAGTCTTGACATACGCCAGAGCGTTTCTTGAACACCTCTTCGACTGGTGTGCTAATCGTAGTTGCTTCGGGATCGAATTCGAAGTCCTCGAAAATCCGGCGTGTCAAATCAAGTGAAGCTTCCGCAATTGGACGTCTCTCAGTGAAGGACTCTTTCGCGTAAGCGAGAATCGAATCGTTGAACCGAACGTGTGGCGATGGCTGGATCAAATGCGAAGCTAACAGATCGGACTTCCCTGTTGTCTCGGCAATCGTTTCCCATGCCGGAGTCGAAGCAAGATCCGGATAGTTTCGATCGGTGACTTTAATGCGATTCACCGCCGTCACCGAAAGACTCGTATGTGGAACATGTATCGAAAATTGTTCAATTAGATTCCCAAAAAAATCCTTTCTGCAAACGTAGTCCGTTGGCTCAGGATCGATCTCGATCCGATGTTCGATACAAACCTGATCGAAAATCGGACGCGGATTGAGGCGGACGATGTTGAAACATTCCGGGACTGTATCGCCGTATTTGTAGTGCGTCGTGTGAGTCACTTCATAGAGCATGTTACTCATCAGTCGGCTCCAACACATCAGCAATCAGCTGACTTACAGGACCACTGTGAACCAAGAATCGATTGCTGATCGATGTCGAAATCCTAGGCAAGTGACCTTCTATTTTGCTGACCAACGACTGCAACGCTGGTCGATCACCGCTTTGATCAGGCTGACTCAAGGCAACCGCATCCGCACCACGAATCGACTCAATCGCTTCCTTAGCAAGCCGACAATCGACGGACATTTCGGACTGGCCTGAATTTCCCGGCAACGCGTCCACGTTAACTTTTAGCATTCGCATTTGAAATGCAAGAGAGCGCGGATTCATTTCATCGATCAACAAAAGATCGAGCACCGCATGCAACTGTAAATTTGCAAAGTATCGCGACCGGTACGTCAAACCACTATCAGAGATTTCGAGAATCGCCTCGAGCACTCCGCCGGGAACCTTATTCTCAAACCATGAAATGGATTGCAGCAGACAATGTTTGATCAACAACGCAACCTGCAACGAATGCTCCATCCGCCGTCCGATGTTGAGGAATCGAAACGCGTTGGTTCGAGTCATCGTTTCATTCACCAAACCGCTAAATGCCGCCAGATTCGTAATCAACGTATCCGCTAAATCCAGCAATTCGGCCAAGTCACATTCATGGGGTTCGCTGCTGTTGAAATTTGAGCCCATTTCTTGGACGATTCGCCACGCGTCGTTGGAAAGTCGATCGCGCACCCGAGAACCGAGCGACACAACTCGATCAACTTGAGACCGCAATGAATTCGGATCGGCTCGATTCAATGCCGCAAAGGGCAACGCTTGATCCAATGCCGGCAATTTGTCAGCAAGATCGCTGATCGCATAACCCGCATCAATTTGTCCATCAAGTGCCAAGGCTCGAATCAAAACCGGTAGCTCCACCGATTCGTCTGGATTCGATTCGTCCGTCATGCGGGAAACGACCGCCCGCAGCAACCTCGCTGACGCATCGGCACGTTCCAGATAGCGACCTAGCCAACAAAGATTGTCGGCCACGCGGCTGGGAAGAGCACCCTTGCTTCTCGACGTCGTCAGCAGCGTTTCAGAAGTCGGCAGCAACGACGTTGGCTCAACTGGTTTGTCTGCCAGAACCCAAGCATCCTTGGCTCCACCATTTGAAAACGGGTTCAAGATGGGCTCATTTCTGGAATCTGAAACGCGAGTCAAACCTCCGGGCATCGAGTGCCATGAATCACCTGATGCGGTCAAAAAAGCGCGCATCGAAAGGTGTCCGGTTTTCAACTGACCATCCTCCCAAACAGCGACTGAAGAACGTTCGATCTTTTCGCGGCCGACCCAGCTTTTCGGATTCGAGCGCACCAACTCGATACGCTCGCCTCGCGTCATATCTTCGGGATGAACTGATTTCAAATTTGGTCGACTCGCTCCCTGCGCTTTCAATCGCCAGCCAACCAGCGTCCTTTGACGAAACGCTGGCATCAGCCGAACGTCGTCAATGCGATCCAAAAGTAACTCCAGCGAACTCGCTTCGCCACCCCACCAAGTCGCGACGCCGGGGAGCTGCAATTCTTCTCCAAGCATCGCTTTGCAAATTCGCGGCATGAACGCCATAAACACAGGTGACTCAACCAGCCCACTTCCCGGCGCATTGACAACAACGACATTGTTTTCTCGGATGACTTGTAGAATCCCGGGGATACCAGGATCTCCGCCGCCCAGCTCCAGCGGATCGAGCGTGTTGCCCTGGTGCCGCCGCATGATGACGTCAATCGGCACCAAACCAGCAAGCGTTTTCAACATCACGTTTCCAGATCGAACCACGAGATCATTGTTCTCTACGAGCGTGAATCCGAGATACCGAGCCAGAAACGAATCTTCGAAATAGCTGGCGCTGCCGGCCCCAGCACTTAACACAACGATGTGCGGATTATCCTGATTGGTTTTCGCAAGACTGACCAAATGATCGCGCATGGCGATAAAGTAAGGTGCCATTCGGCGAACGTTACACCGCCGCATCTCACTGCGAAACGAGCGGGAAACGACAATACGATTTTCCAACGCGAACCCGCTGCCGGAGGGCGAATCGGTTCGATCAGAGATCACCCACCAACCGCCTCGCGGCGATCGAATCAGCTCCGCCGCATACATGTGCAGATGCTTGTCACCCGGCAATGGAAGATCGTGGTAGGGCAATTGGTAATGCGGATGGTCGAACAGAACATCATGCGGAACAACACCATCGCTGAGCAATTTTCGTGGGCCGTAAAGATCCGCCATCATCCGATTCAACAGATCGGCTCGTTGCTTCAAACCAGCGGCGACTTCGCGCCATTGAGCATCCGGCAGCAGATACGGCAATGGATCCAATTGCAAATGACGCTCGCGAACCGACGCATCTCCATACGCGCTGTACGCGATGCCATTTTGGCGTAGCCGACGGCGCATCTGTTTGTAGCGGCGTTCCATACCGCGGACGCCGATTTGCTCCAGCTCAGCATTGAGCTGCCGCCAATGCGGTCGCAAATTTCCAGACTCGTCAACGTTTTCATCGTAGACGCCGGCAGGGCTAAGGTAATCTTTGAAGAAACCGTTGCCGTCGAAAGACGCCATGAATTCGAATTGCATTCCAGGCATCGCAGAAAACTGCTGCTGTTGTTGCTGGAACTGATTCTGTTGTTGCTGGTTCTGCGGCCGTGGTGGTTCGTTGGCAGATTCGTCGCTCAAGATCTGTCTTTTCTTAAATCCAAAGTCATTGGGAACTTACGATTGATCGAACCTTCGATAGGCACGATGTTCACGCCGTGATGGCCGATCTTTGAAAACCGTGCTGCACGACGACTCTCGGCTTCGTAGCTGTTGACCGGGAAGGTCGTCGGATTGAGTCCACCCGGGTGACCCACATGATAACGGCATCCGTCGACAGATTGACCCGCCCATCGATCAAAAAGATCGAAAGTCAACGGACCATCAACTTCAATCGTCGGATGCAGACAACTCGGCGGTTGCCACGCACGATAACGCACGCCCGCAACGTACTGTCCTTCGGTCTCCGTCGGATGAAATGGAAGCGTGCGACCGTTACAAGTGATCACATAACGCTCATCGACGAAACCGGAAACTTTGACTTCCATTCGCTCAACCGAAGAGTCAACGTAGCGTGACGTTCCGGTTCCGGTTGTTTCTTCGCCAAGCACATTCCACGGTTCGATGGCTTGGCGGAGTTCCACATTGACGGCGTTGTGCGTGAATCCGCCAATGACTGGAAATCGAAACTCAAAGTGAGAATCAAACCACTCGGACCGTAGTGGATAGCCACCCTGCGAGCAGGAATCAATCACATCGCAAAAATCTCGCCATACAAAATGCGGCAACATAAATTGGTCATGTAGACGCGTCTTCCAATCGACCAGTGGTTGCCGGTAGGGCTTATCCCAAAATTGGGCAACCAAAGTTCGAATCATCAGTTGTTGGGTGAGGCTCATTCGTTCGTGCGGCGGCATTTCAAATCCACGAAACTCGAGCAATCCAAGTCGCCCGGTTGAGCTATCCGGTGAATAGAGTTTATCGATACAGAACTCAGCACGATGCGTGTTGCCGGTGACGTCAATCAGCAAGTTGCGAAACAATCGATCCGCAAGCTGTGGAGGGCAGCCGCCGGGTTTGGAAGATTGGCGATCTAGTTCATCAAACGCAATCTGCAGTTCATAGAGTGAATCCGCACGGCCTTCGTCGACTCGAGGAGCCTGAGAAGTCGGACCGATGAAACGGCTGGAGAACATGTAGGACAGGGCAGGGTGGTTCTGCCAGAAACCGATCAGCGACCGCAGCAGATCCGGACGACGGAGCATGGGGCTATCGAGCGGCGTCGGTCCGCCGAGCACGACATGATTGCCGCCGCCAGTGCCAGAATGCATTCCATCGAGCTCAAATTTTTCGGTGCCGAGCCGACAATGGTACGCGTCGTTATAGAGTCCTTCGGTGATCTCTTTGAGTTCGTCCCAAGATTCAGCCGGTTGAACGTTGACTTCGATCACACCCGGATCGGGAGTGATACTAAACGATTTGATGCGATGATCTTTGGGAGGTTTGTAACCTTCGATGATGACCGGGCAATCGATTTCAGCGGCTGAATCTTCAATGGCCGCGACGATTTCGAGATACTGTTCCAACTGATCCGTTGGCGGCATGAAGACATGCAACGTGCCATTTCGCACCTCCACGCAAAGCGCGAACGGAATCGCTTCGCTGCCCGCAAACGTTCCGTCAGCATCGGCGGCGTAGTGTCCGTTAAGGCTTCCCGTAGAATGTGAGCGAGCGTCCTCAGTTTTCGATTCGGCTTCACGAGTCAAAACGGCGGCTTGTGTTGTCCCGCCAACTGTTGCGGTTTTGAGCGGGGTTGCTTCGCCAACGCCACCGTTTTCACCAGAAGCCATCCGACGCTGGATTCGAAACTGCGCGGGTTCAGGAAGTTGGTTTCGAACAACGCTTGGATCTAGCGGACGATATTTCTTTTGAGCTTCTTCCGAAATCGTCACTAGCGAATTGAGCGGCAAACGATAGCCCATCGGCGAATCGCCAGGAGTCAGATTGACGCGATCAGCTCGAGTCCGCCACGGACCGCTGATCCAACATGGCTGCGCCGCCTGACGGTTGTAAATCAAAGGCAGAATGAAGCCGGCTGGATTCTCCAAACCCTGTTCCAACACGCGAGCGAGACGCTTTCGGTCGATTGAGTCGCGATATTTTTCCTGCGACAGATCAACATCGGCTGGCAAACGTTCTTCTTGCCAGATGTGATAGATCGCATCTTCAAACGCTTCGGTGACGTTGTCAGATCCAACATCAAGACGTTCAGCGATCGTCGCCACCAAACGCTTTGCATCATCGACACGGTGGCCATGGTCATGACCTTCGGCCGCGAGCAAACTTTCATTCTCCCACAACGGCAAACCATCTTTGCGAACAAAGCAAGTCTTCGCCCAGCGAGGAATCGGCTCGCCAGGATACCATTTGCCTTGTCCATAATGCATCAACGGATTCGCGCCGAATCGTTTTTTCATGCGAGCCATCAAATCGTTCGCAAGTCGATTCTTTTCGTCTCCGATGGCTTCGGTTTGCCACTGCGGATCGTCTTGGTTGTCGATCGAAATGAACGTCGGCTCGCCGCCCATCGTCAAACGAACGTCAGCTTCGGCTAGTTTTTTGTCGACGGCATGTCCGAGGGCATCGATCTCAGCCCATTGCTCGTCAGTGTACGGCTTCGTGACCCGCGGATCTTCATGGATTCGCTGGATGTTCATGTCGAATTCGAATTCCGTTTCGCATTCTTCAAGAGCCCCAGAGATCGGAGCGGCACCAGAGAACTTCGGCGTCGAGGCCAGCGGTAAGTGACCTTCGCCGGTCAACAGCCCGCTGGTCGGGTCGAGCCCAACCCAACCTGCTCCGGGAAGGAAAACTTCCGTCCAAGCATGTAAGTCCGTGAAGTCGACTTCGGTCCCCGATGGTCCGTCGAGCGACTTAACGTCGGGCTTCAACTGAATCAGGTAGCCGGACGTGAAACGGGCGGCCAAACCACAATGACGCAGCACTTGCACAAGCAACCAAGCGGAATCGCGACACGATCCGCTTTTCTTTTCCAGCGTCTGTTCGCAAGTTTGAACACCGGGCTCCATGCGGACGACGTAGTCAATGTGCGATTGCAATTTCTGATTCAAGTTGACCAAGAAATCAATCGTACGCTCGTGATCATGGTCAATCGTTTCAAGGAACTTAGATAGATGCTCGCCAGTCGGTTCCGCGACGAGGTACGGCTTAAGCTCTTCGAGGGTTTCGGCTGAATATTCAAACGGATGGGACTCGGCTTCGGACTCAACGAAGAAGTCAAACGGATTGATGACCGACATGTTGGCGACAAGATCAACGTCGATTGTCAGATGCGAGATTTTCTCTTCGAAGACAATCCTGGCCAGAAAGTTTCCGTGCGGATCCTGTTGCCAGTTGATGAAATGATTCTCTGGCGTGACGCGAAGTGAATAGCTTTCCAGCGGAGTCCGACAGTGCGGAGCTGGCCGCAAACGAATTACTTGAGGGCCAACTTCAATCTCGCGATCGTATTGGTAGCTGGTGTGATGATGGAGTGCGACCCTGATACTCATGGCAATTTACTTGTTCGATGTCTTAGGACTGCTGCTGAACCATATCACCGGCAACTTGACGCTGGCCGGCGAACCGTTGATGTTGATTCAAAGTGTTGAAAAAGTCTGCATAAACTATGTTGCCGAGCGAATTTAATGCACCTTGGAGCTGATCGATAAACGCGTGCATGCCCTGTTCGACGATCTCTTCGATCGAAACGCCGTTGAGCCGACTGGCCAACTGCGAAACCAGCACTTCGGAGGGAATTTCATCTCGCGGCGTGTCGTCCTCTCGCATGCTCGCTAGGCAGATCTCTACTTGATCGACACAGAAGCGGATCGAACGTGGGAAAAGCGGATCGAGGATCAAAAACTCGGCAACCTTCTCCGGCAAAATCCTCCCATGCGTTCTCCTGTACATATCCAGAGCATCGGCCGACTTCAGCAAACTCGACCAACGGACAATGTCGACGGACGTTCCAACGTCTTCGACTTTCGGCAACAGCAGAAAATACTGAACATCAACGATACGAGACGTTTTGTCCGCTCGTTCGATGTAGCGACCCATTTTGGAGAACTGCCACGATTCGTCATGCAACATCGAAGCGTTCGAGATACCGTAAAGCAGCTGACTGGCAGTGCGGACCGATTCGCAAAACTCGTAGGGCTGCTCCAGTGCCTGCCCCGAGACGGATGCTTTCTCGACCAACATCTTGAATCGATTCAAGTGCTCCCAAATCGAAGAAGGAAGCACTTCTCGAACCGTTCTGGCGCACTCGCGAGCATTGGCGATGCAGGACAAAATCGAATTTGGATTATCAGAATCAAACAACAGAAACTTCAATGCGTTTTCGCGGGAAGCATTGCCGTAGCGCTCTTGAAAATCCTCTTGGTCACCAGTCGTGTAAATTAGTGGCGACCACTGTTCGGCCAGTGATGTCGAATCACCAAGCGTCAGATTGTAGTTCACGTCAACAAATCGAGCCACGTTTTCCGCACGCTCGACATAGCGACTCATCCAGTAAACCGATTCTGCAACTCGACTAAGCATGAGGTTGCTCCGAGTTCTCGTGAATTGCTGAAGCTGCAGCAAAATTCGGTTTGTGATTCGAATCTGATTTCGGGGTTGGCTTCGTCACCCAAGTATCCTTGCTGCCACCTCCTTGAGACGAATTGACGATCATCGATCCTTCACGAAGTGCGACTCGCGTCAGACCGCCCGGCATCACGTAAATTTCTTTCCCGCAAAGCACGAATGGTCGCAGATCAACATGTCGCGGATGAAGTTCGCCGTTGACCAGTGTTGGAACCGTAGACAACTGCAGCATCGGTTGAGCAATATAATTCCGAGGGTTTCCTCTGATCAGTTCTGCAGCTTCCTCCAGCTCTTTCTTGGAAGCTTGTGGCCCCATCACGATTCCGTAACCACCCGATTCGTTAACCGGCTTCACGACCAGCTTTTCCATGTTTTGCAAAACATGATCGCGTTCTTTCGGATCGGAACATTTAAACGTCGGCACGTTGGCAAGAATTGAATCCTGACCGAGGTAGTACTTAATGATCTCGGGCACATAGGTGTAAACCGCTTTGTCGTCCGCGACTCCGGTCCCGGGAGCATTCGCAAGCGTCACATTACCGGCTCGATAGACGTCCATCAGTCCCTCAACGCCCAGCACGGAATCTTTGTTGAAGTACTTCGGGTCGAGGAAGTCATCATCGATCCGGCGATAGATCACGTCGACTCGCTGCAAGCCTTTGGTGGTGCACATGTACACGCGTTCGTCACGAACCGTCAGGTCAGAACCTTGCACGAGCTTGATGCCCATTTTCTGAGCGAGGAACGTATGCTCAAAATAGGCCGAATTATAAATACCCGGCGTCAGCAAAACGGCCGTTGGATTTTCGACGTCTGGCGGAGCACAACTTAAAAGTGTGTCCAGCAATCTTTCTGGGTAGTCATCGATCGGCGCGACATCCATTCCGTCAAAGACATTCGAAAGCGTCCGTTTTAGAACTTCTCGATTTTCAAGAACGTACGACACGCCAGAAGGACAACGGAGATTATCTTCCAAAACGTAGAACAGCCCGTCGCCGCCACGAACAAGGTCAACGCCCGAGATATGACACCACGCGCCTTGCGGTGCCTTAAAGCCTTTCATCTGCTCGCGATAGGTCGCTGACCCCATCAGCAAATCAGCGGGAACGATTCCGTCTTTAATGATCTTCTGATCGTTATAAACATCTTCAACGAACATGTTCAGCGCTTCGATGCGCTGCTTCAGTCCGGCTTCAATCGGTCCCCACTCGTTGCCGTCGACGACTCGAGGCAAAAGATCAAACGGCCAAATTTTTTCAGTGCCAGCTTCATGGCCGTAAACGGTGAACGTGATGCCCAGGTCTCGCAGCAGAATTTCGGCGGCTTCTTGTCGGGAAGTCAACTCAGCGTCCGACAGATTTTCAAGACGACTCGTGAACGCCGCACAACTTTCACGTGGCTCACCGGGAGCAGAAAAAGTCTCATCGTAACAATTGTCGCGGACTTGATAGCCGTTGAATTTCATCTAGAAGCCTGTCAGTATTTTGTACCCGAGGAGCGATAAAATGCTCCAAACTAAAAACCACGGTGCAATTGGCAAGCCAATTCAAGCCGACGAGGCTCAATTATTATAAATCCGCTCTACTTATCCGGCAGTCGTTGTTATTTTAATTCTGGCGTCGCCTGTCGGCGTTTGCACGTCGGGCCCTGATGCCTGTGTTCGGTGCATCAGCTGACGCAATGTTGTGCAATTGCCACGCGAAATACTGTCTGGTTTTATACTAGATCTCGTGTTCGCCTCCAACTAAGAAGTCGTTCGAACTAGCTGCTTCAACGCATCAAGAAGATCCATCATGTCATCGCGTGAAACTTCTTCCCACTCCGCTGTCTTGTGAGTAATGATCGCAATCTTGAAAGCGTTCAAGGCATCCAAAACGTCGTCAGGCAAATCAGTGAACGATTCGAACGGCTTGGCAATGAATTCTTCGACCTCTGAATCTTTATCGGCCAAAGTCGCGACGCCATCATCTTTAGATGGCTTTGAACTCTTGCCACCATCCTCGTCCCCAAAGTCTGGTCCTTCATGAACTGGACCCTCAACGTAATTCGGATCACTTTTGCGACTCTGTTCGGACAATGCGAGTGTCTGCGATTCTTCAGCCAGCTCCGTTGCAACGATATCGCTGGCTCGTGGCTGATCGTTAGGGTCGCTGCCAAGCGTCTCCCAACGCTGGTGTCGCATCTGCGAAATTGACCACTTATTTTGGATCGCTCCTTCAAGCCACATTTCTGCATCGTCCCAATCAAGCGACGCGTAGAAGTGACTCCAGTAGAGCCCTTTGTATTCTGTGTAGTCATTGCCGAATCGATCAAACGTACGGCGGAGTCGGCCAACGTGCTGCGGCGTCACGCCGCCAACCAACTGACACCACGCTTCGTCCGAGTACTCGTTAACCGAAGCACTCGCGTCCTTAAGCGACGAACGCCACTTGGAGATAATTTCGCCCTTCTCCCAGTTGGTGGTACTGATCAAGCCATTCCATTGGCCGATAAACGGCTTAGACTGCTGAATGGTTTCCTCAGAGATGGCAACTTCGTTGGCGGGAGACTTGGTTTCTGGCATCTTTTTCAAATTCCTTTTTGGTGAATCTTCGTGCTGCCAAAGTAACATTGAACCATTGCATTCCCAGTGCGAAAATCTGATTTCAGACGCTGGTTTCGAACGACGTTCCTTACCTGAAAGTTTCGAGCGGTAAACTCAACGTCTGCGTTAGCCTCTGGCGTTCCGGTCGATTAGTCTGGAGAATCAGAAGCGTTCGTAGCGATTCGACTTGTGACTCGTTGAACGTGGAAAAGGTGTTTAGAAACTCGCTCTTATGTCATCCGATTCAAAAACTGGCCGTCTGATCATCCATTCCGAGATGGCTGGAGCCACCAACATGTCGATCGACCAAGCGATTCTTGAATCGACGACCATCTCAGGCCAAACCACGTTACGTTTTTATCGCTGGACACCGGCAACGTTATCTCTGGGCTATTTCCAAAAGTTGCAGAATCGCGATACGCATTCGGCTAGTGCGAACTGCCCAATCGTCAGAAGAGCATCCGGAGGTGGAGCGATTGTTCATGACGACGAACTCACATATAGCCTTTGCATTGCAACCGAAGGCACGATCGCGAAAGCAAATGTGGACTTGTACGACACCGTGCACCACGCCATTGGTAAATCGTTGGCAGAGCAGGGCGTTGCGGTTTCGCTTTTCGAAGCAGGAGCGGACGAAACCGTGAAGGCTTCCCAGAGCGATCCATTTCTTTGTTTTCAACGCCGAGCCGTTGGAGACCTAATTTGCGCCGGAGCAAAAGTCGGTGGCAGTGCTCAACGCCGGTTGAAGAATTCGTTGATCCAACACGGGAGCTTGCTGCTTTCCAAATCCGAGTTTGCTCCGGAACTTCCCGGACTGAAAGAACAAAGCGGCATCAAAGTCGATTCTCAAAGTTTGATCGATAGCGTTCGCCAACAGCTGGAGGAAGCATTGAGCGTCTCTTTCGTTGCCGACGAAACCTCTGAGCACGAGCTAACCCGCGCTGGCGAAATCGAAGCCGAAAAATTCGGTTCAATGCAATGGCTTGAAAAACGTTAAGTCACTTCAACCTCGGCAGACCGAGATCGTGCCGTTTCTGTTGAATCATTTGCCACGCTTCCGGAGAGAGCTTCAAGAACTTCACCAGCTGCGATGTCGACAGACCGAGCCTCCCGGCCGCAGTTGCTAAATCGAAATCGTGTGTCAAAATCCAATCCAGTGCTTCGGCGACTAGCGTTGGAAAATCTGCATGGTTCACATTGACCTGAAGCTTGCCACCGATAACTCGACCACGCCAAAGTTCACTCGGAAGCAACGACTCGTTGGCAATGTCCTTCTCTATCCGAATAGCGATTGCCAAATTCAACCTTAGTCGAAAAACAGCAACTTCTCGATTGTCGTGCTGACTGCGACGTTCGCTGGCTTGGCCGCTGACGCCGGACTCCCGATGCGTAATCACGATCGCGGTCTCTGTTTTGTTTCGATGCTGCCCGCCCGGCCCGCCGCGACGTGTTCGTTGAGTCTCACAGCCTTCAAGCAACTCTTTCGGAGACAAAGAGGCGGGATGAAGTTGCGGAGTTTTCCCGGAATCTACCATCGACTTTGAGTTTTCCAACAAATCACATTTCAGAAGTGGATCGAACAACAGTAGAGCGTATCGAGTGTAGCGTTTACAATCAGGGCTAACATCGCCCTCCTGAAGATTCCCTATCCCCAAAATCCCCAAACCCAATGAAAAAACTCGGCCCATACGAATTTGAGGGAACGCTTGGCCGCGGCGGGATGGGAACCGTTTTCCGTGGACGTCATTGCGAGACGGGGGAACTCCACGCGGTGAAGGTCCTTTCGCCTTTCTACTCCAACGACGATCACTTTCGCGGTCGTTTCGAGTCAGAAATTCAGGCACTCTTGAAGTTGGATCACCCCAACATCGTCAAGCTGATCAGTTACGGCCAAGACGATGGTAATCTGTTCTTTTCGATGGAATTGATTGAAGGCAACAGCCTGTTCCAAATGCAAAAGAAAGGGCACCGATTCAACTGGCGAGAATGCATTCAAGTCGCCAAAGACATCTGTCAAGGTTTGCGACACGCGCATGATCGCGGCATCATCCACCGCGACCTAAAGCCGGGCAACCTTTTGATGACCGATTTTAATTCAGTGAAGATCACTGATTTTGGAATCGCTAAAAGCTTCGGTTCCAGCCAGAACACGGGCGAGAACATCGTGGGCACGATGGACTTCATGAGCCCCGAACAAGCGAAAGGCGAAACCGTAACTTTCCGTAGCGATCTCTACAGTCTCGGTGCGGTGCTGTATACGCTGATGTCAGGACGACCACCTTTTTCGGCCAATTCAATTGAAGAATCACTTCGAAATTTGACTCGTGTTCCTGCCCCCCGAATTGGCGCATCTGTTCCTAATGTGCCTGAAGAGATGGAGGACTTGATTGCGAAGTTGATGGAGAAGAAACCTGAGCGAAGAATCGCAACAGCTCTGGCACTAAGCCATCAACTTGCGGAAATCGAACTCGCGCTCAAAGGGCACAGTGAAGCCAAGACAGCAGAATCCGGAAGCAGACTGGACTCCAGTAGAGAAAATCGCACTCAAAGCTTCAAAAGGGACTCGGCAACGATTGCGCATTTTGAAGGCGATTCAACATCAAACAAGAAACGCGAAAGTGCTCATCCTCCTGAGCTTCCGACACGTGCCGACCTGACGGTGGCGGAAGATAACATCCTACCCGTTGGCAAGCCGCCCAAAAAACTAAAAGTCGGCCGCCCTGATTTTTACAATCGAGTTGGCCAAAAAGATCGCGAAGTCGTGATTGCTCCCGATGATGACCCAATCGAGTCGCAATACGGCAAGGGCATTTTACCAACGCTTCTCATGTTGTTGGGCGTGGTCGCATTGGGAACATTCCTATTCACCAGATCGCAAAAAGTTCCCTCCGCCGATCAACTGTATACTGAAATTCAGTCTGCACGTCCGCAATCGGTACTGGTGCAGACGAGTAGCTTCATG
This sequence comes from uncultured Pirellulaceae bacterium, assembly GCA_964582025.1. Classification (GTDB taxonomy): domain Bacteria; phylum Planctomycetota; class Planctomycetia; order Pirellulales; family Pirellulaceae; genus Mariniblastus. The sequence goes on along the minus strand of CAZORS010000022.1, from coordinate 14,659 downwards.
GCTTCGTATCCGGACGACGAACGCATCGCTACGGTACGACGAATTCACGAATTCGGCAAAGCTACGAAATATTATTCACAACTCTCAAAGCGGCTCGAAGCTCGCTCAAGATTGCTCGGCGGCGAAGAGTTATTGACGGAGATCGAACGGCAATTCATGGAGATTGCTGATTTGGCCAAAACAAACTTTGAAGCCGCCAATATTCGCATGGATGCCTTCGTACGAGTTCACGACCCCAACCCAGATTTATCGGAACGAGATCGCGATTGCGTTGACGCGGCCAAGAGTTTCCGTTTGAAAATTCGTGAAGATGCGATCAAACAGGCGAAAACAAACCTAAAGAGTATCCGCTACGCACTCAAAAGTGCCGCTGAATCTGATACGGCTGAGGCTGCGGCGATTTATGGTTCAATCATTGAACTGTACGACTCAATGAGCAAGGCGACGAATCCTGAAGTACGGAAGTTTGTCGCAGAAGCAAAGGAACGGCTGGCCAAAATTAAACCCGGCGAAACGCCGCCTCGCAAACAACCCGATTCGGAACCAACTCCGCCGACCTCTTCCGAGACAACGCCGTCGCCAAAGGATTCATCTGACGATGAGTAATCAACGTCGGGTTTGCCCCGGCTGTAGTTGTCTTTGTGATGGCCTGACCATTTCCCCCAATTCGATGGTGCCGATCGAAGCCTCACAATGCGCAGTCGGCGACAAATGGTTTGCCGCTCGTTCCCGCTCCATTAAAACGGCGGCGATCGATTTCGATCAGCAAGCTACAGAAATACGAAAGCTGCTCACTAACGCAAACGCGGCTCTAATCACCGGCATCGAAAACCTGACAACGACGGCTCAGCAATCTGCCGCCAAAGTTGCTGATCGATACTTCACATGCATTGACTCTGGCTGGTCTAACCGTGGTCGTGGCTCAATGGCTTCTTTCCAGCGGTATGGCAAAGTCACCGCAACCTTGGGCGAAGTCGCAAATCGCTCGGACGTTGTTGTGCTCTGGTTTTGCGACCCAATGACCACACATCCTCGGTTCATTGAACGCTTTGTTCGCAATCCCGCGAAGCCCGCGAAACGACTGATCGTGATCGACGACAATCAATCTGAAACCGCCAAAATCGCGGATCAGTTTATTGAACTAAGTGCCGCAGAAGCCTTACCGTTCGTCCAACAGTTGCGAGTCGGGCTTAACGACACCCATTCTGAAAAACAGCCCGATCTTCTCAAGACTCTGACTGAGGCTGCATACGGTTCTGTTTTCGTTGGTAAACCTGACCAGACAGACGCCGCTTTCGATGCAACCACGGATCAATGGTTTCAGTTGGCACGATCCCTGAACGACCACACGCGTTTCGTGATGGCCTCATTGAGAAATGATCGAAACGGAATTGGAGCCAACAACGTGTTGACGTCGCTTTGCGGCTTTCCCGACGCGGTACGATTCACCAAAAGCGGACCAAAGTACAATGGCGTTGAATACTCAACAGCATCAATTGTCGCGCGACGAGAGTGCGATTTGCTGATCGTGTGCGATTCCGGAGTCGACGAGCCGTTTGAAAATAAGCTCGACGCAGATTCTGTTTCGTGGTTGAAAACGATCCCAGTTGTTGTGCTTTCTGATTTTCCCGCGAACACATATTCTTCCGCAGACATCCACGTTCCTGTTGGCGTGCCGGGCTGGACATCGGCAGGCGACTTCGTTCGCACCGACGATGTTCCGATTCCGATGACGGCAGCGTCGGGGAAACATATTGCAGGACCTGAAAAACTGTTCGCCGAACTCCTCGAATAACGCCAGCAGCACCTCAATCTGCTTCTCATACTCTGTACTGAGTACTCAGTACTCAGTACATTGCTGACTTCCATCACGTTACCAAACGCCGAACCATGAAAACTGACGAAATTCGCCAACGCTATCTTGACTTTTACAAGTCCAAAGGCCACACCGTCTGCACAAGCGACGTGCTGGTTCCGAAATGGGATCCGACCGTCTTGTTCACACCCGCTGGAATGAATCCGTTCAAAGATCACTTTCTGGGCAACGTCGAACTTGAATTCACCCGCGCGACCAGTTCACAAAAGTGCCTCCGTACTGGCGACATCGAAAACGTGGGCCGCACCGCCTACCATCACACATTTTTTGAGATGCTGGGCAACTTCAGCTTTGGCGACTACTTTAAAAAGGAAGCCATCCATTGGGCTTGGGAATTTCTGACGGACAAAAAATGGATGGGAATCGATCCTGAGCGTCTCACCGTTACCGTCTATCTGGACGACGACGAAGCATCCGACATTTGGCACAAAGAAGTAGGCCTTCCGTTGAATCGCATCGAGCGACTTGGCGAACACGACAACTTCTGGCCTGCGGGAGCTCCGACTGACGGTCCCGATGGAGTCTGCGGTCCTTGCAGCGAAATCTTCTTCCATCCAGACGACGGGCCAGAATGCGAAATCTGGAACCTCGTTTTTACCCAATTCAATCGCGGCGGCGATCCGCCGGACAATCTCACGCCACTGCCAAGTGAAAACATTGACACCGGCATGGGCTTGGAGCGAATGGCTGCAACGCTGCAGGGAGCTGAAACGAACTTCCATATTGATACGCTGCTGCCGATCGTGCACGCTGCTGCAGAAATCTGCGGCATCAAGTACGAAGCCAACACGGACAACGGTCGTCGCATGCGGCGCATCACAGATCATGTTCGCGCTTGCACGATGGCGATTCACGAAAACGTTTTGCCTGGTAGCGAAAAAGAAAACTATACAGTCCGTCGACTGCTTCGTCGCGCAGTGTTGCAGGGCTATCAAATCGGAATGCGTGATCCATTTTTGGCGAAGCTAGTCCCGGCAGTTATCGACTCTTTGAAAGTCCCCTATCCCGAGTTGAGTCAAACTACCGAAAGCGTTCAGAACGCGATCACTAATGAAGAAACTGGCTTCTACCATTTGATCGAAAACAACTTGCGATTTGTCGAGCAGATGATTGAGACTGCCGAAAAGCAGGGCAATCCAGAAATCGATGCCGATGAAGCAGCCAAGCTTTATCAGACCCGTGGCGTACCGCAGGAGTTGACTGCGGAAATGGCTGAGGCTTCAGGGCTCGGGTTTGACCTAGAAAAATACAAAGAAGCAATGATCCGACACGGCAAAGATAGTGAAACTAAAAAGAAAGGAGTCATGGGCAACGCCGGGCCGATCGATGAATTCAAAAACAAATTCAAACGCACAGCTTTCACTGGCTACGAAGCAACATCAGGAACGGCCACGATCCTCGGTCTTTGCGATGCGAACATGTCTCTTGATGAAATCGACGCGTCGAGCGGGGACTGTGCGATCATCCTTTCAGAATCACCTTTCTATTCTCGCTCCGGTGGACAGGAAAGCGACTCCGGAGCCATCAAGTCTGACTTGGGCGAATTCGTGATCAGCGAACTGGAGAAGTCTGGCGATTTGATCGTACATGTTGGCAGCGTGAAAAATGGAACGCTTAAAGTGGGTGATGAAGTAACAGCCTCTGTTGATCTCGAACGTCGCGAGGCTGTTTGCCGTGCTCACTCGGCGACTCACATTCTGCACTACGCGCTGCAGCAACACCTGGGCGAAGACGCAACACAGCGAGGTTCGCGCGTCGACGACGACAAACTTCGTTTTGACTTTGCCAACCAAGGAGGAATCCCAAGTGACAAACTCGCAGCAATCGAGACGATGGCACTGGAGAAAATCAACGAAGGCGTGGAGGTGAAATGGGAAACCGTTTCACTGGAAGATGCCAAAGCTGCCGGAGCCATGATGCTGTTCGGCGAAAAGTATCCGGACCCCGTCCGAATGGTTTCGATTGGTGAATTCAGCAAAGAACTTTGCGGCGGCACGCACCTAAACAACAGTGCCGACGTGATGGCGTTTGAAATCATCTCCGAATCTGGCACGGCCGCCGGCACACGGCGAATCGAAGCACTCACTGGAAAGCGGGCGATTGAAAGTCAACAACAGGTCAGAGCAGCGGCTGACGAAGCTTCAAAACTGCTAGGCGTGGCTCCCTTGCAAGTCGGTCCGGCTGTGAAAGGGCTGGCTGATGAAGTCCGTGACTTGAAGAAACAGGCTGCTTCGGGAAAGAAGTCTGCCAAGGAATCAACTGTCGAACTTGGGCCTGCAAACACCGACGCGAGCTATGCTCAGATTCGAAACTCACTGTTCCACGCGGCAGGTCAACTCAACGTGCCGACGACTGAACTCGTGACGCGGGTCCAAGCCTTACTGGATGAGAAACAATCGCTACTTGACCAGCTCGAAAAACTCGAAGGTGCAGCTGATCTGTCTGCGGACGAACTGATCGCCGAAGGTATCCAAAAAGGAGACATTCTTGTGATTTCGAAAGCGATCGAAGTCGCGACTCCGGACCTGCTTCGCCAATTAATCGATCAAATTCGGAAGAAAACTAACCCAGTTGCGGTATTTTTTGCAACCTCGCCGGGTCCTGGGAAGGTAATCATGATTGCTGGCCTGTCGCGGGACCTTGTAGATCGCGGTATAAAGGCAGGTGATTGGGTAAAAACTGTTGCGCCAAGTGTTGGTGGTAACGGTGGGGGGAAACCGGACCTTGCTCAGGCAGGCGGCAAAAATCCTGAAAAGATTGAACAGGCAATTAAAGAGGCCGTATCGTTCATCGAATCGAAGATCTAATCAGAGCACAAACCAAAATTAATCCCGGCGATGAATAGAAATCTTTGCCCGGTTCAACCTCAATTTTCACTGGAGTCTAAATCAATGCGTACCGCATTACTTTCCCTTGCCGTTGTTTCACTCTGTCTGGTCACCGCGCCAGCCGTCGCTCAGCAAACGCCGCTCGAAACGAAAGATAAATCGGTTATCCGTTTCGAAATCAACATGGATAAAATTGTCAATTCGGAACTTGGCAAACAGCTCGACCTGCAAGACAAAATGCAGACTCTGCCTAATGTCAATCCAGAAGAAATGGATCCTTCCGCTATCTCGCGAATCTTCGGATCACTGAGCCTGCCAGACAACATGGCGGCATTGCAGAACATGGATCCGGGATCAAAGCTTCCGATGGAGTTGTTCACTCGCATGGAATTTAGCGAGTCGCAATCGATGAACAACGCGCTTGAGAAAATGGGCGAAGAGAGCGAAGAAGTTTCGATCGGTGGCAAGACGTTCATCAAGCCAACGGATCCTGATTCTCCCCAAGGATTGTTGGCTCATAAGATCAACGACACGACAATGGAGGTTGGAACTGAGAAGTATCTGACGCGTGCAGACCGCGAAGTCAGTACTGACGGACTGAACAAGGCTTGGGCAATGGCTCCCGAGCATGCAGTTCGAATCGTTGTCGACGTTGACGGAATGCAAGCTCTGAAAGAAGAGCTCATCGATTTCGCTGCTCAGGTACAGCCGCAAGCAGCCGCCTACGCAGAATTGCTTGACAACGTTTCAAACATTCGCATCACAATTGATCTTGATAGCGATGAACTTTTGACCGTCTGTGCAACAGGTAAAGACGAGGACATGGCAGAAGAGTTCGCTGATGGACTCGATTCGATTTTGATGTTTGGAAAGATGGGCATGAACCCTGCCAACGCACCAAACGAAGAAGCAAAACCCATCATGAAAGCGATCGGCGATGCGATGCAAGCCAATCTTGATGGCAAAGAAGTCAGCGTCAAAATTCCTCGTCCCGAAGGCTTCAATGAGTTCATCCAAGGAATGTTGCCACCGGGATTCTAAGCCAACCAACTAGCTGGTTTAGTTCAAAACAAAACGGCACTGACGAAATCGTCAGTGCCGTTTTTTTGTTTGATCTTTATGGTCTTTGATAACGCTATATCAGTCGACTTCCAGTTCATTTTCGATGGAAGTGATTCCTTCGATCCCACGAAGTGCTTCCTGTGCCATTTGCTTCTCAAAGAATGAACCGGCAGATCCGCAAAGGATGACGCGACCTCGATTCGTTTGAACCTTGATGCGTCGCGAATTCAAATGAGGATTGTGCACGATTGCATTCGCAATCTGCTGATGCAGACCAGAAATCATTGGTGAGGAAAGTGACATCGTGACATCGCTATATTTTGAGTGGGAAGGTGAAACGCTGACCGTGAAATGTAGCCTACAGATAAAGACAACTGCATTCGAAGTTCACAAGGACTCGTTTTGAGACAGTCAAAACGCATCAGCAAAGACAGAGTTCGTAAATCCAGCATAACCGGAAAAGAAATGTCCCGGAATACAACATATCGTTTGCAATCTTTCAGGATTGCCACCACCAAAGAAGTCGCGACTGAACGCGTTTGGCAAAGTCTGCCGGTTGTGGCGGCGTTGTGTATTTGCCATAGCTCTTGAATTCATCGAGCAAAATTTGAACTCGCCGCTTCAGAAATCCGTTGAGCAATTCTTTGTTCTCGCGGACACCACCAGATTCAGCGTCGAGGCAAAGTCGAATCAAGCTTTGCTGTTCTTGGACGTTACCGTCGAATTTATCAGCGGGTTTCATGTTCAGCGCGATTGCCTTTCCAGCCAACCCAGTCGTCCTAAACTCAAGCGACATTTCTTCTTGGTTTGCCAGTTCGTTATAAACTTCAAGGGCCGCATCGTAGTTGCCGGTCTCGATGTAGATCTCACCCAAGCGACTCTTGGCCCGAAGGTTGTAAAGCTTAGTCTTGTTCACATCCGTTGTCGCATCCTCGGGAGGAAAGTACTCACTCACGGCCCGCCAAAGCGATGCGCGACCTGAATAGTCGTCCGAAGGAATTCCACGCGAGCCCCAATAGGCAGCATGATACTGCTCTTCGACACTACACTCCATCGGTACCGACAATTGTTCGACCGCATTGACGGAAACACTTCGCTGATTCTTCAAGCCAGAATATTGATTCGCAACTTGACTACCCGCCCACCACGCGAAAACAGAAAACAACGCGGCAGCCAACCACGGGATCGCTCTCTTTACCGGCGAAGACTTGCGAGGCCGCGGCATCAAAGACTCCGTCGCACCGCCGAACGCCAAAGTACTGCTGACGACGACATCCCGATCACTGGGCTGGACTTCAAATAGAGACCAGTCAAAACCATTTGATTGCTCAACCGAAACTGACTGAAGCATCTTCAGCAATTGAACCGGAGTCTGAGGCCGGTTCTCTTTTTTCTTTTTCAACATCTGGTCGACAACGCCTTCCAACTCAACAGGAAGGTCTTCACGGTGCCTGCGAATCGACTGTGGAATCTCAGAAGAATGCTTAACGGCAATCGCCAATGGAGAATCGCCATCGAATGGCGGTTTTCCGACAAGCATGTGATAAACCGTTACGCCCAGAGAATAAATGTCGCTGCGAATATCAACTTCATTGCCTTCGATTTGTTCAGGGCTCATGTAGAGCGGTGTGCCGACGGTGATTCCAGCCTGAGTCAATGTTTTGTCCGGTTGCTTGCCGACGCGTGCCAAACCAAAGTCAGCGATTTTGATCTCGCCATTAGCCGTGAGCATGATGTTCTCAGGCTTGATGTCGCGATGCACTACCTCGTGCTCGTCACCTTTCTGTAAAGCCATTGCGGATTGCCGCAAAACACTCAACGCCATGTCCGGCGGAACCGCTCCGTAGCGCCCGAGATACTGTTTCAGGTTTCGCCCACGAACGTATTCCTGAGCGATGAAGTGATATCCATCCGACTGGCCAACTTCAAAAATCTGCACGATGTTCGCGTGAACCAGTCCCGCCGCTGCCTGAGCTTCTCGTTGAAAACGTTCAACGTAGTCCGCATTGTCTGCGAGGTGAGGCTTCAGAATTTTGAGTGCCACGTTTCGCTTCAGCGATTCTTGCACCGCCAGATAGACAACGGCCATGCCACCGGACCCTAATCGTCGCAGCAGCCGATAGTCGCCGATATTTTCACCGGCGAGACTCGGTTGTGCATTCAAGTTGTCTTTGAAGTTTTCCATTGCGAAGCAGCGAGGCAAAAATTGGAATTCGATCCGTCGAAAACATTATGTTTCACCAACAGGGCGATGGCAATGTCGAACAATACCTACGTAGGTTTCAAAAAAGAGTTCAAATTTTCTCACACGTAAAAAACCACGAAAACAGAACCAGTCGACTATTTGCGGACGCTGGACATTCCTCCGTCGACACCCCAAACTTGGCCGGTAATCCAGCTGCTGTCAGCATCGAGTAGAAAAATCCCCGCCGAAGTCAGGTCCTCTACGGTGCCGGTTCGACCAAGCGGATACATTCCGCCAAGTGCTTTTGCTTTGTCTGGATCACCGAAGAATTTCTCTGTCAAAGGAGTATCGGTGAGTGCTGGAGCCAAACAGTTGACTCGCGTGTGCGAAGAGAATTCTGCAGCCAAAGTGCGCGTTAGACCTTCGATCGCCCCTTTCGATGCCGCAATGGAAGCATGAGCATGCATTCCTTGAGCAACGGCAACGGTACTAAAAAGTAGTACGCTGGAGTTGCCATTCTTTTTCAAGCCTGCAAGTGAAGCTTGCAAGACTTTGATCGCGCCAACCACATTTAGTTCGAAGTCTTCGCGAAACACTTCTGGCTTGAGTGACCGAAAGGACCGTAGGTTGATACTTCCCGGACAATAAGCAACACCATCGATCGAATCGGACAGCCACGCTTTGTCGACTTCATCCGTCGTCACGTCGAAAACTTGATGCGTCACATTGGCAAGACTCGCAAGGTTCTCTCCTGTCCGACTAAGCACCGTGACTTGGTATCCTCGCGAGGACAACTCTTTCGTGATCCCCAACCCAATGCCTTTACTTCCACCAACAACAACAAAGTTCTTCTCACTCATGGCTCGCCTTCAATTCAAAAAATAGATCTACGGTGAGACCGAAAACCGTCAGCAAACGTAACGAGCACCATCACGCTGAGGGACGACGCAACAATAAAACTAGAGTTTTGACTGTTCGACGGAAGATCGTTTAACGATTAGCCGGCAGGCGTCGGCTTTTGGCAGGCAAAAACGAGGTCGCCTTCCGGCTTGTCGTTAAACGCAACACCGTTCAATGAACGTAGTGGAACTCCTCTACAATCCCAGAACTCGATCCAAGTTGGCTGAAACTTCCTTGAGTCTCGCCAAATCGCCGCCTTTGACTTCCGCTGCTGCGTAGCCGCAAAAGTTAATCTCATCGAGTGCTTTTCGTACGTCGGCCCAATCAACATCACCTTCGCCAATCTTGGTGAACTTGCCGGTCGCCCGTGAAAATCCTTTCAGATCCAATTTAACAATCCGCTTCCCAAGCTGGCGAATCCAGTCGCCCATGCTGCCATACTTCCAGTGGTTGCCGATGTCGAACTGCATCCCAACAAACGGTGAATTGAAAGCGTCGACGAAATTGACGAGGCGTTCTGCCGTCTGGGACTCGAAAGGACCGTCGTGGTCGTAGTGCATTTTGTTCCAAACATTTTCGATCACAATCGTAACACCATGCTTGGCAGCCGTTGGAATGGCTTTGGAAATATTGTCTATCGCACGAGCTTCAATTTCTTCCGGCGTGCCGTCTTTGCCATGACCTGCAACGAGCAAGACCGTTGTCCCACCAATCGCATCGGTCTGCACAATCGCATCCTTCAGATCCTTGAGCGCTGCAGCTCGCATTTCCGCATCTGGGCTCGAGTGGGTCAAATCCCAATGTGATCCGCATACGGTTCCATCAACCGGAAGGCCACTTTCTTTCGCGGCTTTCAAAACGTCTTCGATCAAAACGTTGCCCGAAAACCGCAAAGGCGAATCGAGCTCAATGGCGGCGAATCCTGCCTCCTTCGCTGCCTTAAATTTTTCAGTTAGCGAACCTTCAACCTCAACCATGCCACGTTTGAGCGTTTTGTAGATTCGATCCGACCGATCTGCAGTTTGACCAACGCAACATACTGGCGCAATGGAGGCATCGGCAGGTTTCAAGCCTGTCGCAATCGCGGTCGCAGCAACGGCAGAGGCAACAAAAGTTCGGCGGTTCATGGTGGACTCGAAATTAAACAGGAAGTTGACGCAAACATTGTAACGCAAATAGACA
>CAZORS010000022.1:0-4526 GCA_964582025.1 uncultured Pirellulaceae bacterium | reverse complement strand
TAGAGAAAGATCTCTTTCTCATGAATGATGGACGGGAACTCCCGTCAGCTTTCGCCCGATCTACGATTCTTCGCCCTTGCCGCGTTGCGCGAAGACTAAGCTGTTTCTCGCTCGTCGAATACGTTGTCAAAAAAAGATGCTACGTTCTCAACAACTAGGCTATCGTTGAGCGAAAGGAAGCCTCGAGAAAAGATTCCTCCGCCGGTCCGGCGAGCGATGTTCGATTGGACAGAACTTCCGAGCAAATTCGCAGAACCTCCGTAAAGGAAAATGCCTCCTCCGTTTCGAGCCGAGTTTTCCTCAAAAAGAGAGTCTCGGATTTCCAAATGGGAATCGTCAACATAAACGCCTCCTCCATCTTCAACAAGTGCTCGGTTTGAGGCTATTCTGACGCTGTTTTCAAGTCGCACAACATTGTTCAAGGCGACACCCGCCAACCCTCCGCCTGAGATCTTGGCAATGTTGTTTCCGAGTAAGCCCCCCGACATGAAAATCCTCGATCCTCCGTCAGGGTTTCCGACGTAAACCCCACCGCCAAGCCCACGTGCGCCGTTAGCAAAGAATTCTCCAGCTCTGTTTCCGAGTTCAGGCGAATCTCCTCCAACTGAAGATTGGAAGAGACTAACATTCCCTCCGTTAATACTGATCCCTCCACCATCCCATTGGGCTTGATTCGAAGTGACGCTAGAATTTCCAAGGCGCGTCAGCCCACTCTCAACATGGATGCCACCACCACTGCCTACAGACGTATTTCCAGAAATTGAAGTGTTGTTAATTTGAAGTAGATTGGCTTCCGAATAGATTCCTCCTCCGTCCGGCTCTTGCACATCGCCGTCTTCATAAGGCCGGGTCGTGGAATTGTCTGCGATCGTTGTATTTCCGTAGATCTGCACGAACACGTTGACATCCACAACGCTCGGAAGAAAGTACCGACCAGCGTAAAGCCCGCCTCCGGTACTTGCCGCCGAGTTTTCTACGATTGCCCCTCCATCAATTTCCACAATTGCCTTTTCAAATCGGCTTGAGACATGAATGCCACCACCTTGAAAGTCAGAACTATTGCCTTCGATGATTACATCGATGAGCCTCGCGTTGGCATCTTGAATCACAATTCCACCACCAAAAAATCTGGCGTGGTTGTCAACCAATTGAATACGGTTCAGCAAGGCGGATCCTTCTCCGACGAAGATGCCCCCACCAAGTTCAGTTGAACTATTTGACTGAACAATTGAATCAACCATGCTCAGCCTTCCTGTGCTCTGGACAGCACCTCCGTGAACAAAAGTGGTCGGCGATTCGATCGAGTTTTCGAAGAAGACAGTATTGTTCCGAATGATGAGGTGGCCATCGCTGGATATCGCGCCTCCCATATTGGCAGAGTTTCCTTCGAATTTGCCACCGAAAACCCGCAAGATGGTTTCTGATCCGTCGACATGAATGGCGCCTCCGGCGGATCCTGGAAAAGGGCTTCCAAAGGGACTTGTGCTGTTGTTTTCAAAAATTGAATTGGAGACGATGTGCGAACCGCCATCAAAAGAGATCGCACCTCCTTTTGCTCCTGCAGAATTTGATCGAAACGTGCTTCCCGTGATACTCGTCTCTCCACCGGTGACAGAAATTGCACCACCGTTATTAATTCGCAAGCTATTTCCCGTGAATACTGATTCAGAAACGCGAAGAGAACTGTCGATAATCGAGACCCCGCCGTTCAATCCGGAAAATGAAGTCCGGGTAAGGCGAAGGGTGCCTCCACCTGACATGGAAATCGCAGGGCCGTCATGAAAAGTTCCACCAACGAATGAAAGGCCTGTGAGGCGAACCTCTTCAGCCGTTTCAATTTCAAATAGACGATCGATCTGATCGGCAGCCAAGTCTACCGATACATCGGAACCTCGAATGGTGAGATTTTCAGTGATGGAAAAATCGCCATTATTGAGTTGGATCGTTTCGCCAGCCAACGTGGAGGCAAATTGAATGATGTCTCCGAGCTCTTCTCCAGCGGGAGCGTCGCCGAAGGGCGCGTTGGTATTCGCAGCGACCATGGCCTCGCGAAAGCTAATCTGTCCGTCAGGAACCAGTCCGCCGTCGTCGATCGCCGTGTTGACCGTAATTACTGCGAGAAGCTGCCGTGGCTCAAGCGAGGAATAAGAAAGGGTTCGGCGATTCGTTCGTGATTTTGAGGTTCCCGCGGCACAAAACAATGTTTCGATTCCATCAAGATCGTAGGTTGAACTGGCCGTCCAGCAAGAAGCCACTAACCAGTCATATCGGCATAGCTCGGTGGGCTCTTCGGCACCGTTTGCGAGAAAGGTAGGCCTTGCCTAATCGCTATTTGGGACAACGGCGTTAGATCATGCAAACTCAATAGCCCAAAACAGGCGAAAGCCAGCGCTCGATCTCTTCGACGGTCTCACCTTTGCGATTCGCGTAGTCCACGACCTGATCCTTGGTAACCTTGTTGACCGCGAAGTAACGTGATTCAGGATGCGCAAAATACAAACCGCTGACGGCCGCTCCTGGCCACATGGCAAAAGACTCAGTCAACGAGATCCCGGTCGACGACTCTACGTTCATCAGCTCCCACAGGGTCGCTTTCTCCGTATGGTCCGGGCAAGCAGGATAGCCAGCAGCAGGGCGGATACCGCGATACTTTTCTTTGATCAACTCTTCGGCTGAAAGATCTTCGTTGGCGCCGAAGCCCCAATCAATGCGAGCCTGCTGGTGCAACATTTCCGCAAACGCTTCCGCTAAACGATCAGCCAATGCCGCGACCATGATTGCGTTGTAGTCGTCGAGGTCTTCTCGATACTTGGCTGCCAATTCATCGCAGCCGTGACCGGTCGTGACCGCAAAGCCACCGACGTAGTCTTCACGTCCACTGTCGACAGGCGCAACATAGTCCGCCAACGAACGGAACTGATCGATGCCTTTACGCTGCCACTGTTGACGAAGCATGTGGAATCGAGTCAACTCAGTCGAACGCGTTTCGTCGGCGTAAAGAATCACTGAATCGCCATCGCTGGCAGCTGGCCAGAACCCGTAGATGCCGCGAGCTTGAAGCAGCCCTTCGCTCATGATCTTCGCCAGCATATTCTGCGCGTCGGCGAAGAGTTTCTTTGCTTCGGCACCGACGACATCATCATCAAGAATCTTGGGATATTTTCCGTGCAACTCCCACGACATAAAGAACGGAGTCCAATCGATGTACTCGGAAATTTTCTCCAGCGTGATCGACGAATCGCCTTCGCTGCCTGCCGTCCAAGCGCCGTCGGCAATCGTGCCGAGTGTCTTCGTTCCAGTGAAAGATGGCTTGTTGATTTCAACGTCCTGCCAATCGGTAGCAAAGCGTTTTCCGAAAGCTTCCTCGTAAGGAATCAACGTCATCTTTCGCTCTTCGTAACCAGAAACCAGCTTCTCCTGAAGCGCAACGTTCTCCGCCATGTACTCCTTTTTCAATTCAGGATTGATCAGGCGATCGACAACACCAACACTTCGAGACGCATCAAGAACATGGATCACGCCGTGCTCGTAATGAGGCGCGATGCGAACAGCCGTGTGTTTGTCGCTGGTCGTTGCGCCGCCGATCAGCAACGGAACGTCCATCTTCAATCGCTTCATCTCTTTGGCGACGTAGACCATCTCGTCAAGGCTCGGCGTAATCAAACCCGAAAGGCCAATCATGTCGACGTTGTGCTTCGTGGCTTCTTCCAGAATCTTCTCGCAAGAAACCATCACGCCAAGGTCGATGATCTCGTAGTTGTTACAGCCCAGAACAACGCCAACGATGTTCTTTCCGATGTCGTGAACGTCACCCTTAACTGTCGCCAACAAAATCTTGCCGCGGAAGCTCTGGCTTTCGAGACCGGCATCCAGTTTTTCCTGCTCCATGAACGGCAACAAGTGCGCAACCGCTTTCTTCATCACGCGAGCCGATTTCACGACTTGTGGAAGAAACATCTTCCCGCTGCCGAAGAGATCGCCAACGATCGACATCCCGTCCATCATTGGGCCTTCGATGATCGAAAGGCATTTGTCGTATTTCAAACGCGCTTCTTCGGTATCGTCGACCACATATTTGTCGATGCCCTTGATCAACGCATGCGAAAGTCGTTCTTCAACGGATCCTTCTCGCCATGTTAAATCCTCTTGACGCTTTTTGCCTTTGCCAGTTCCCTTGACCGTTTCGGAAAACTCCAGCAAGCGATCCGTTGCGTCGGGACGACGATTGAGTAGTACGTCTTCGACATGTTCCAGCAAGTCCTTAGGAATCTCTTCGTAGATTTCAAGCTGTCCCGCATTGACGATGCCCATGTCGAGGCCAGCTTTGATGCCGTGGTACAGGAAAGCCGCGTTGATGGCTTCACGAACGACGTTGTTGCCGCGAAAACTGAAGCTCACGTTTGAAACGCCGCCAGAAATTTTGGCGCCGGGGCAGATCTCTTTAATTTGCTTCGTGGCCTCGAAAAAGTTCACGGCATAGTTGTCGTGTTCTTCCATTCCCGTCGCGACGGTCAAAATGTTCGGGT
>CAZORS010000021.1:0-39034 GCA_964582025.1 uncultured Pirellulaceae bacterium | reverse complement strand
TCAACGGCGAGTGGGTTCGGTTCGAGTAACCGCACTAAACATTGCACGATGTTTGTAGTGACTGGATTCATCCAGTCTTGCATTTAGGACATGCCTAAAGGCATTAACTATAAACAACATGCAGTCATCATTCATGTTCCTTAATCGACCGGAAATCCACGCTTCCTCAGCAACGCCTTCGTATCGACATCGCGACCTCGGAAACGACGGAAGCCTTCCGCTGGATCGATCGTGTCACCAACGGAGAACACATTTTCGTACAGACTCTTCGAAGCTTCCGGATCGTAATACGAACCGGCTTCTTCGAACACTTCCGCGGCGTCTGCGGTCAAGGCATCCGACCAAAGATAGCTGTAGTAGCCTGCAGAATATCCATCGTCAGCGAAGATATGATTGAACTGCGGTGTGCGGTGACGCATGCAAATTTCACTTGGCATGCCCAGCTTTTCAAGTTCTTCTTTCTCAAACTTGTCAGGATCGATGGTCACGTTTCCGGCCAAGTGCAACTTCATATCGATCAACGCGCTGCCCAAGTACTCGACGGTACTGAAACCTTGATTGAACGTAGCCGCTTTCTTGATTTTCTCAACCAGCTCTTTCGGCATTGGCTTGCCAGTTTCATAGTGCACAGCGAAACGTTCCAAAATTTCAGGCGTCATCAACCAGTGCTCATTGATCTGTGACGGAAACTCAACGTAGTCTCGAGCCACCGACGTCCCAGACTGCGATTTGTACTCGCACTGACTGCTCAGACCGTGCAACGCATGTCCGAACTCATGGAACATCGTCACCGCGTCGTCCCACGAAATCAAAACTGGTTCGCCGTCTTTGCCTTTAACGAAGTTTGAATTGTTAGAAACGATCGGCGTGATGAACTGGCCCATATTCTCTTGAGACCGATACGCGTTCATCCAAGCACCACTACGTTTCCCTTGACGGGCGAACGGATCAAAGTACCAAAGTCCATGATGTTTTCCGTCTCGCAAGACTTCGAACACACTAACGTCTGGATGGAAAGTTGGAACGTTTCCGATTGGCTTAAAAGTGAATCCGTAAACTTCGCCAGCCGCCCACATCATTCCTTCGCGAAGTTTATCCATCTGAAGATAAGGCTTCACTTCGTTCAAATCCAAATCGTATTTCTCTTTGCGGACTTTCTCCGAGTAGTAGCGATAGTCCCACGCTGCGATCTTGAAATCTGAGCCTTCACGGTCGGCAACCGCCTGCATGTCGGCGACTTCTTCTTTGACCCGAGCAACCGCTTTGGGCCACACAGCCAACATCAGCTCCATCGTTTTGTCCGGAGTTTTCGCCATCTGCGGTTCCAAACGCCAGTGTGCATGCGTTTCGTAGCCGAGCAACAATGCACGTTGAGCTCGCAGTTTTAGAATACTGGCGATGATCTCGTTGTTGTCTCGTTCATCTCCATTGTCGCCGCGACTGTAGTAGGTCGTCCACACCTTTTCGCGAAGCGATCGGTCGTCAGCATAAGTCAGCACAGGCTCCATTGACGAACGCGTATTGTTGATCACGTAACCTTCAAGTTTTCTCTCTTTCGCACTGGCCGCCATTCCGTCGACGACGCTTTCTGGCAAACCAGTCAGCTGAGATTCTTCTACCACGGTGAACAATTTCCCTTCATCGCCAAGCACATTTTGGCTGAATCGAGTGAATAGACTCGCAAGGTCGGTGTTGATCGTAGAGAGTTTCGCTTTGTCTTCCGCGTTGAGTTTGGCTCCACGACGAACGAATGTCTTGTAGCGATCATCAACCAATCGCTTCTGAGCCACCGACAATGTTTTCATTTCGTCGCTGTTGTAGACGGCTTCGATACGCTTGAAGAGTCCTTCGTGCTGAATGACCCAGTCTCCATGCTTCGACATCATGGGAGCGACTTTGGTTTCCATGTCGGGAATACCACCAACGTTCAAATTCGAAGCATGCACGCCGAAGATTCGCTCCAACCGATCAAGTGCAGCTCCAGCTTTCTCCAGCGGCACCATCGTATTGTCGAACGTTGGCGCTTCCGTTTGAGCAGCAATCGCATCAATATCGGATTTTGCCATTTCAATGGCTTTCTCAAACGCCGGAACAAAATCCTCGACCTTGATCGAACGCCAAGGCGGCACCCCTCCGTACGGGCCAGTCCATTCAGTGAGTAGCGGATTCTTGGACAAGTCTTTGCCTCCATCCTGAGCAAACGAATTTGTTTGGGAAAGTGAATTCGATATGAGCGCCGTCATAACGAGGGCGATCGACAGTCGGAGCGTCAAAGTGCGGCACATGCGTTTTCCAATAAGGAGCTTGAAAGGAGCTTTTAATTTTCCACGCAATTGTAGGCCCAGCACTTGGCCAACCGCAAGACACCACGCATTTCCGCATAGCGGCTCGAGTGACTCGCATTAGCAGGTTTTGCCTTGAACAAACTTGCTGCAGCGCGAAAACACATAAGTGCATAGGACTCAACGAAGCCTATTTACCGCTTATCGTCAAGCCGCAGGCGTCGGCGTTTCTGAGTTCGCTACTTGAGCAAATCTTGTTTTTCCGATTTCAAGTCGCGCATCGCGGTTTCGCCAATTTCAATTTTCTCATCCAGTTCAGCAATCGTTTTCTCAAGCTTGGTGAATTGGGCAATGATCGGTTCAGCATCCTTTGAACCCGGCACAAAGACTTTCAAGTTTTCACGAATTCGCTTTTGCTCAGTCTCAACATTGCGTCGTTTCTGTAACCACTTGAACGACGCTTCTCGTTCGATGTCAATTTTGCGATTGATTTCAGCAACTTTTTTCATCAAGGCCAAATCTTTCTCCGGCAAGGAAACTCCGGCGGCGTCCCATCTGGTCGTGTCGATTTTACGATATTCGATCCACGAACTTGAAGATACATCAACGTAGCTAAATGTTACCGTCTGCAAAGTCGTTTCTCCTGCTTTGGCTTCCACTTTGAAGACCAACCGATCGTCGGTCCTACGGTAAGGTTCCGGAACAATCGAACCTTCCTGAGACTCTTCTCGACCCGTTTTGAGAAGCACCGTACGGTCGTCGACATCGAGATTGACGACGCGCATTGTGACCGTGCGGCTATGTCGATACGTGTGCAGTAGATTGTCTTTGTCACGCGTCACCTTGAGTAGTTCTCTGCTCGATTCTTCCTTGGTTTGCCGGGCCTTCACGGATCGATCGACACCGAAATCCACATACGCTTTCTGCTTCACATCAACCCGCGGCAGTTTCCCATCACCGGAAAAGCTCCCTTTTTGCATGATCGAAATTGGCCCCGAAAGCAACGAGAAATCTGTATCGTTCTCAAGCTCGATCGCTTGCACCGGTGTCACGTCACCACCACGATTCGCCAGATCAGCAATGCTCAACAGAGTGCCAGGAAGCTCCATCTCAAACGCTGGCAAAGCGGCGCTCTTGCCGGAACCTAACGACACGGGATCGGAAATTCGATAGACCACCATCTGAGATACTTTTTCGGTTTCGGCTGAATTCTCGAATCCAGTTCTGGCGTCGACTCCATCAGCTTCGTCGCCCTCGCCAGGTTGTGCACGGCCGAAGACACCTCCGCCTCCTAGGCCACCGCCACCGAAGCCTCCGCCGCCGAAGCCACCACCGTAAGTCCTTCCCCTTGAATCGCCTTCAGATGAAAAACGCTTCGCTGGCGGAAACCCAAACCACTGCGTCGTGATCGCCAACCCGGCCATGAACTCGTAGGCACTAGTCCCGATGTTTTTACGTTGAGCCATCGCTGGCGCAAAAACATTGGTGTGGAACGTCGTCGGTTTCCCTGATCGCAACTCCAATGCGACATCGGTCCAATCAACACCGCTGACGTTGTCCACATGAGCCCAGCCTTGCAAATGGGCTTTGTTGTTTTCCCACATCAACCGATACGTCATCCGCCAGATCGGCATGTCGACGACATAGGCAAATTTGACATTTCGCTTTTTGTCTCCTTCGAACAGAAGTTGCAGCTCTTTCTGATCCGATTGTCGTGACTTTACGATTCCGCCGAGCGCCAGAACAATTTGTTCGTTCAGTTCTGCTTTCTCAAAGCGGATTGATTCGAACTTCGCCAGTTCATAAGAACTCATGCCTTTGTCGCCGATCAATACGACCATCTCCCGCGTCACGTCTCCTTGAGTTCGATTTTCGACGCCGAATATCTGACCCGTTACCGTCTTGTCACCGGCGGTTAAAACAATGCTCTCGCCACGCATGCTCTGGATCAGCTGAGCAACGGTCATCGGTTGACCAATATCGTTCGCAGCAATGTCTTCCGGATCAGGAGCCGGCTGATATTCGATCGCTCGCACATGGCCCTCTCCATCATCCGAAATCGCCAGGCTCTTCAACGCGTCGCTAACATCGTGAGCGCTAAACTTTAGTGTAACTTTCTGGTTACCGTCGACTTCACCTTCATGCTGCAGTTGTCCGACTCCGGAGTTGTACAACACAATTCGCTTTACCGGCGGTAGTTCGATATCCTTGAATTCAGACTTCGTTTCCTGTGCCGACAAATCGTTAGGCAACAATGCGATAACAAACAGTAGCACGATAACATTGAATCGGCTGAGCATTATATTCTCCGGCACATTGGCATGATGGTTGCGACCAGTTCTAACTAGAATGTAGTTGCGAATTTGATGCCACAAATCAATCGAAAGCAAAAAACATGGTTTTGCATAGATTCTACAGCGTGAACCGACCTTTTGATCATGAACCGTCCAAGGTTTGCTGTTCGATGTTGCTACTGGTCCTTGTCGTCAGCTTGTTCAATCCTGCCACAGTGCTCTCGCAATCATCGGTCATCGCGTTTCCACGAAACACTGCCCCGGCCGCAACCGTTTCAAATATCGCGGTACCGAATTCGATTTCATCCGCTCAAACCGAAACCGAAACCATGCTTTCGCGGCCAGTTGAAACGATCAGCATTCGACAGGATGAAACGCTGTCAGCATCAAATGTGTTTGAACTGTTACCGGCGACAACGTTTGTTCATTCATATCTCGATGGTGTGCTGGATGAGAAAACAAATCTGAATATGAAAGCCAGCGTTTCGATTTACGCTTCATTGAAGAATGCGCTGGAATTGAACGATGCGTCAATTTTGGTGAGTTCCGATGGCTCAATTTTGATATTCAGCATCGATGACGAAAACGAACCTCACTTTTTGCAAACCGTTTCCTACGACGTGACCAGCATCACCGGCTCGTTCAAACAAGCTGAAGAATTGGAATTTTCGCTCTACAACGTAATCGCTCCTGATTCATGGGAACTAAACGGAGGTGGCAACGCATCACTCTCTATCTACCATCAAAATGAGCGTATCCTTATGACGATTCGGCAAAGCTATAAAGTTCACCTCGATATTCGCAGCCACTTTGATTCCCTGGTCCGACTGGGCGGCAGCAGCATCGTTTCAACGGCGCCGGTTCGCACTCGCAGATCGGCCTCTTCGGCTCCCAGCAGCATCGTAGCGTTGCCCGTCAAACAGACGACTTCTGCTCTTCGCTCTCGCCGTGGATTCGCACGTCCCAACAGCGGAACCAGTGGTGGAATGGGTGGCGGTGGCGCAAAAGCTGGCAGCTTCTTTTAGACGCCAGCTTCCTTTGTTGCCGTGGCGAAGTGCATGCTAAAATAGACATTCAAACCGCATGAGGAATCGATCAACGTGAAACCACAAACAACTTTTCTGTCCGCCGTCATTCTCTGCGTGGCATCGCTAACGAGCGTCGCCAGCTCCCAAGACGTTTCCGGCCAATGGTCTGGCCGTTGGCACAGCGGCGCAAACAATCACTCGGGCAATATCGGTGCAACCTTTTACCAAACTAACTCGCAAACCATGCGAGCCAAATTTCACGGCACGTTTGCCAAGGTGATTCCATTTCGCTATCGAACGAACCTGAACATCACCTCACAACAGCCCGGCCTAACTGTGATGTCCGGCAGTCGTCGCCTCCCTCTGGGTGGCGAATTCAACTACCACATCACGATGACCGACCAATGCTTTAACGGATCGTTTTCATCTAAACGAAATCGTGGAACGTTTGTGATGCAGCGGCAGTAGCTGACTTTGAAACAATTAGCAAAGGCTCGTGGCACATCGTATCGGCGAGCTTTTTGGTGCGGTGCAATGTTGGTCAAAGTCGACGTTTTGGTTGTCGTTGTCATCATCGTCGTGGTGTTCACCTTCGGCATCTCGAGCGTTGCTTTCTGTGAGCCGGTTCGGAATTGAGCTGTAGACATCCTCTTCACCTCGCCCCGACATTTGCCTGAGATCGAGCCAAGTTTGAAGAGTGAGCAATCGAATCACGGAGACTGCCCAAGTACTAGTTCCCGCAAATAGTCGGTATAGTCGTTTTTGTGACTGGGGATCTGTGAGGCCAACTTATCTGCGGAAATAAATCCCTTGCGCAATGCAATTTCTTCGAGGCAAGCGATCATTAAACCTTGGCGCTTTTGAATTGCTTCGACAAATGTTGACGCTTGCAACATCGATTCATGTGTGCCTGTGTCGAACCAGCTGAATCCTCGTCCAAACGTTTCGACGACCAAGTCACCGCGTTCCATGTATTTGCGTATCAGGTCAGTTATCTCAAGTTCGCCTCGTATGGAAGGTTCGACTTCAGAGGCAAATTGAATGACGTCGTTGTCAAAAAAGTAGAGGCCCGTTAGCGCATATTTTGATTTCGGAGATTCTGGTTTCTCTTCGATCGCGTCTGGATTCCCATGTTCGTCGAATGAGATAACCCCGAAGGCGGAAGGGTCACAAACTGGATACGTAAAAACCGTTGCGCCCGTTGATGAACTCAAGGCGACATCTAGCTTGATTCCGAGTCCTTGCCCAAAGAAGATATTGTCTCCTAAGATTAGAACAACTTGGTCGTTGCCGATAAATTCTTTTCCGATCAGGAATGCTTCCGCCAATCCTCTTGGCTGGTCCTGAGTTTCGTATTGAATCGACACTCCAAATCTGGAACCATTGCCGAGCAGTAAACGAAAACTGGCCAACGTCTCCGGCATGCAAATCACTAAAATCTCTCTAACACCGGCGTAAAGCAAAACCGACAACGGATAGTAAATGAGGGGCTTGTCGTAGATCGGAAGAAGTTGCTTCGTTGTGGCAACAGTGGAGGGATATAGACGCGTCCCGTAGCCTCCTGCGAGGACAATGCCTTTTCGAGTTGTTGAAGCGGAATTGGCCATAAGGTGCTGGCTTAGGAAAAAGCTCGAATCTGTAACTGGCAACTTCGACATTGCTGAGGCACAAGCAGTCGCTTAGACTTGGCTCGCAAAAGCATGCGAGACGTTTTTAGGGAAATGCCCGCGTGCGTCAACACATCCTCTGTCAGATAACTAGAGACATCAATGAAAGTTCTGGTGACAGGTGGCATGGGCTTCATTGGCTCAAACTTTATCAGGCATTTGCTTGGCGAAACGGTTCATTCTGTCGTCAACGTCGACAAGCTGACCTATGCGGCAAACCCGCGTTCGCTCCTCGAGTTTGAATCGGATGGCCGATACCAATTCCATCAATGCGACATCGTTGACGAAGCTGCAATTCAAAAAGTGTTCGTTGCCGAAGCGCCCGATGCCGTTGTGCATTTAGCGGCAGAGTCTCACGTTGATCGCTCCATCGCTTCGCCCTCTGACTTTATCCAAACGAATATTGTTGGGACGTTCAATCTTTTAAGCTGTGCGCTGGACCGATTTGAATCACTGGACTCATGTGCTCGTTCACGATTTCGTTTCGTTCATGTTTCCACTGATGAAGTTTTTGGATCTCTAGCCGCATCGGATCCTTTAACGGATGAGCAATCCAGATACGATCCAAGTTCGCCGTATTCGGCAAGCAAAGCTGGGTCTGATCATCTGGCCCGTGCGTGGCAAGTGACGTATGGCCTGCCAGTTGTCGTAACAAATGCAGCCAACAACTACGGTCCATTTCAGTACCCTGAAAAGTTTATTCCCACGATCATTTCTCGTGCTGTCAATGGAAAACAGATCCCAGTGTACGGCGATGGCAAGAATGTGCGTGACTGGCTACATGTTCAGGATCATTGCATCGCTTTGCAACGAGTCTTGGAAGAGTCAGCTCCCGGTGAGACGTACAACATTGGTGCCGACAAC
This sequence comes from uncultured Pirellulaceae bacterium, assembly GCA_964582025.1. Taxonomy (GTDB): domain Bacteria; phylum Planctomycetota; class Planctomycetia; order Pirellulales; family Pirellulaceae; genus Mariniblastus. The sequence continues at coordinate 30,899 of CAZORS010000021.1, read as the reverse complement.
GAGAGAAGTAATCTTGCGGTCGTACACAAGGTTTGCGAGCTGCTCGACGAATTGGTGGAAGACGGCGTTGGATTCGGCCGCAAGCATTCCGAGATGATCGAGTTTGTGACCGACCGAAAAGGCCACGATTTTCGATACGCACTCAATACGGAAAAAATCCGACGGGAGCTGGCTTGGGTGCCCGAAATGTCTTGGGAAGCAGGCATTCGAGAGACCGTTCAATGGTATCTCGAAAACCGAAGTTGGTGGATGCGTGTCGAAAACTCCTAATCAGAAACGCAACACAAGATTCCGTTTTTGCCGAAGCCGTTGCCGTTGTAGAACATGACCTTTGAGCCGTTGATATCAATGACGCTTGGATAGCAGGCCATGTTGTTGTCGTGTGAGGTTGAGCCAATGTTGAACTTGATGTCGTGATCCTTTCGCTCCCACTCGATTCCACAGGCTGATTCAGCGAATCCAATTTGGTAACTATCGTCGCCGTCGCGGTAGTCAAAGCTGCCTCGGTAGCAGTACCACATCTGATAAGCACCGTTTTCTTTGATGACGCAGGGGCGGGCCGTGCATTCAAAATCGTTTGAAGGGGCAATGCAGCTGATATTGTTTCTTTCCCAGTAAACGCCGTCATCTGAAGTCGCGAACTTGATGTGATATAGCGGCGAAAGGCCGGTGTCCGTTTCCGCAAACCCGGTACAGGATGCGTACCACATTTTCCATACACGATCATCCAAAAACACATGCGGCGAAGCGGTAAAGAAGGGCTCCTCCAAACTCCGATCCACCACCGGACCGCGATAAAGCCGTCTAAACGTAACCCCGTCGTCATCACTGACGCACAGCCCGATCGCATTTCGATAGGGAACAGAAACGCTGGGGTTCCAACCAACATAGTAGAGATAAATTCGCCCGTTCGCCCTCACCACGGAGCAAGGCATGATGCCTCCATCGTCGAACGTTCCCGTTTCGCCGAGCTCCATAATTGGATGGCCGTACTTGATTATGGAAAAGCAATCTCTGTCGACGTCAACGAAAACGGGAATGCTCTGCCCTGCAGCGTTTCGAGGCGCGAAGTAGATTCTTATGAAGTCTTCAAACAGCAATGCGGTTGGGACGCAGGCGTGGCTCTTGGCCCAATCCCACGCATCAAGATCTGATCGACCGAGGATTTGCTTAACCATCTGATTTATGCGAAATGCTCTTCAAATCTCGGCTCTTCGCTTTCCGCTTGACTGACTTGGCTCCCAGCCAAATGTCGCCCTCTTCGGTGTCTTTGGTCAGTATGCAGCCCATTCCAATCAGACTGTACTGGTCGACAACGGTTTCGTCCCTGACCGTCGAATTGACGCCAAAGAAGCTACTGTCTTTGATTTCGCAACAGCCTGATATTACGACATGCGAAGTAATGAAAACATGATTGCCAATCGTGGTGTGGTGACCGATGTGATTTCCGCTCCACAAGACACAGTTGTCTCCAATCTTCACGAAAGGCTGGATCGTGTTGTCTTCAAAAATGAAGCAGTTTTCACCCACATCGAGATCCGGCCAAGTCGTCGCTTTGCTGCTGACGTAGCTTATGAATGAGTATCCTTTCTGTTTCCCTTCAAGAAATTTAGCCTTTCTATTGTCGCTCATTTTCTTGAATGAAATTGGAGCAAATAGCTTGACGTCCTCTGGAGGATAATGGGACTCAATGTCTTCGAAGGGTACGACGGATTTGCCTTCAAACAAATCATCTGTGAGCCAATCTTTATTCACTGTGAATGCGATGACTTCATGACAAGTATCATGCTTGAAATAGAAATGGGCGAGACTTGCCAGCTGGCCGGTCCCAAACACGACGATCTTTTCTGTTTTCATACCAGCCTAACGTTCCTTAAATCGTCGATCACTGCTTGCCGCTGTTTGGTGTCGATCACTTCGAGTAGGGACTGGCTTGGTTGGCCTTCGATGAACTTCAGTTCGACCGCGTGGTCGGCGAATTTGGCTTTGCAGTACAGGTGTTGGCCACCGATCGAATTGACAAAAGTATCAGCGTTTTCCAAACGGCAAACGTCGACCAGAAAAGTTGTGCTGTCTTTAGATCGCCCAACGTCATAAGCTGAACTGGAGCCGAAACTTGTTTCGATCCCAAGATGTTCGGATATGTTTCTGATTGAAGCGATGGCCAACTCGGAGATCGTTCGCGGCCGCGGCGCAAAGACTGTATCAACAATTCGTCTAGCAACGCTTCCTTTTGAAAACCGCTGCCGAAGTGTTTTCTTAAGTTTCCCCATGTTCCGACAATCCCAGTTGATTTCGACTTCGTTGATCTTCCTGAATGAGCTGGCTCCTTTGAGCGGAATTGAGAACCGGTGAGGTTGATTGTTGAGCGTGATCACGTTTCGATTTATCCATCCACCTTTGATAAAGTTGACATCTTCCAGAAAAACAAACTTGTCGACTTCATTGATAAGTTGGAAGTAGCCCATGTAAGGTGCAAAGTAAGGCTGCATCACCGCGATCTTCATGGCTTTGTGGCATTCTTGGAGCGAACAAATTGCGAGCACTTTCTAGTTCATGTTTTCGGTTTGTTGGACTGTCAGCGTGAATTGCAATTCACGCATTAACATGCAAGCGAAACGGCAATAACTCCCTCGCTGACGTCTCGTGCTACAGCATGATCGACGCGTTAATTCGCAATGCGTCGCAAGGAAAGGCAAAGCGGGTTGTCCCTCGATGTCATCCAAATGTTCGACAGCCCAAGTCCTTCCAGTGCCGATTGAATACCGCGACGGCCCAGAATTTCAATTTCACATGAAGACTGCCGTTCGACTCCCTAGCCCGTTCGTTAATTAGGTTTGCCGATGCGTGATGAGACTTCATTTTCGACATCGGCCCGTCGCCGCGATTTACATGTAGGGCGACCGAATATTGGAGATCGGTCAATCTTTGATCAGCTGGTCGACGAAATATTTGAGCGACGTTGGTTTACCAATCGTGGCCTCGTCGTGCGAGATTTCGAACAAAAACTACAACAGCACCTTGAGGTGAAGCACTGCATCGCGGTTAGCAACGCAACTGTCGGACTGCAGGTTGCTTGTCACGCGTTGGGGTTAAGTGGTGAAGTGATCCTGCCGTCATTCACGTTTGTCGCAACCGCCAATGCTGTATCGCTATCGAATTTGAGGCCCGTTTTCGCAGATGTTGACTTGGCGACTCATTGCTTGGATCCAAGTGGAATCGAAGCGCTGATCACTGATAAAACAACTGCAATATTGGGAGTCCATCTGTGGGGCAATCCATGCTGCCCAGATGCCTTACAGAGTATCGCACAAGATCATGGGCTCGCTCTGATATTTGATGCGGCACATGCTTTCCACAACACCAACGAGGCTGTTCCGATTGGTAATTTTGGCGACTGTGAGGTCTTCAGCTTTCACGCAACCAAGTTTTTCAACACGTTTGAAGGCGGAGCCATTACGACAAACGACGATCAACTTGCTGATAACCTTCGCAAGAGAATTAACTTTGGATTCGACGGCCCCGACAGCATCTCGTGTATTGGAACCAACGGAAAGATGTCCGAGTTCAATGCCGCAATGGGAATTTCTATGGTTCCCAAAATTGAAAATCTCCGCGATCAGAATCAGCTATGCCACAAAGCATACCGCGATCGCTTTAGAAACGCACGTGGATTGAACTTTCATACTTTTAATGATCGACACCGTTCAAATTTCCAATATGCGGTGCTGGAAGTTGACGAACATGAGTTCGGAGCTTCACGAAACGATGTGGTTGAGTTCCTAAATCAACACCGGGTTTTTGCGAAACGTTATTTCTATCCCGGCTGCCATCGCTTACCTCCCTATCGTCATGATTTTGTTCTTGAGTGCAGGAAACTCCCGAACACGGAGATTCTCTGTTCAAAAACGATGTGCCTACCAATGGGCGGCAACATTACGACAAACGAGATCAGCCAAGTATGCGACCTCGTCTTACGATCAAGAGTCAACTCGGTGACCGAGAATTCAATGAGTAGGTCAAGAAAGGCTGCAAGCTGATGAGCAAATCGAAATCTCGAAAACGCGCCAAAGAGTTAAATCGCAAGTTGCGGAAAAGGCAGCGAACCAAGTCTGTTTCAAAACGCGTTTCCGACGACGATATGGCGGTTCTGATTAACAAAGGGTTGCAGTTGCACCAATCTGGCCAGCCGGAACTAGCCATTAAGAATTACAAATCAGTCCTTGAGGAACAGCCCGGCAATCTTGACGCTCTTCATTTAATGGGCATGGCGTTATTTGCGATGGGCGAATCATCGGCTGCGTTAACCATGTTGAAGCAGGCCATTTCAGTTGCCCCCGAATCTCCTGAGGTACTAACAAACCTAGGCGTGGTTTTTCGTCAGCTCGGACACTTGGATGACGCTCAAAAAGCACTCGAAAAAGCACTTCATCTCGCCCCAAGAAGGATTGGTACGATGTGTAATCTCGGTGCAGTCCTGATGGAGACTCGGAGCATAACGGCAGCGGAAAATCTGTTCAAATCCGTCCTCTCTCTGGATCCAAAGAACACTCTAGCCCGAATGAACCTCGCGAACCTGTGGCAAAAGAGCAATCGAAATCGAGACGCCGAAAAGGCTTATCGGAAATTGCTCCAAGATGATCAGACTAACTCCCTTCTGTTGAACAATCTTGGCGAGTCGTTGCGGAATCAAGGCAAATTGGACGAAGCAATTGAGGTGATGCAGCAAGCCGTCAAACTGGCGCCAAATTCAGTTGAGCCACGTCTTAATTTCGGAAGATGCCTTGCCCAATCGAATCAGAATGAAGAAGCGATGGGACAGTTCCGCTTCGTGATGGAGTTACAGCCGAAACACGCCAAGGCTTTTCATTACGCCGGCAAGCTTCGGCTCGATCAAGCCAACCATGACGACGCCATCAGCTTGCTGAAACGCGCGACAGAATTGGATTCAAACGACGAGCATGCGATGCACACGTTAGGGCTCGCGCTCATTGAATCTGGTGATCATTTGCTGGCAGAATCATATTTTTGCAAGGCGCTTGAAATTGCGCCGGGTAATCAAGCTTCGCATGGCGCACTCCTGTTCCTGATGAGCGGTCGTTCGGGAATCGATCAGCAACTCCTGTTCGAAGAACATAAGAACTGGGCTAGGATTCATGGCTCCGTCAAACCAATCGGTGCAGACTTTGAAGGGCGCACAACCCGCGATTTAGACGGGGATCGTAAGCTACGAATTGGTTACGTTTCGCCAGATTTAAGACAACATGTCGTCGCTAAATACTTCTTACCTGTCTTAAAAAATCACGATCGCGACAAATTTGAAATTAACTGCTACGCAGAAGTTTCTGCAGCGGACGAAGTGACTGAACAGATTAAAAATCTGTCAGACAGATGGCGATTGACAACGGGACTTTCCGACAAACAAGTTGCCGAGGCGATCCTCGCAGATGAAATCGACATCCTTGTCGATTTGGCCGGGCATACGAATGGGAATCGGCTTCGCGCATTTGCTTACCGTCCTGCCCCGATCCAAGTCACTTGGATGGGATACCCAAATACAACCGGGCTCGATTCGATGGACTATCGCATTACGACCGAAGTCGAAAACCCAGATGATGAACCGAGTTACCATTCGGAAAAAATGCTCCGCATGCCAAACCATTCGGCGTGCTTTACTCCACCAGAATACGAACATCCGTTGAGCGAACTACCAGCGTTGGCGAACGGATTCCTGACATTTGGGTCGCTTCATAGGCCAGAAAAAATTTCGGAGACGACTTTGGATCTATGGGCAGCGACGATGAACCGAGTACCGGATTCGAAATTGATTCTGTTTAACACTCGATTCACAAAAGAATCGATCGAACGAACTCTCGCTAGTCTCGCCATTCGCGGCGTCGCGGAACAGCGAGTCGATATTCGCAACTCCACAACAGCACCGCATTACTTGAAGACCTACGACGAAATCGATGTCGCGTTGGACACGACACCTTGGGCAGGCGGCACGACGACGATCGAAGCACTATGGATGGGCGTTCCCGCAATTGCGTTTTACGGGGATCGCCGCAGCGCACGAACCACAGCTGCCATCATGAAAACTGTGTTGGACGATCGGCTCGTTGCGGACTCGATCGAATCTTACGCCGACTTGGCTGCGGGACTTTCAAACGAAATAGATCAACTCTCAAACCTTCGCAACGAACTGCGAGGTCGTCTACGGCGAACCATACTTAACGCATCCAAATTCACGGCTGAACTGGAAGGTCGATATCGCGACATCTGGAGGACGTGGTGCCAAAATTAATTTGACCGCAGCAATGAGGATCGTTGTGATTGCAGTCCCAGATCCAACGAGACGTCACGTTCATTCGCCGTACAGTCGATCAACACCGTCCTCTTTGTAATAGGCACGAAGCGTTTCTCGATATTTTGGCTTGCTACTAAGGTCCTCGGTTATGTGGTCCAGTTCTTTTAACATCGTATAGACAGCAAGTGACGAACTATCGTCCCCGTCGCCTTCGTAGGGAGGGTGAGACGCGAATGTTGGCGTTATCAAGTTGAAGTAGTTCGATATGTCCTTCGTTCTCTCCACTGCACAGGATCAATCCAATTGGTGGATTCTCACCTTCGACCATGTCATGTTTCTCCAAGTAGCGAAGATACAATTCCATCTGGCCTTTGAAGGCACATAGGGATTGCGAAAAGCCAGATCCGTGCTGATTTTTCCTTCGTCTCGCAGATCCAATAGGTCGCTCTCGATAGTCTTTTCTGGCTTCTTTGAGATCGCAGTTCGCTCGTAGAGCATCGACTTGATCCGTTCCGATAGCTGACGCGTGGACCAACCTTCCAAGCGAGCCATTTCTGTGTAAAACTCGCGTTTTAGTGGGTCATCGATGAAAATAAGCTTTAGAAGGTGTGTCCAACTCAATTGTGTACGCAGTGCGTACACAATCTCCCGATCAGGAAATGACGCCACAGCTCGAAGACAATGTCGGAGCGTAGAAGGCCCCCATTTGCGACCGAATTCAGAAGTGAGCAATTTGGAAAGATTGACGATTACTTGCTGGCCATATTCCGCCCGCTCATTATCCAGCACATGCATTCGAATTTGATGTCCGATATCCCAATACAGCAACGTCAACTCTGCATTAACCGCAACCTCAGCCCTTTGGCGAGCGTCAGCAATCAGCTGACGAACTTCACCAAACAACTGAGTTTCGTTTTGGGCAACTTGGCTTTCACTTTTGCTCATACTTGAATTGTACGAAATTGAGCAACGACTCGCGCGGTCGATGAACAATAAAAAACGGCGGCGAGCATTTCAATGCTCGCCGCCGTTTGGATCTCGAGTTGACCGCTAGATGTGGCCTACTTGTTTCGCTCTTCTTTCTCTATGCGACGCTTTTCGACAACTTCTTCTTGGATGTTGCCAGGCACCTGACGGTAACCTTTAACTTCCATTGAGAACGTTGCCTGTCCCTGAGACATCGAACGCAAGTCAGTTGCGTAGCCGAAAGTCTCGCTCAGTGGAACTTCGCACATGATCGTGACAGATCCGTCAGCTTTCATGTCGGTTGATTCGACGATGCCGCGACGTGAAGTCAGGTCACCAACGATACCACCTTGGAACTGATCCGGTGATTCGATCTCGACCAACATCACAGGCTCTAGAAGAACCGGCTTCGTCTTCGGCATGTACTCGCGGAACATGCCGCGGGCAGCGGTTTGGAAAGCCATCTCAGAAGAGTCAACGTCGTGATAAGAACCATCCTTCAGATGACACTTCAGCCCAACAACCGGGTACTCGGCCAAAACGCCTTTGACGATCGAAGTTCGAAGACCTTTCTCAACCGCAGGAATAAACTGCTTTGGAATACGACCAGAAACGATCGAATCTTCGAACACGAAACGCTCCTCGCCGCCCTCTTCATCGTCCTCCGCAAGAATTTCCAGAGTTCCTTTGATGTGGGCGAACTGACCAGAACCACCCGACTGCTTTTTGTGCTTGTAGTCAAAATCAGCAGACTTGGTTGGCGTCTCACGATACGAAACCTTCGGAGCACCGACGGTTACTTCGAGCTTATACTCGCGCTTGATACGCTCGACGTAAATATCGAGGTGAAGCTCACCCATTCCGGCGATCAACGTTTCGCCAGACTCTTCGTCCGTTGAAACTCGGAACGTTGGATCTTCTTTGCGGAAACGCTGCAACGCCTTACCAAGTTTCTCGCTTGAAGAACGCTCGGCAGGCTCGATCGCGACGGTGATTACCGCATCCGGAACGAAAATATTTTCCAGAGAACACATCTTCGGAGCTTCAGCATAAGTATCACCGGACGCCGCATCGATGCCCATGATCGCAACGATGTCGCCAGCTTCTGCTTCGTCAAGCTCTTCACGTTTATCGGAGTGCATACGAACGATGCGGCTGTAACGCTCTTTACGGCCGGTACGCTGATTGAAATATGTTTCGCCCTTCTTGATCGTACCTTGATAGATACGCATGTAAGTCAACTGGCCAAACGCGTCTTCAACGAGTTTGAAACCCATGCCGACGAACGGCTTCTTCGGATCCGGCTCAAGCGGATACTCTTCCTCTGGATTGTCGTAAGCCTTCGCTTTGATGTCACGTTCCAAAGGTGACGGCAAGTACCGACAAACAGCGTCGATCAGCGGTTGGACTCCCTTGTTACCCAACGCGGTGCCCATGTAGACCGGCGTGATGCTCTGAGACTGAATTGCCTCTTTGGCGACTTTGTAAACCAGTTCGCTTGGAACTTCCTCTTCACTCAGAAGCATTTCCATCATCTCGTCGCTGAACATCGAAAGTGCTTCCAACATTTCCTGACGCTTTTCTGCGACTTGATCTTTAAGCTCTTCCGGCGCGTCTTTTTCGATGACCTTTTCACCCTTGGCACCTTCGTGGTAGTAGGCTTTGCCAGTGATCAGGTCGACGCAACCTTCGAACGTTTCGCCTGCACCGATTGGGTACTGAAACATTACGGCGTTCGCGTTCAGCTTGTCACGCATTTGCTGCATCACGTCAAACGGATCAGCACCGGTTCGGTCCATCTTGTTGATGAAAGCCAAACGAGGAACACCGTAGCGACGCATCTGCCGGTCAACAGTAAGTGACTGAGCCTGAACACCACCGACGGAGCACAGAACCAGAACCGCACCGTCGAGTACGCGAAGCGAACGTTCTACTTCAACCGTGAAGTCAACGTGACCCGGCGTGTCGATCAGGTTGATTGAATGATCACCCCAAGTCACTGACGTCGCGGCAGACGTAATCGTGATACCGCGCTCCTTCTCAAGTTCCATGTGGTCCATTGTCGCGCCATCACCGCCACCGCGAACTTCCTCAATTTTGTGAATGCGTCCTGTGTAGAACAGAATTCGCTCACTGAGAGTAGTTTTCCCGGAGTCGATGTGGGCAGAGATACCGATGTTTCGGACGTTTTTCAGGTTCATTCAAGCACCATCAACTGGTTGTGTTTGTAGGGTGAGAAGTAATTAAAGTTTCAAATTTTCGAATACGGTTTTGTTCGGCGCTGTAGCTGTAGACCGGTAACGCAAATGTTGCGTTGATGCAAAAGGAGTCGAAGAAAGCGATGATTTCGGTCGATTCAAACCGTCCGAAAGGAGACTCCTGGCCGCAGTTGGTCGTTACACGCTAAAGGCCGAAATTATTCCGCACCGGAATCTTAATTAATTCCACCATTTAGGAAAGACCATTTGCGCGGAAACATGGCAGTTCGCGATTCGAATTGCTTCGGTAGCCTGCCAGAAGGTCTGGCGTTTTGACATCGCCGACCCTGCGGCTAGCCATCACCCTCCCTCTGGGAGGGTCGTGAACGAGGAACGAGTGAGCGGGAAGGGTGCGGAGGTTGAAGCCAAACAATGGAAAACGCTGGCAACTGCGCCCTCCCCGTCGCTTAGGCTCCGACCCTCCCAAAGGGAGGTGATGAGGTTCAGGGATCCGATGCAAACTTGAATCCCCCGAATCCACTCTATCGGGGGCCATCTCCGCGTTGCCGCGTTCTGATGTCGGCAACGAATGAATTTTGGCTATATTAGAAGTCCTTAGAAAGTCTGCTTGCCGCTTTCCAAGACCTTTCAGATCGGCCAGCTCACACGATAAATATGTGGCTTTGATGAGTTTGATACGTAAATCGACGGGATGTTGCAGTTGGAAGTCAGCAACAAGGAATTTGCTTTGGGGAGTCTGTGGCTCAATGTTTTTGGCAGTCATCACCTTGGCTTGGTTCCCCGAGACCGGCGATTCTGGGGCTTCAGCCTTCGCGGCAATGCCCATTCCATCGCATCCGATCGACGACACCGAAACGCCTGAGCCAAAAGAGCCCACGTTGGCGGCAGCCAGCGGAGACGGCCTCGCAGCGATCGATTCGTTCAAGTTTCCCGGTTTGAAGTGCGAGCTTTACGCAGCCGAGCCTCAAGTCGGAAACATCGTCGCGATTCACCGTGACTATAAAGGCAACCTGTATGTTTGCGAAACGTATCGCCAAGGCAAAGCGATCGAAGACAATCGAAACCATGCTTATTGGCTCGACGATGATCTTCAGGCACAAACCGTACAAGACCGAATCGACTACATCCTCAAGCATCATCCAGAAGCCAAAGAAACGTACACTCAATTTGACGATCGCATTCGCGTTTTGTCCGACACCGACAACGATGGAAAGGCAGACGTTGACAAAGTATTTGCCAATCGATTCAACGATTTAGAAATGGGTTCGGGCGCCGGAGTTCTCTCCTATCGCGGCAACGTCTACTACACATGTATTCCTGATCTTTTCATGATGACCGACACCGATGGCGATTTGGTCTCTGACGAACGAAAATCTCTTTCGACTGGCTACGGAGTTCGATTCGCTTTCCGAGGACACGATTCGCACGGCCTGATCGTGGGTCCCGACGGCATGCTGTACTTCAGCATCGGAGACCGTGGTTACGACTTGGCTCCCAACATTCGCGACCCAGCCAGCGGTGCTGTGTTCCGCTGCGAGCTCGATGGCAGCAACCTCGAAGTCGTCGCAACGGGTCTGCGAAATCCGCAAGAGTTGGCGTTCGACCAATATGGTGATCTGTTCACAGGAGACAACAACTCCGATGCCGGCGACGAAGCTCGTTGGACTTACGTCGTGCCTGGCGGAGACTCTGGCTGGCGAATGTATTTTCAATACTTGGCCGATCGCGGCCCCTGGAATCGTGAACTCATTTGGGATGACGAAAACGAAGAGAAGCCGGCTTACGTGATCCCGTGCATCAAGAACATTTCCGATGGACCTTCAGGGCTCGAGTACTATCCTGGCACCGGATTCTCAGAAGACTTCGACGGCCGATTCTTCCTCTGCGATTTCCGAGGCACACCGACCAACAGCGGCGTACGATCGTTTCGCAACAAACCAGTGGGCGCATTTTACGAATTGGTCGATGACGAGCAACCGATTTGGTCGACGCTTTGCACCGACATTGATTTCGCATCTGACGGAAAGTTATATCTTTCGGATTGGGTGTTCGGTTGGAACGGCGAAGACAAAGGTCGAATCTATACTTTCTTCGACGAAGAGCGTGTCAACTCAGCGGTTGTCAAAGAAGTCGAATCGATCCTACGGGATGGTTTGGCTGACCAACCGATCGAAGCAATCTCTGCTTTGATGGCTCACAAGGATCAACGAGTCCGACAGGAGTCACAGTTTGAGTTGGTCAAGCGTAAGGAAATCGGAGTATTACGAACGATTGCGTCTTCGGGCGACAACGTTTTGCCTCGACTTCACGCATTGTGGGGCGTCGGCCAGCTACTTCGATCTGGAATGGCTGCCGATGACCAGTTGCAAAAGCAAATAAGTACTTTGTTCGATGACAAAAACGAATACGTTCGTCGCGAAGCCGTCCGATTGGCTGCGGATTACTTCCCGCAATTCAGTGCTCAACTGGAAAAACATTGTGCCGACGAAAGTGCAAAAGTTCGCTACGAAGCAGCGATGGGGCTCGGAAAAATCGGAACTGAATCTTCGGCAGACGCGATCGTGAAACTGCTCGTCGACAATGCGAACAAAGATCCAATCGTTCGCCACGGCGGGATCATGGCGATTCGCGGTCTGGCGATCAAAGAACACGAAAAAGGCGAATCAACTTTCATCGACGCGATGGCTTCACACAAATCTGCGGCCGTTCGATTGGCGACGGTAGTGGCGTTGCGGAAGCAATTCGAATTCAATGCCCTGAACGTGCGTGACTCGACTTATGTCGTTCGGCTGCTGGCTAAACTGGTCACGGATTCGGACGCCGGCGTGGCACTCGATGCGGCTCGCGCGATCAGCGACCTGCAGATGGACGAAGCCATGGAACCGCTGGCAAATTTGATTTTGACTTCGGGACTTTCTGATCATATGATCCGTCGCGCGATCAGTGCCAACAATCGACTCGGTGACAAGGACTCGGCGATTCGATTGGCCACGTTCGTTGCTGAAAGTGACTACGATTCCGATCGCAAAAACGACGCTCTGCGATTGCTTGGCGAATGGGCCGACCCCGATCCACACGATCCGGTCACCAATGCGTATCGCAAGATCGACGCCAGCAAGCGCAACGTTGCTGATGCAGCCGGAGCCGTTAGCGACGCATTTGAAAAAATGACCGCAGGCGAAGCCGAGGTCGTAGGAAATGTTGTCGATGTTGCCGCCAAACTGGGAGTCAAGAAAGCGGCTCCACAAATCCTGAGCATCGTCATGGATGAAAAAAGCAAAGCTGCAACACGAGCTTCAGCTTTGTCGTCATTGGAGCAACTTGAGTACGATGGCATGTCGGACGTATTGAATTCCCTTGATGCGAAAGCTGATTCGCTGCCACCAGAATTGGCCGCCGTTTACGTCGACGTTCTGTCGCGTAAAGACCCTTCCAAGGCGGTGGTGATGTTGAGCAAAGTGATTTCCAGTGAAGACGAATCGGTCAACATCAAACAAAAACAGGATGCGTTTGCGACGCTAAGCAGTATGACGAATCCGGAAAGCGAAGCTTCGCTGGCCAGCGCATTCGCTTCGCTTGAAAGCGGATCGTTAGCTGCTGAACTGGAATTGGACGTGCTCAAAGCCAGCGAAACTCGTGGCGGATCGCTGACTGAGAAAGCTGCCACTTACACGAAAGCCCTTGCCGCAAAGCCTGTCATGGCGGATCGCTATCTGTGGGCACTGAAAGGTGGCGACCATGACGCCGGCGAGAAAGTGTTTCGCGAAAAGACGGAAGTTTCCTGTGTTCGTTGTCATCGCATCGATGGAACGGGCGGCAAAGTTGGTCCTGATCTTTCGGGGGTCGGAAAACAGTACGATCGTCGTGGCGTCTTGGAATCGATCGTCGATCCAAACCTGAAGATCGCGGATGGACATGGACAGATCATCGTCGCGACTGATGATGGCTTGATCCATACCGGTGTCGTTAAAGAGGAAAACGACACGCAGCTTGCGTTGATGGACAAAGACGGCAACGTCACTTGGTTAGACTCCGATACGATTGAAGGTCGCAAAGATGGCAAGTCATCGATGCCCGAAGGAATGGCGGAACAGATGACGCGCGATGAACTGCGAGATCTGGTTGAATTCCTTGCCCAGCGGGTGACTCTGGTTGAGCCAGCCGGTGATGTGCACGAGTAGAGTTTCAGTTTCGTGGCTGCACTGAGGTAGCGGAGGTCGTCAAGACTTCCGACGTTTTCGCTGCGGTTTCGGAACTCCCCAAATCTACAGATCAAGCTGCCAAAATTCGACATCGATCCAACGATCGAACTTGTAGCCAACTTTTTCAAAAAAGCCGGCTTTGCGAAAACCCATCGAACGATGAGCCGCGACGCTGGCTTCGTTGGGCAAGGAAATCCCTGCAATCACGCTGCGGTATTCTTTCATTCGAAGTTGTTCAAACAATTCCGCGTAAAGCTGCTTACCGATGCCCTGACCTTCGGATCCGTTCCGTAAATAAATCGCGCTTTCCACCACAAATCGATATGCTGTTCGCGTGCGCCACGGACCGGCGTAAGCGTATCCGACCAACTGATTCGAATCTGGATCAACGAACACGATCCACGGAAATCCCGCGCTGGTCACGCGTTCAATTCGCGATTCGATTTCCGCGGCATCGATCGGATCGAGCTCAAAGGTAATGATCGTGTGGTCGATGTAGTGATTGTAAATCCCTGCGATCGCGGAGGCATCGGAAGCTTCGACGGGGCGAATCATGGAAGTCTGACTCGATTCGATTCTGGTTTGGCAGCTGTCAATGAAAACACCAGTCTACAAAAAACCAAGAAGGGACGTTCGAAAAATGCAACTCCATAACTGGATTCACAGTCGCACTATCCAAAACACTACCCAATCTGGTTTCGCTTTTGACCTACCGATCGTGTAACTCTCGGACCCGTTGAATATTTTGGTCGAAAAATCTATACTGCGTGGACGCAAAAAGGCCGATCCACTCAATTCAAATTTATCGAATTGAACGTATTTTTCTCAACGGTTCGGCGCCAATCTGACGAATCCTCTTACCCGAACTGACCATGGCACTCGACACACTGAAAACGTTTAAAACCGGATCTGGAACCGAAGCAAACTACCATTCGCTTCCAGCGCTGAAGGATCTTGGCGTCGCAGATGTTTCTCGTCTTCCAATTTCAATTCGGATTGTGCTTGAGTCGGTGCTGCGGAATTGCGACGGGAAGAAAGTCACCGAAGAAGACGTCAAGAATCTGGCCAATTGGAAAGCTAAATCGCCGGGTGACTACGAAGTCCCGTTCACCGTCGCCCGCGTTGTGTTGCAGGACTTCACCGGAGTTCCATTGGTCGTGGACCTCGCCGCGATGCGCGACGCTGCAAAAGATGCCGGTGCTGACCCTGCCGTCGTCGAACCGCTCGTTCCCGTTGACCTTGTGATTGATCACTCGGTCCAAGTCGATTTCTCGGGTTCTCAAGCGGCTCTTGATCGCAACCTTGAAATTGAATTCATTCGTAATAAAGAACGCTACGAGTTTCTCAAATGGGGCCAGCAAGCCTTCGACACGTTTGGTGTGGTGCCTCCAGGAATTGGAATCGTTCACCAAGTCAACCTTGAACATCTGGCCAAAGGCGTCCTCGAAAAAAATGGAATCTTCTATCCTGACACACTCGTCGGCACGGACTCTCACACCACGATGATCAACGGCATGGGCGTTGTAGGTTGGGGCGTTGGAGGAATCGAAGCCGAAGCTGGAATGCTCGGACAGCCCGTCACGTTCCTTGTCCCCGAAGTCGTCGGCGTTTACTTGCACGGCAAACTTCCTGAAGGTGTCACCGCGACGGACCTGACTCTTAAAGTCACCGAAATGTTGCGTGCCCATGGCGTCGTTGGAAAGTTCGTCGAGTTCTACGGTCCCGGTGCGGTTGCGTTGAGCCTTCCCGACAGAGCAACGATCGCGAACATGGCTCCGGAGTACGGTGCAACGATGGGCTTCTTCCCGGTCGACGCCGAAACGATCAACTACCTCAAAGGCACCGGTCGCAGTGACGAGCTTTGCACGACGGTTGAAAACTATTTTAAAGCCCAAGGCATGTTTGGCATCCCAGCCAAAGGCGACATCGATTACACGGATGATCTTGAACTGGATCTTTCATCGGTCGTTCCAGCGGTCTCTGGACCAAAGCGCCCACAGGATCGTATCGACGTGCCGGATCTTGGTGACCGGTTTGAAGAACTGTTCACGATGCCAGTCGGCGACGGTGGATTCGGTCGCGAAACTTCGACTCGCAACGATGCTGCAGATCTTAACCTAACCACCAGTGCAGGCTTCTCTCCTTCAGGCGCCGGGTTGCTGAACATTGGCGGAACCGCTGTTGTGGAACCGGAAACCATTGACGAACAAGTCACCTTGAAACATGGCTCGATTCTGATCGCCGCCATCACGTCGTGTACCAACACCAGTAACCCAAGCGTCATGCTGGCGGCCGGTTTGGTAGCCAAGAAAGCAAACGAATTCGGGCTCACCGTTCCGTCGTACGTTAAGACTTCGCTCGGACCGGGCTCTCGCGTCGTGACAGATTACCTCGAAGCCACCAACTTGCAATCAGAACTCGATCAGCTTGGTTTCGAAACGGTGGGCTACGGCTGCACAACATGCATCGGAAACGCTGGGCCGCTCAACCCGCAACTCGAAGATGCTCTCAAGAGCAAAGATTTGATTTGTGCTTCGGTTCTTTCTGGCAATCGAAACTTTGAAGCTCGTATCCACGGTTCGATCCAAGCGAACTTTTTGATGAGCCCGCCGTTGGTGGTTGCTTATGCGTTGGCTGGTAAAGTCGATTTTGATTTGACGAACGACCCGATCGGCAAAGGCAAAGATGGACAAGACGTTTTTCTGAAAGATCTATGGCCAAGTTCAAGTGAACTGCAGGAAGTCATCGGCGCTGCTCTCAAGCCTGATGTCTTCAACCGACTCTATAGCAACCTTGACACCGCCAGCGAGAAATGGGTCGAAGTGCAGACCAGCACCGGCGACACTTACGCGTGGAATGATGATTCGACTTACATTCAGCTCCCGCCGTTCTTCGAAGGTTTCTCTCGAAAGATGGCCGAGGGCGGAACGGACATTGTCGACGCACGTCTGCTGGGAATTTTTGGCGACTCAGTTACGACAGATCACATTTCACCGGCCGGATCGATTACTCCCACCAGTCCAGCAGGACAATACTTGATAGAAAACGGTGTGGAGAAGGCCAAGTTCAACAGCTTTGGTTCACGTCGCGGAAATGATCGAGTCATGACTCGAGGAAGCTTTGCGAACGTTCGCATTAAGAACTTGATGGCGTCTCATGGCGGCAAGCAAGTCGAAGGTGGTTACACTCAATATTTTGGCGACGCGGATGTTCCGAAACCCGATACGGACGTCGATGCGATTTCTGGCGGCAAGCCAACGTTCATCTACAACGCTTGCATGGAATACAAAAAGGAAGGTCGCCCTCTAATCGTGATCGCTGGTGCCGACTACGGTATGGGTTCTTCGCGTGACTGGGCTGCGAAAGGCACGTTGTTGCTGGGCGTCAAAGCAGTCGTTGCGACCAGCTTCGAGCGTATTCATCGTTCTAACTTGATCGGCATGGGTGTGCTTCCGTTGGACTTCACCAACACAGCTGACTTCGACAAAGTGAACTCACTTTTCGATGCAACATTCAGCATCACTGGCCTTGACGGCGAATTGAAGCCAATGCAGACCGCAACATTGACCGCAAAGAGCGCCGACGGCACAGAGGTCAGCGTTCCGCTCACGGTTCGACTCGACACTCCTGCCGAAATCGACTACTACCTCAGCGGCGGAATCTTGCAGTACGTGTTGAATCAAATCCTCGACAACGCAGAAGCTTAAAATTTTTACTCGCCGGCATGTTCGCCGGCAGTCTTTTCGTATTTGACGACACCGTGTCGTAAAAACCGTATGTTGGGCAGACGAATCTATTAGCCACTGACGACGCACCAACACTGATTGCCGACGATAACGGTGTTGGGCAGGTTGATCGGAATGGGAACCGTTTTGGAATCGCATGGGACGAAATCCACGCGATCTCTGCCGCGAAGATCGATTGCTTCACTGAACACCGGAGTTACAGTGAACTCGACTTTGAGAACGGTCACTTTCTCGAACTTTACGAGAATTGGCTTGGATTCGACTCACTCCTTCCCGCTATTGCCGCGCGGTTTGGATTCGCCGATGACTTGTTTTCGCCCCGCCCCAATAAAGGCTCCGGATGATGATCCAATCGTTTTTTGGCGTCACTCGTAGCGCCCACCGCACAACATGGTTTTTACGCTAAGCCTTCGCGCTTTGGCATCGGGCGCTGGCTTTGGTAAAGTCGTTCGTAGTTCAGGCATCGTCCGCTTCGGTCAGGGAGGTGTCGTAAGAACCTTCCATTTAACGCCCAGCCTTTCATCTATGCAACGATTTCACCAGCTCGTGTTCGTCGCCTCACTGTTGGCGCTGAGTTGGTTCGCGATGATGGCGGTTCACGAATTCGGCCACGTCGTTGGGGCACTGACGACTGGCGGTACGGTTAAACGAGTCGTGTTGCATCCGTTGACGATTTCAAGAACTGACGTTTCCCCGAATCCAAACCCATCGGTCGTCGTATGGCTTGGCCCGATCCTTGGTTGCATCATCCCCGTCGTCGCATGGTGGTGCACTCCTCGACGATTCACTGTCGCTCGAAATGTCACTCTATTCTTCGCTGGTTTTTGCCTTCTTGCCAATGGTGCGTACATCGCCATCGGTTCATTCGACCGCGTTGGCGATTGCGGAGTGATGCTGCAACTCGGTTCTCCACTTTGGACACTTCTGCTGTTTGGTCTGCTTACGATCCCAATTGGTTTCTATCTGTGGCATCGACTTGGTTCAGCCAAACAATTTTTAGCCGATCCAACATTGGTCGATCCATTTATTGCGTACGCTACGTTCGGTGCTCTGGTCGTGATGCTGGCGGTCGAATTCACCATCTCGCCAATGTAAGGCGACTTACGGTGAACGTTTGGCCAAAGTGTAAGCGTTTTTGAAGTGCCAAAAGCCGACGCCTTCGGCTAGACAGTAAACGAAAAAGGGGCTTCTTTAGCCGGCAATACGTGCAAAACTTGAGGGCTTATTGTTTGAATTGAGAACCGATGTCCCGAACTGGCTCGCGCTGCGTGTAACTGATGTATGCCAAAGAAATGGCGTGAAATCTGAATTGCAATTACATCGGGGCCTCAATGAATATGACGTATTTTATTGCAGCGATCATCTCAATTGCTGTGCAATCTTCACAGCAATTGGAATACGATCCGACCACAACTTCCGAAAAAGTGATCGTGACAGATCTCGAGTTCACTTACGGTGATGACAACGTCGTTCCCGTGCGGATCTATATGCCCGAATCAGATTCACCATCCCCAATCATTCTGAACAGTCACGGACTTGGTGGATCAAGAGAAAACAGTTCTTATTTGGGCAACCATTGGGCGGGTCGTGGGTACGCTGTTGTGTTTATGCAGCATGTCGGCAGTGACGAGGCGGTTTGGAAAGACACGAATCGTTGGGATCGTCTTAGAAAATTGAAATCCGCCATCACACCAAAAACATTTAACCGTCGGATGGCCGACGTTCCGGCTACGTTAGATCAGTTGCAAAAGTGGAACTCGCCTGGCGGAAAATTTGCGGGCAAGTTTGACCTTGAGCGAATTGGAATGTGCGGGCATTCGTACGGAGCCGTGACGACCCAGGCGCTTTCCGGTCAGAGCTACAACCGCCGTGGTCAAGCCTTCACCGATGTTCGAATCAAAGCGGCGTTGCCCATGAGCCCCAGCCCGCCCCGGCATGGCAACGACGGCGATACGTTTGGGAAAGTGGAAATTCCGTGGCTGTTGATGACTGGGACGAAGGACGAAAGCATCGTCGCATCGACCACTGCTGAAGATCGACAAAAAGTGTTTCAGCAACTTCCTGAAAGCGGTCACGCGTACCATTTGGTTCTGAACGACGCCAAGCACATGGCGTTTTCTGACCGTACGCTAACCAACGAATCGCACCGAAACAAGAATCACCACAAGGCGATCCTCGCGCTAAGTTCTGCTTTTTGGGACACTTATCTCAGAGGTGACGAAGCTGCAAAGAAATGGCTTCGCGGGGAAAATGCCAAATCGGTACTCGAATCGAAGGACAAGTGGGAGAAGAAGTAGCAATGAGTGGATGAAGAAATAAATCGAACTAGGATCGCGGCGGCCTCCGGTCCTAGGAATTATGAAAAAAAAGTATGCTTGTCGTGTCACATTTTTCCGGCAAACGGGACTATCTCTCTTATGGTGAAGGATTCACCTACCCAAAGTTGCAAAGGTAGACATGGATGTCTACTATTTTTCTGGGCCTATCTGGTTTTGCGGCTTCATCACTTGTCTAATTTTTTCCAATCACGAAAACGCCAGCTGGTTGACGTGAACGCCCTGAGTTAAGCTGTCACCGCGGATTCGTATTGCCTTTACGGATATGCAGACTTCTCTCAACGAAAGAATTAGCACGATGTATTCACTTCAACCTACCAAAACGGTGACTCGCCTTCTTCCTGCTCTTGTTCTTGGGCTGTTTATATTGGGGAACTTCGCGACGGGACAGGAGCTGGATCCGCAGCAGCAGGAGTGGATTGATCATTACCAAAAGCAGAAAAACGCGCCTGAGCCTAGCGAAATGTTGCTCAACACGGACGAGGAGCCAGAATTGTCTGATGGATTCACCTCGCTGTTTAACGGAAAAGATCTGACAGGCTGGACAGCGAAGGGCGGAACGTGCACTTTCGAAGTGAAGGACGAACAGATCGTCGGCACCTGCGTTGTGGGCTCGGAAAGCACCTATCTTTCGACTGACAAATCTGACTACAAAGACTTCATCTTCACTTGCGATTTGAAGATGGAAGTCGACGGTAATACGGGAGTTCAGTTTCGCTCAAACGCCAAACCGCACAAGAAGATCGAGGGTGCCGAAACCGTTTACGGCCCGCAGTTCGAAATCGAAGGCCAAGGCAAAAATGGCAGGCATTGGTCTGGCGGAATCTACGGTCAGAGCTGTGGCGGATACTTTTATCCGCTTTGGTTGAAAGAACATAAAGCCGCACGTGCCGCCGAAGATGCAACCGGTTGGAACCGAGTTACGATTTCCGCCAAGGGCAACGTCGTCAAGACTTGGCTCAATGGTGTGCCTATTTCTCACTGGGTCGATGACGGCACTTATTCGCAGGGCTTTTTCTCACTTCAAGTCCACAAAGGCAAAGCCGGTACAATCCTGTTCAAGAACCTGAAAGTTAAAGAGCTGACTGAGTAAACACAACTCTGTCGGGGAAAGAAACAATGGACGAAGTCGACGCGCTGAACGAACGAGTTGGAAAATTGGAAGTGGAGCTAAGCGAGCTTCGCAAACAAGTTTCCAAACTTTCACGACTTTTGACTGAAGAACGGAATGGAAAAAAAAGACCGAGGGAGGCGCTACGGCAAAAGCGGCGAATCGTGGTTGGGCCAAGCGAGCTGATTCAATTGCCTCAAGTCAAACCAAGTAAACCACGCCCGGGTGATCCACAGTGTGAGCAGTAATAGATTTCAGCTTTAGCGAAAAGAGAGTGTGATCCGGACTTACTCAATCAGGTGCTGGGGCAAGTCAGCGACCTTTTTGCAACAAATCTGTTCCATCACTTGTTGCAATTGACGTTTAAGAATTGAAATCGTGTGATCGCCGCCACGTTCTCCGAGTGCCGCAACTCCGTACATAAAGGCACGCCCCATGAACGTAAAGTCGGCTCCGGTAGCGATCGTGCGAGCGATATCTGGTCCAGAACGAATCCCGCTGTCCATCATCACTTTAATGCGATTGCGATAACCGTCCGCGATCCTGCGGAGCGATTCTATCGCTGACGGACCCGCGTCCAATTGTCGACCTCCATGGTTAGAGACGATGATCCCATCGAGCCCGCAACGACATGCGATTTCTGCATCGGTTTCACTGGCAACGCCTTTCAAAACCAACTTGCCGGGCCACATGTCACGAATCGGCTTAATCTTTTCTTCATTGAGCCGCCCAGAGAACGTTTCGTCCATGAACTTGCCAAGTTGACTGAGATTCAAGTTCTTCGGCATGTAGGGCTCCAACGTTTTAAACGCCGGCTGCCCATGCTTCAACGTTCGCAGCGCCCAATTTGGCTTGCCCATAATCTGAAGGATGTTGTTGAGCGTCATCTTGGGAGGCATCGCCAACCCGTTTCGAATGTCTCGCGGGCGATACCCAAATGTCGGAACATCACACAGAATGACCAACACCTCACAGCCAGCCGCTTCGGCTCGCTTGATGATGTCGTCGCGAACTCGATCTTCCGCTGGATGGTAAAGCTGGAACCACGCACGGCCTTCTGTGACTTCGGAAATCGTTTCAATACTGCTGGTCGTAACTGTGCTCAAACAAAAAGGAATGTTGTAGTCGAAGGCTGCTTTGGCCAGAATTTCTGGAGCCTTGGGCCACATCAACCCTTGAAGTCCAACGGGAGCAATCCCGAACGGCGCATCGTAGACGTGCCCAAACAATTCGGTTTTCAAATCCGACGACTCGTGCTCGGTCAAGTACTCGGGCAGCAGTTTCACGTCGCGGATATCCGCCGTGTTGCCAATCAAGTTCACGTCCTCGTTGCAGCCGCCGTCAAGGTACTCAAAAGCAAATCGCGGAATCCGTTTCTTGGCTTTGGTACGTAGGTCGTCGACAGAGGGGTAACGCGAATCGATCTTCATTTCCATTTTCTACTCGTTCCTCAACAGATCTTGTTAGCAACCTAATGGTACTGGATTGCGAGATTTTGTGTGTTGGTCGCACATGTCTTTTTGCGACCCAAACTTCGCGACACATCATTTCCGCCCAGATACGAATCCGGTATATTGGTCGGCACGATAACGCCTTTCGAAAGCAAATCATGAAATTCGCCAGTCTTAGTTCGTCGCTCGTTCTCGCCTTCATCTTAATCGACGCTTGTAGCAGCAAACCATTGAAGGCCGATGATTGGAGCGGATTCCTTGGTCCCGGCGCCGCCAGCGTGGCATCGGAAGCGGTCCTGCCGAAGAAGATAGACGAAGCGACGAATGTTGCGTGGAAAGTACCACTTCCGGCAAAAGGTGCTTCGAGTCCGATTGTGGTTGGCGAGAATGTTGTCGTCACCTGCTCAGGTGGCTTAGGCGACAAACAAGACGAACTGATGGTCGTTTGCATCGACAAGAATTCCGGGGACGTGAAATGGGAGCAGAAGTTTTGGGCGACGGGGCGTTGTCTATGCCATCCGCTTTCTGCAAACGCTGCTCCAACGCCTGCGACAGACGGCGAACGCATTTTCGCTTTCTATTCTTCCAATGATATCGCTTGCTTGGACTTGGACGGCAACTTGCTGTGGTATCGCGGGCTTGCAGCAGATCGCCCGAAAGCAGGGAACGATGTCGGCATGTCTTCGTCGCCGGTCGTTATCGACGGTGTGGTCGTGGTTCAAGTCGAAAATCAGGGTGACTCGTTTGCGATAGGGCTCGACGCAAAAACAGGACAAACGGTGTGGACCCAAGATCGCAACAAGAAAGCTGTTTATGCGACGCCGCTTCCAGTCGCGACTCGTGAAGGAAAGACGTTGGTCCTCCTGCAGTCGGCTGACAAGATTGATGTGCTGGACCCGTTAACCGGCGAAGTGAAATTTGAACAGGAAGGCAGGGTCAGTACCGTGTCGAGCGCTTGTGTGGTTGACGATACGATCTTTGCTCCGATGGATGGCACTTCGACGTTTACCGTTGCCAGCGACGGAACGATCGAACCAAAATGGAATCAGCAAAAACTCAGAGCGGGAAGCCCAAGCTACCAAGTCAACGCGGACTCTATTTTCACTTGCAGCTCCAGAGGCATCCTCAAAATCTGGGATCGCGAAACAGGTGAAAAGAAAAAGGAAGCGCGCATCGACGGCAACTATTGGTCCACGCCTGTCGTCGCTGACGGTCACATGTATTGCTTTGGTCAGGACGGTGTATTTCGTTTGGTCGATCTACATCTAAACGACGAAGACAAACCGGAAGTTGTTCAAAAACACAAGTTTACCGTTCCAGTGGAGGATGGTTCAGAAGAAGAACCTAAAGGCGAAGTTTTCCTTGGTTCTCCCGCCGTTTCTGACAATGCCATGTTTATACGAAGCGACCGATTTATCTGGAAATTCGAACAACAGTGATTGATTTTCTCTCCGAAATCGCAAACCAGATAATCCGTTGAATCCAATTCGCGATATTGATCGAAAGCGTTTGGGATGATTGTCTCTCAGGACGTAGCAAATGATTTTTCGCACCGCTGTAAGTAGTTTCGTTTTACTTTTCGCATTTGTGAGTCACTTGTTTGCACAACAGGACCTTTGGGCAACTTCAGAACCCGTTTCCAAACGACGCACTGGAAACGGAACGGCCTTCATTGTTCAACAAGCGAAAACGGATCGATTCTGGCTGTTCAACGATTACGGTTTCCTGATCATCGCCGAAATCACTCCCGACGGATACAAAGAAATTAGTCGCGCTAAAGTAATTGAGCCGTCCAACAACGCGTTCAATCGTGACGTCGTTTGGAGCATGCCCGCTTACGCGAATCGTCGTGCTTACATTCGCAACGACGATGAAATCATTTGCGTTGATCTTGCCAAATAGTTTGGCAGCCAGTTCACTGTTTTAGATCAGTCGCCCTTAAATCATTCGCTCTTTTTCGAATCGTCATCGAAAAGAGGCGTGCCAAGATCAACCGGAGGTTTCTGCTTCGCGGCGGAGGCAGCTTTCCCCAAGTCAACTCCAAGGCTCGAAAGCAGTGCGCCGACTTCTTTGTCGCGCCGAGAATCGATTGTCTCGATCGCCAGTTCCGTTTCAACAGCTTCCTTCTTGAGCGATTCAAGATCTGACTTCATCTTGGCGACGTTTTTCGTCAGCTGTTCGATTTTCTTTCTCACCGCGACGAGATTCGAAGCCTGAGCCACTCGCTCCTTTTCAAAAGCTCCAAGGATACCGTCAACACTTGTGGGACTGGACTTCTTTTTTGCCTTGGTTGTTTTCGCGTTGGCCGGCTTCGCAGCAGACTTTGTCCGAACAGGTTTCTTCTTGGTGGGTTTCGTCTTCTTTGTAGCGGCTGGTTTCTTCTTTGCCATGTTAATCGCCCAACCGGGCCCTTTAGTCGAGATGTGATTCTGGATGATGCCTATAATTGTGGCTCAAAGCGATGAAATCGCAAGCGACTAAATCTCGCTTCGCTGCTCAAACTACATTTCAACCAGCTTACAAACCGTCTTCCAATTTCGCGTCGTCGCAGCGACGGCGAGTTTCTTCTCCAAGAAATTGTTGGTTAACTTCGTTTTGCTGAATCCGTTAGGAAGTCTCAAGTAGATCACATCGCCTGCGATCACGTATTCATCGTCAATTTCAAGTTCCGAAAGTTGCTTCACAGCCTTCGCCGTTGGCTTCTTTCCCAACAGTGTCACCGCCAATTCGGTGATCTCAAACTTTGGCTCACCACGATGACAAAATGGACTTTTCGCCATCAACTTGCTGAAGAAACTTTGCTCGCGAACCATGACTGGTACTTCAAAGCCAAATGCATCCTGAATCGAATCGCGAATCATTGTTTCAAGCTTGGAACAACTTCTTGCGGAACTGAAACAAATGTTCCCGCTCTGAATGTACGTCCTGACATCCTCCAAACCAGCCGCTTCCAAGCATTCGACGAGCGCCGTCATCTTCATTCGATTTTTGCTACCGACATTAATTCCGCGCAACAAAGCTATTTTCTGATTTTTCATGGATGCCCTCGGGGAAGTCGACGCAACGAATCGCATGGCAACGTTTCACCGCTTGCAAAATCAGTGAACCTTTGCCATCCTTTTCTGATTATAGAGTGCCAAATTCACCTTTCATCGCAACTGCAAAATCATGAGCAAGCAATACATTTTCCAAATGGTCAGCATGACCAAGAAGTTCGGCGGCAAAGCGATCTTGGAAGACGTTTGGTTGTCATTCTATCCAGGCGCAAAAATTGGAGTGCTTGGACGTAACGGTTCGGGTAAAAGTACGCTGCTGAAAATCATGGCCGGCTTGGACAAGGAGTTCGATGGCGAGGCTCGGCTGACTGACGGATTCACCGTTGGTTATCTCTCTCAGGAACCGCCACTGAATCCCGAAAAGAACGTTTGGGAAAACGTGCTCGAAGCCGTCGCACCTCGTCGTGCATTGCTTGATCGCTACAACGAATTGGCTGCCAAATGTAGCGAGCCGCTCGAAGATGATGCGATGCAGAAAGTCTATGACGAAATGGCTCGAGTCCAAGACAAAATCGATGCGTCGAACACTTGGAACCTCGATCACGAAATCGAAGTCGCATTCGAAGTCATGAACCTTCCGCCGAAGGATGCCAGCGTCGACAAACTCTCTGGTGGTGAAAAGAGGCGCGTCGCGATCTGCAAATTGCTGCTGGAAAAACCTGACCTGCTACTCCTCGACGAGCCGACGAACCACCTTGATGCTGATTCGGTTCAGTGGCTCGAGCGAACACTAAAAGATTATCACGGCACGATCGTCGCTGTAACGCACGATCGATACTTCCTAGACAACGTTGCCGGTTGGATTTTGGAGCTCGACCGTGGTCAAGGTCACCCATTCGAAGGAAACTACACTTCTTGGTTGGAGCAAAAAGAATCTCGGATCAAGATCGAGGACAAGCTAAAGGAAAACCGCAAGAAAACTTTGGCGGCGGAACTCGAGTGGATCAGGATGGCACCGAAGGCTCGACAGTCGAAAAGCAAAGCCAGAATCGGAGCTTATGAGAAAATGTTGGCTGAACAGCAGCGTGACGGAATTGAGGATCTTGAAATCCAAATTCCAGCTGGCCCGCATCTTGGCGATCTCGTCATCGAAGCCCAAAGCGTTAACAAAGGCTTCGGCGAAAAGATCCTGATGGAGGATTTGAATTTCCGACTTCCTCCCGGTGGCATCGTTGGTGTCATCGGTCCCAATGGTGCGGGCAAGACGACGTTATTCCGAATGATTACGGGACAGGACACGCCAGACTCAGGCGAATTTAAAGTTGGTAAAACCGTGGAGCTCGGCTACGTTGACCAGTCGCGCGATTCGTTGGACAACGATGCTTCGGTGTATCAAGTCATATCTGAAGGCAACGACACATTGGAGCTCGGCAAACGCAAAATCAATGCGCGTGCTTACGTGAACACGTTTAACTTCCGCGGTCCGGATCAAGAAAAGAAAGTCGGCGTTCTTTCTGGTGGAGAGCGTAACCGCGTCCATTTAGCAAAACTTTTGCGAAAAGGATCCAACGTTCTGCTGCTCGACGAGCCGACGAACGACTTGGACGTCGATACTCTACGTGCGTTAGAAGAAGCCATCATGAACTACGCCGGCTGCGTTGTCGTGACGAGCCACGATCGCTGGTTCTTAGACCGTCTGGCGACGCATATTTTGGCGTTTGAAGGCGACGGATACGTTCACTGGTGCGAAGGGAATTACCAAACCTATGAACAGCAACGCCGCGAACGACTGGGCATCGGGGAAGATGAGAAGCCTCGATTCAAGTACAAAAAAATGATTTCATAGAGATTGCGAGTTCGCGGCAGGTGAAGGTTCGCCTCGATCGTTAAACGAACTGCGCGAATCAGCTAATCACCTCAAACGTGTATCCTTCGTCAAACCCGACAGCGATCTCACCGCCCTCCCCTCCCGACTTCAATATCTCCGTCGCGATTGGATTCGCCAAACGTTGTAAGATCACACGTTTTAGTGGCCGTGCTCCATAAACCGGATCGAACCCTTCATCGGCGATCGCATCCAATGCTGCACCGTTGACGGACAATTTCCAATTCTGATCGGACAATCGTGATCGCAACATATCGACTTGGATCGACACAATGCGACGAATTTCATCGCGTGTCAAAGGATGGAAAACGATCTTCTCGTCAACACGATTTAGCAATTCGGGCGCAAAACGAGCCTGCAACGCTTGCATCACAGCTGCATCGATTTCTTCGCGTTCGCCACCTTCTTCGGTGATCTTTTGAATCAACTGTGACCCCACGTTACTGGTCATCACGATCATTGTGTTGGTGAAATCAACCGTGTTGCCGTGATTATCAGTCAAGCGACCGTCATCGAGCACTTGAAGCAGAATATTGTAAACATCGTCATGAGCTTTTTCGATTTCGTCCAACAGGATCACGCTGTAGGGGCGACGCCGAACCGCTTCGGTCAGCTTTCCACCTTCGTCATAGCCAACGTATCCCGGAGGCGCTCCGATCAGGCGACTGACGCTGTGCCGTTCCATAAATTCGCTCATGTCGATCCGCACCATCGCGTTTTCATCATTGAACATGACTTGCGCGAGGGCCTTACACAGCTCCGTTTTACCAACGCCTGTCGGGCCAAGGAACATGAACGATCCGATGGGACGATTCGGATCTTGCAAACCGCTGCGACTGCGGCGGACCGCATTGCTCACAGCTTCCACAGCAGCAGACTGTCCAACCACCCGCTGTTGGAGTCGTTCTTCCATCACCAACAATTTTGCCTTTTCCGTCTCCATCATTCGATTCAACGGAACACCAGTCCACGCAGAAACGATTTCCGCAATTTCCTCTTCGTTCACTTCTTCGGACAGCAACCGTTTCTGATCGCCCTGTTCTTCTCTGGCGGCTAAGTCCTCAACCGATTCTGCCGCATCAATCTGAGCTTGCAGATCCTTTCGCTTCGAATCAAGTTGGAACAACGCGTGAAAGTCCTCTTCGCTCGGCGGCACCCCGGACGACTGCTTCGCTTTGATCTTTCCATCCAGAAGTTCAAACTGCTGAACCGTGTCGGCCAGATCCTGACGAACGTTTTGAACATCCGTCATGCCAAGCTTTTCTCGCTCCCATTGCTCCCGCAGGTCAGCCAACTCACGACGCTTCTCTTCCATCTCTGCTTTGACTTCGTCCAATCGTTTTTGCACATCATCGTTGTCTTCAGCTGTCAATTGACGTACCGCCAACTCCAATTGAGTCAGCCGGCGCTGCACAACATCGATTTCTTGCGGAACGCTATCGAGTTCAATCGCCAACCGCGAAGCAGCTTCATCGACCAGATCGATGGCTTTGTCGGGGAGAAACCGATCGGTGATATAGCGATTCGAAAGCTGCGCCGCGGCGACCAACGCGGAATCGGTGATTCTAACGCCGTGATGGGTTTCGTATCGCTGCTTCAGTCCACGCAGAATCGAAACGGTGTCTTCGACCGATGGTTCGCCAACGTAAACAGGTTGGAATCGTCGTTCCAGAGCCGCGTCTTTTTCGATGTACTTTCGATATTCATCCAAAGTAGTCGCCCCAACGCAATGCAGCTCTCCACGAGCCAACGCCGGTTTCAGCAAATTCGCAGCATCGCTGCCGCCTTCAGCTGCTCCAGCACCGACAACGGTGTGCAGTTCATCAATGAACAGAATGATTTGCCCAGCCGCTTCTGAGACTTCGTTCAAAACCGACTTCAACCGATCTTCGAACTCACCGCGAAATTTTGCACCAGCGATCAAAGCGCCCATATCCAATGCAACGACACGCTTGTCACGCAAGCTTTGCGGAATATCGTTCTGAACGATTCGCATCGCCAAACCTTCCGCGATCGCGGTCTTTCCAACACCGGGTTGGCCGATCAAAACCGGATTGTTCTTGCTGCGCCGCGAAAGAACTTGGATGACTCGACGAATTTCCTCATCACGCCCAATCACGGGATCGAGTTTTCCTTGCTGCGCCATCGCGACCAGGTCAATCGTGTATTTTTCCAGAACCTGATACTTCCCCTCTGGGTCCTGATCGGTGACTTTGGCATTGCCGCGAACTTTCGAGATCGCATCACGGATTGATTTTTCATCAACTGCATTGAGCTCGAGAATCCGTTTTGCTTTCCCATCCGTCACTGCACAAGCCAACAGCAGGTGTTCGGTCGAAACGAATTCGTCTCCCATCGAAGTCATCACTTCAGAAGATTTCTCGAGGATCGTTTGCAGCTCCCTGCTGGCTCCAGGTGCGTTTGGGTTGTTCGACGATGGCAGACGTGAAAGTTCAGAATCAACGATTGATTGCAATTGCGAAACTGGCGAACCGATTGACTCAAGGAGAGGCTTGACGACACCGCCCTGCTCATTGAGCAATCCCTGCATCAGGTGCAGAGACGTCATCTCAACGTGCCCTTTTGCTGACGCAGTCATCTGTGCGGATGAAACAGCTTCACGTGCTTTGGTGGTTAATTTTTCAAATTGAAATGACATCAGCTTCTCTCCGGACGGGCCAATACAGTTTTGGCAGGCGAAATCGCCAATTGGAGAGATTGCAAAGGTCGTGCCAATATCGAAACCAGCATTTCGTGTCGCAAAAAGCTGAGTCAAATTCGCGTCATGCAAAATGGTTCACGTAATGACTCATAGTCGCAGAGAAACCTCATGCGCCCCTACTTTGTACCTTCGCGTGAGGCTGGTCTGTCCAAGAAAGGTGACAACTACGGATACGTCCAGAATGAAGCAAAGATCAATCCAAGCACCAAACCGTAGACGATGCCATCAACGATCTCCGTCCAAACACGTTTCCGGAACCAGACACGGTGCAGCACGTTGCTGGTGGCATAAGTCAAAATCGCGATCGTTCCGGCGATGCGGAAGACACGCATGAAATCCAGATCAGCAGCTGGCGGGCAAGCAACATGAGTGATGTAAGCGATCGTAGAAACCGTCACGAGGAAATACGAAATCGTCTTTGCCATATTCACGGGCATGTTAGGCATTTCGTAGACGTCCAGCAAACCACGCGGACCCGCCGTGTACTTCTCGACGTTCTCTTTGGCGTGCTGTTCGCTGGCTTTGTCAGGACATGGATAGATGTAGTTTCCGCTTGGAATGTTCTGGGACCGAAGAAACTCCATGAAGGCATCTTCGTCGGGCAATTTCTTATGGTCGCCAAAGTGATGCGGCAACACAGCCCAGAAAAGAAAGCTAAGAAAGAACAGTACGATGGTGCCGATCAAGATGGGCAGCCAAAGATCAATCAGGAATTCCATTTTTGAGCCTGAGCAAAACAGGGGCCGTAAGTGAACGGAAGTATATCAAATTCGCCGAGAGCGCAACAAAAGGCAACTTGGGGACAAAAACCATGGGTCGGGCACCTTACCCGACACAAATTTGACGGGCAAGGTGCCCATCCTACGCCAACGTCACTCCCACTCAATCGTCGCCGGTGGCTTCGAGCTGATGTCGTAGCAGACTCGATTGACACCATTGACCTCATTGATGATTCGCG
>CAZORS010000020.1:7412-39314 GCA_964582025.1 uncultured Pirellulaceae bacterium | reverse complement strand
AATAGAAAATTCTTGCAACATCTCCAAATTCCAGCCGTAAACAACTGTTGGTATGAAACAGATCTTTTGGTGGAGATGAGCGATGCAGCGAATTATGTCCAGCGTGGGTCGCGGGGGTGTTAATTCACGAAGCGATACGATGATTGTCCAAAAACTTCTCAACGATGCGTTGAAATCGACGCCGGGGTTTCGGCCTCTGGCTGTCGATGGAATTGCGGGGCCGAAAACGAATGCGGCTATCGAAATGTACCAACGAAAAGCCCTCGGTTGGGCCGATGGTCGCGTTGATCCGGGTGGAAAGACGCTTGCCAGCCTGAACCAGAAGAGATCGCCGACGCCCAAAACTCCACCACCTCAATCCGGTTCAATTGGCGGCGATCCGCGATGGATTACGATTGCCAAAGCTGAAATCGGAACGAAGGAAATTAAGGGCTCCAGCCACAATGCTCGAGTCGTGGAATATCACGACACGACTGGAAAATTTGGTAACGACGAAACGGCTTGGTGTAGTTCTTTCGTTAACTGGGTAATGATCAAGGCTGGCCACGCGGGCACCAATAGTGCCGTAGCTACTTCTTGGCGCAATTGGGGAAAGAGACTGGACCAACCAGCCTACGGAGCAATCGCCGTCATCGACTGGGACGGGCCAGGGCCGGGATGGCAGGGCCATGTTGGGTTTGTTGTTGGGAAAGTCGGAAACAGTATTCAGTTGCTAGGTGGAAACCAGAGCGATGCGGTAAACGTTTCCAATTTTGGAACCGGCAAAGTCATCGCCTATGTCGTTCCATCTAACTACGAAGTTCCCCAAGGTGCCTATCAGCTGACAAGCTATGGAGCCGGTGGGCAAAACGCGAATATGGCTGCTACTCGGTAGGACTCAAGCCTCGAATATATGCGTGCATTGCAGGCCACGGGTTGGTGAACTCGTGGTCTGTCATTGTTCGTGCAACGAGTCGCTGTGCACTTAACCTCGCAAGCTTCATTCATTGCCAAATCAATCAGCCACTTCAGCGTTTTGGCACGGGTTTTGAACTGCAACTAGTAAGCCTTTAACTTCAACACCATTTTCTTTACGCAGCGGAGCGGTGTGCATTTCGCCACCCTCAATGCCACACTTCCCCAATTGCTCCATGAGATACCCGGGAGGATGTGTGTAGCGTCCGTGCGTTTCGAGTTGCCAAGTTTCGCCGTAAGTTTCACCAATCTCTAAAGTGAACACTAGCCATCCGTCATCCGTCAACGCTGAAAAACAGGCTGGCAGTAATTCGGACAAGTCTCCGAAATAGTTGAAGGTGTCCGCCGCTGCAATCAGCCCGTATTTCTTTTCGCAGTTTCGAAGATGATCGACCAAATCAGCCTTAAGCAGAGAGTCGTAAGTCCCTCGGCCTTGGGCTTGTGCCAACATCCCCGCAGACAGGTCAACGCCGACCAGCTCTTTCGCGAACGGTTTGAGAAAAGAAGCAGCAAGCCCCGTCCCACAACCAGCATCAAGCACCACGAGATCACTTTTTGGTTCACCAAGTGACTCTCTGACAAGTTTGCCAATCAGCTGAGGTGCTTGATACTCAAGATTTGTCAAAACGGAGTCAAAGGACTCAGCAAAACTGTCAAACGTATCGGCAACATATCCTTCCGAAGCACGAGCGGGGGCTTCATTGCCTTCAACTGCTGCCAGCATGTGCGCTGCGATCGAACTGTCCGGCAATTGCGTTTTCCATTGCTTGCATTTCTCGATTGCCTCATCGTGGTTCTCGCTTTCGACTAAGCTTCGTACAAGGATCTCCCACGCGAGCTCCATGTTTTCAGTTTCAGGTTCACAACTTGAAACCACTTCGTCCAAAGTAGCAATTGCCTTTGGTCGCTGGTCATTAAGACGACAGGCAGTCGCCAACAGGACAGCGGTTCTTGGCCAGTCGACGCGAGCATCGACCTTCGGTTCAAGAAAACTGATCGCCTTTTGAAGTTGTCCTGTCTTAGTGAGCAGGAGCCCAAGATTTGCGACTGGTTTCTCATATTCGGGAAAAAGCTCGAGAGATTTGTAGTACGCTTCTTCAGATTCTTTTGGTGAATCGATCAGCGAAACTCCAAGATTGAACCATGCTCTCGCTGCTGCTTCTTTGTTTTCGATTGGTTGCGCAAGGAGTTTCTGCAGAACGTCACAGGCTTCTTTTTGCTTTCCCTGTTGATTCAAGACTGAGGCAAGTTTGTTTGCTGCTTCGACATCCAATGGATCGCGTTCAAGAATAGGCCGAAGCAAATTTGCGGCAGGATCGTAGGCTCCCCCGGTAATCAAAGCCCCTGCGACCATGGTTGTTTCGCGAGCAGTAAGCGTAACTGCTTTGAGTTGAACGCGAGTCTCTTCAACTCTTCCGAGTTCGCCAAGAGCGCAGGCAGCGGCGACTTGCCAGTTTCGTTCTTCGGGCTGAATGAGTTGGAGTTGTCGAAATACTTGAATCAGTTTTTCTCCGTCGCCAGCTTCACGGTGCGCAGCTGCGGAGGCCAGTAGATCATGAATTTCGTTCATCATTTCCAACTTATCGGGTTAAGGAGCTTTTCAGTCGGGGATTTTCCTTCGAAACCACACGTTCGCTGGAAGGTTATCAGAATTCGGCCTATTCCTATTCAATGAGGACCGAGAAACAACTCAACCAAACTTGCCTCGACTTTCTAAAATTCGGCAAGCCCACAAACCCGTCCATTCGCCCATTTCGGTCAGCACAATCTTATCCTCCACGCGAATGACGCAAAAGTGGAACGGGCATCCCGCGATGCGTGTATGGCAAAGAGAGAAATTATGAAAAAAGCTAACGATCCGCCTGAGTCACCTTTCACAAATCAACTGAAAGGCCTACGTAGTAAAGAAAGAGCAAAAATACGACTCGGAAATTGGCATTTTGAAAGCCCTGCCGGCTGAACTGTCGGCCAAAGCAAAATCACGATCAACGGTGTAGAATAGCAACGCATTTAAACGCTCAATTCTTCGAAACTCTATCGTGAAAAAAATGAAACGGTCTTCATTCATTGCGGTTCTATTTTGGACATCAGTTGCCTCGTTTTTTTGGGTCCAGCCGCAGGCTTGTGCGAACAATGGCGATGACGATCGTCTTCCCAACGTGATCTATGTTCTGGCCGATGATCTGGGCTACGGCGATTTAAGCTGCTACGGACAGGAGAAGTTTCAAACTCCGAACATCGACGCGTTGGCGCGAAATGGAATGCGTTTTACTCAGCATTACTCCGGCAGCACCGTTTGCGCTCCGTCGCGATGTTGCCTGATGACCGGACTGCACACCGGCCATGCGGTTGTGCGCGGCAACGCGGAAGTTAAACCGGAAGGCCAAGAACCGATGCCGGCTGATACTTTTACGGTGGCTCACCTGATGCGAAACGCAGGCTACAAAACCGGCGTGTTTGGAAAGTGGGGACTCGGCGCGCCAGCGTCCGCCAGCGAGCCATTGAAGATGGGCTTTGATCGATTTTACGGCTACAACTGCCAACGCATCGCTCACAGCTACTACCCGGCGTTTCTTTGGAGTGATGGCAAACGTGAATTGCTCATTGAAAACGCAGCGCAAAAACCAAAAGTCTACGCACCGAAACTGATTCAGGAACAGGCTCTCGAATTCATCCGCGAAAACAAAGACCAGCCGTTCTTTCTGTACTACGCCGCCGTTCAACCGCACGCCGACATGGTCGCGCCGCCGGGATACATGGAAAAGCATCGGGGCAAATACGACCCGGAAACTCCCTACAAGCAAAACTACTACCATGCCCAAGACACGCCTCATGCGGCGTTTGCGGCCATGGTGAATGTGCTGGACAACTACGTCGGTCAAATTTCGATCGAACTGAAAGAGCTTGGCATTGCAGACAACACGCTGATCATTTTCACTTCGGATAACGGACCGCACGTCGAAGGCGGACACGATCCTGAGTATTTCAATTCAAACGGAATCTTTAGAGGCACCAAACGCGACCTTTATGAGGGCGGCATGCATGTGCCGATGATCGCGTCGTGGCCCGGAAAAATCGAATCGGGTGCCGAGTCAGATCACGTTTCCGCTTTCTGGGATTTTCTCCCCACGATGGCCGAGCTAACCAGCCAGTCACTGCCTAGCGAAACCGATGGCGTTTCGATGTTGCCAACTCTAATGGGTCAGCCCGATCAGAAACAGCACGAGTATCTCTATTGGGAATTTGCCGAGAAAAAGGGCCGCGTTGCGTTGCGCAAAGGAGACTGGAAAGCCGTCCGCTACAACGCTTCGATCGATCCGCATTCACCTCTGGAACTGTACAACCTTTCAAGCGACCCCGGCGAAGAAATCAACGTCGCGGCGAAGCATCCGGCGGTCGCCAGCGAACTTCGCAACCTGATTGAATCTGCTCGGACGACGCCGGCCAATCCACGATTCGACTACATGAAAAAAAATGGCAACTGGAAAAAGTAATATGCATTCGATTCGATTTTTAATGGCGTTCTGCTTAGCCGTAAGTTGCTCAATCGCAAAC
Organism: uncultured Pirellulaceae bacterium; assembly: GCA_964582025.1. Lineage (GTDB taxonomy): Bacteria > Planctomycetota > Planctomycetia > Pirellulales > Pirellulaceae > Mariniblastus. Next base: position 34,805 of record CAZORS010000020.1, on the reverse strand, counting down.
GCGGCCCAGACCACTGAGCCAAAATCCAAAACGGTTTCCTGGTTGAATACTCACGACCGCGTATTCCTTGGCGGCGATACGTGGGCAAACCCAATGGAAGACTGGACGGTCACCGATGGAGCGGCACAGTGCAACTCCTACGGTGGTAATCGCAACGTGCACCTTTTGACGCATCAGCTGACCAACACGGCAGGCGTGTTTAAGATGTCGGTCAAGATCTCACTGATCGACGTGAAGAAAAACAAACTCGGCGCGGGATTCAAAGTCGGCATCCACAGCGACATCAATGAGTATCGCAGCAATTCGTTTGCTCGAAACGGAATCGCTGCCGGCGTCGTCGATGGGAAACTGATGCTGGGGCAAAAGTCAGCTGCCTTTGACGGTTTGGTGGCGCCAAAAGACATGACCGTGAAGCTTGTCGGTGCACCGGCCGATGAGAAATATTCTCTCACACTGTCCGCGATCAATTCAGATGGCAAAGAGGTTGGCTCGATCACGAATGCGTTTCCAGAAGACATGGTTTTGGGCAACGTTGCGATCTTCAACAACTTTGCCAAGGGCGGCAATCGAAATCGCGGTCGTGCTCAAGGCAGTCGCTACCGCTTCAATGATTGGACCGTCAGCGGCGACGCGTTTACGGTCACCGAGTCCAATAAATTTGGACCATTGCTATGGACGATGTATTCGCTTTCCGACTCGCGAACCGACGAAGGGTTCGTGATGAAACTGAGTGCACTGACTGGTCCGCTTGGCGATCAAGACAACAAAGACATTGAGTTACACGTCAAGAAAGACGGACAGTGGAAGGCGCTCGGCACGGCGGAACTCGACACCGACGCTTGGACGGCAACGTTTCGGATCCCAAACTGGGACGAGAAAACTGATACGCCGTACAAAGTCGTCTATCGCGAACAACATCGCGATGGATCAACCTCCGATTCAATCTGGAACGGAACGATCAAAGCCAACCCGTCTGGTCGACCTCTGCGACTTGGAGCCTTGACTTGTCAGAAAGACTACGGTTTTCCGTACGCTCCCGTTTGCGAAAACCTGTTGCGACTTGACCCGGACATGCTGTACTTCTCGGGCGACCAGCTCTACGAAGATCACGGCGGGTTTGGTTTGATCCGCGATCCGGCCGACCGAGCGATCCTGAACTACTTGCGAAAATACTATATGCACGGTTGGGCGTTTCGTGACGCGATGAAGAACGCACCGACGATCTGTCTTCCCGACGATCACGATGTTTTTCAAGGAAACATCTGGGGTGAAGCCGGAGCCGCAATGAACCAAGAAACCAAAGGCGTTTCCAAAGGCGGCTATCGCGAACCGGCTCGCATGGTCAATGCTGTTCACAAAACAAACTGCGGTCATCATCCTGACTACTACGACGCGAAACCTGTCGGTCAAGACATCAGCGTCTACTACGGCGACATGGTTTACGGCGACGTTAGCTTCGCGATCATCGCCGATCGCCAATGGAAAAGCGGACCCGAGCGAGTCGACACTGCCAGTGGTCGCGCGGATCATGTGATGGATAAGGATTTCGATACCTCAGTCCTCGACAAACCTGGCTTGGTTTTGCTTGGTCAGCGACAGGAAGATTTCCTCAAACAGTGGGCTGATGATTGGCGCGGCCATTCAATGAAAGTGCTGCTCAGCCAAACGGTGTTCGCGGGAGTCGCGACGCACCACGGAAGCTACGACGGATACTTGAAAGCAGATCTTGATTCAGGAGCTTGGCCCCAGACGGCTCGCAACAATGCGATCAAAATCATCCGCAAAGCTAAACCGCTACACATCAACGGCGATCAACATTTGACTTCATTGGCGCAGTACGGTGTCGACCAACAGCGTGACGGATTCTGGTCGTTTTGCACTCCCGCAATTTCAGCCGGTTATCCGCGTTGGTGGCATCCTGAGCGAGCCGGAATGCCTCACGAAAACCGTCCGCAACATGGTTTGCCGCACACAGGAGAATTCGTCGACGGTTTCGGGAACTTCGTTTACGTTTACGCGGTCGGGGATCCAGAAGTTGCCTCAAAAAAGAACCGTTACGAGTTGGCTCATCAAAAAGGCAGCGGCTTCGGCATGGTCACGATCGACACCAGCGCAAAGACCTACTATCTGGAGTCGTTTCGCTTTTCAATCGATGCCACTGATGGCAAAGATTCGAATCAATTCGACGGTTGGCCAGTAACCATTCAGCAAAAAGAAAACGGCGGCGAAAATGTACTTAAGTAAGCTGCTGAGGCACTCTATTGAGGATTGCCTTCGTTCAAAAGAATCTCTCGAACGTCCTCGTACCCTTTCTTAGTAGCGATCGCCAATGGGTTGACTTCATCAGGATCCGATTTTCGCAAATCAGCTCCGCGCTGCACCAACCAACGAACATAAGTCGCGATACCAGGACTTCCTCGTTCAACAGCCGCCGAAAGTGGCGAGTGATTTGAATTCGGGTCGCGGTACTCGATATCGTCAAAACCCCAAGAGACAAATAGCTCGGCAAGGTCAATGAAGCATTCAGGTTTTGCGATCGCTGCGCGGTATCCGTAGTTGTTGCCCCAAGTGAAGTCGGTTGCCATTTGATACAGCGGTTTGACGTTGGCGGCCTGTTGCGCTTTTTCCAAATCGCCATTTGCCTTTAACGCTTCCAGTTGCATCACAATGATCTGCCGATAGTCGGCGTAGCTGCCGTCGCGGTTGTGGCTTCTGATGGCAACGTCGATCGTTGTAATGGTGTCTTCGTAACGGTAGCGATAGGTTGGATGATTCATCAATCGGCGAAACAAGCCCGGATAGCCGTACCACCGCGCGGCGCCGGTGATGTTGTTGATCGCCGTCGAGTTCGGATGATCATGTGGAGTTCCGTCTTTGTCGCGACTGTGGTCAACAATTTCAATGGCAAGATCGTGATATCCCTCTCGCACCAACGCCGTAAATGGAGGCTGCGCGCCGAAATCAACCAGTCGTGCAAAGAGCTTGACTGAATCATCCGTTTCATCGCCAACCAGTTCCGCAACGGTTTGCGATTCCAATTCTTCTTGGTCGGGAAGGTACGCCGAGTACGCTCGACGCATGACCCTGATTGGCAATTCCGCTTCACGTACTTGGTAGAACATTCTTTCGATCACGGCCTGATCACAGTAAGGATGTCCCATCGGTGAAGCACCAAGATCCAGCAAGATATTGGCGAAGTCGTAATTCTTTGCTTCAACAGCAAAATATAAGGGCATCCCAAACTCTCGATGTTCTCCGCCGATCTCTTCCAAGTCCCGCTTGGCGTCTGGATCTGCACCGTGATCCAGCAGCAGCTGAGCAATTTCCCAATGCCCATTTTGGGCTGCAGCGTGCAATGGAAATACATCGGTGCAGTAAAAAATTCGGTTGTGCGTTGGGAATCGCTTCGATGCTAGAGTCGAGTCCTCTTTAAGGCTTGACTTGACCGTCCCGAGGTCTCCATCGTGGACCGCTTGCCAAAATTTTGCTTCAAGTTCCGATACTTCAACGTTGTTTTCATTGTGATAAATCAGACGGTGGTGCACGTGTTTGTTCTCGTTGTGCAAAGCCGATTGGATCGGAGTGTAGCCACGAGACACACGGTCGATGTCGGCGTCCGCTGCGAAAAGACAGTCAACGATCGCTACGCCGTTGTCGCCTTTGACCTGCGTCGAATACCGAAGTGGCGTGACATCCCATTCGTCAGCGCCTTCGGGATCCGCACCGTTTTCAAGCAAGAATTTGACCATCTCGACTTGTCCGCCCATGATTGCCCAGCACAACAGCGGACACTTGCCGAACATCCGAGTGGCCGCTTCTTTGTCCTGAGCCAACGCTGCTTTGACGTCATCAATTCGTCCCATCGCCGCAGCGGATTGTGTTGAAACTTTGGCTCCGCTGGCAGCCAAAAGTTCAGCGCTTTTCAGTTTCCCAACCGTAAGAGCCAGTTCAAGCGGAGTCTGCCCGCACTCCGCACGCGGTGCATCGAATGATTCTGGCTGTTCATTAATCAGCCGCTGAAGCACGTCAAGATCACCCGCCATTGCAGCGGTGTAAACGTCGTGCTTGGCGCCGTGTTCAATCAGCAGATCGGCGTTGCCTCCATGAGCCAAAATCGTGAACAATCCGGGCTGCAGGTCCAGCTTCATACCAGCCGCTTTGGCAGCGTGGAGGATCGTTTTGGGATCGCCTTCCCAGCAAGCAAGTGTGATCGGCGTGCGTTGGGATCCGCCGAAATTCGATGCGGCGTCTAGATCCGCGCCCGAATCGATCAACAGTTGTTCGAGTTCGCTGTGACCATGAAAGGCCGCGAAGTGCAGCGGACCCGCGTACTCATCGGTTTCCTCTGCCGTGAACTCCTTGCCGTGGTTCCCTGTTAACCCAACTCCACCTCGGACTTGGATGTCTACCAGCGATCGGTCTTCGGCGATAAATTCTTTGACGCGCGTAAGGTTGACTTCGCGAATGGCGACGATGAACGGATGGTCAGGAGAGAGAAATTTCACTTGCCCGCCGTCAATGCCTCGACGGGTGAGCCATCTTCTTTCAGATTGCCCGTCGTCCAAAGCAATCCGCGAACGACCAACTCCATGTAGCGATCATCTTTCACCGTCTCGTTGTAATGCCCGAGCGATGTCGTAAAAATTTTCGTCTTGTTCGGTCCGAACTCATTGGTCCACACAATCGCTGCCGACCAAGGCTTGCCGTTTCCGCGAATCTGTTTTCCGGACGCCAGAACGGTGGTGTTGTCGAAAACCCGGATCGTGTTGTAGAGCTCCTCTTTGGCGGTGGTCCAATCCTCCATCCCAATGATCAACGGGTTATTCGCCTGTTCTTTGGCGAATGAAATTTCGATCGGAGCATGATGGTCATGGCGGCTGGATTGCACGCCCAGCATCTCGTACCAGCTCGCATTGTCGTCGCCGATATTGACTGGCTTTCGATAGTTGCCCCAGCGGTAACTGTGAACGGCACAATGCAAGTTCACTGCCGGCGTGCCGTTTTTATGAGCGGCCAAAATCCGCTGCACGTAAGTTCGATCCGAAACATCAGCACAACACTCGTCATGTAAGATCACGTCGTAGCCTTCAGCCCAATCCTCGGACTCATAGATCTTGAATCGAGCATCCGTTCGCGAGTTCGGGTTGTAGATCACCGTCACTTCGGCATTGATGCGTGATTCGATGCCTTTTTTGAGGATCTGCGTTTGATTCTTGTAGTCGTGGCAACAGCCACCGGCGATCAGCAAAACTTTCAAAGGAACTCCTGATTCGAAGGAAGAAATTTTTAGGTCATCCACCACCGCCTGTTTGTTGACGGCCAGACGAATCACTCGCTTGGTCGGATGAGCAACGCCCGGCGAAGAGAATGAGCCAACTTCTTTGCCGTCGATGGATAGTGAAAGTTTCTGACCGGCAACAGTGACAACGGCTGAATACCAATGACCGGTTTTCAGTTTGTATTTGAAGCGTTTCTTTTTGGTCTTGAGTAGCTCCTGCTGTTCCTTGCTGAGCGTTTTTGCTCGACGAGCATTGCGGATTTCCAAATCCATCGTTCCTGTTTTCAAATCTGCCAATTCAGCGAACCACGTGCCAATCGTCACTTTAAACAGATGACCAGCGTGAACTCTCTTGTATTTCAAATCCGCAAAGTTCAGCCCTAAAGTATCCTTTTCATTTTCGAGCATGAATTTGATTTCGAGTTTACCATCACGAAACGGAGCATCGTGCACGACGGACACTCCATGGTCGGCAACCGCGTGGCGGTAGATGTACATCGCTCCATCACGAAGGTCAACTTGCTTGTTGCCAGCAGCACGTTTCTGGCTGTTCGTCTTCCAGCCGTTACCGGGTTCGTCTTCTGTTTCCTGCGTCTCGGCTCGCTCAAAATCATCCTGGAATATCAGCTTTCCTTCTTGGGCAACTGCAACCTGCGCCAATAAAAACAGCAAAACAATGGCAGTGATTCGAACAGCGTGCATGGGTTTGACTCTTGGAAGCACAACAGAAGTGAGATTTTCGTATAATCTTAATCTGACAGGAGAACATCATGCAACGAATCGTTCAACTCGGAATTGCGATCGCTTCCGTTTGCTTTATCCAATCCGGATTTGCCTTCGAGAACGGCGAGAAATCACCGAACGTACTTATCCTCTACGCGGACGATCTCGGCTATGGAGATCTTGGTTGCTACAACGCAGAATCAAAAATTCCGACACCGAATCTTGACCAGTTGGCCAAATCAGGGATGCGATTTACGGATGGCCATTCGTCGTCTGGCATCTGTTCGCCAAGTCGCTACGCGCTGCTGACTGGTCGACATCATTGGCGCGACTTCCACGGGATCGTCAACGCCTTTGGACCATCCAAGTTCAGACCTGAACGAGTCACGATGCCAGAAATGCTTCAGTCGAAAGGCTATCACACGGCCGCGATCGGCAAGTGGCATCTTGGCTGGGATTGGGAAGCGATCAAGAAAGACGACGCCGAGCCACACGAAGTTGTGCAGTGGAACAAGAAGCGAAAAGTCTGGGGTCCGGAAGATTTCGACTGGAGCAAGAACATTCCCGACGGCCCGTTGGCTCATGGTTTCGACCATTATTTCGGCGACACGGTCATCAATTTTCCGCCATATTGTTGGATCGAAGACGACAAAGTCACGGCAGTGCCCGATCGCATGGTTGATCAATCGAAAGTTCGCATCAAGGAAGGGAAGGTCGAGTTTCGCCCGGGTCCAACGATCGAAGGCTGGGACCCTTACGAAAACATTCCTACGACGACCAAGCGTGGTGTTGAGTTCATAGAACAGCAAGCCGACACGGACAAACCGTTCTTTTTGTATTTCGCTTTCCCGTCACCGCACGCTCCGATCATTCCCAACGACAAATTCGACAACACTTCGCAAGCCGGACCGTACGGCGATTTGGTCGTTGAAACTGACGACGCTTGCGGCAAACTGCTTCGAGCACTCGAAGAGAGCGGCCAGGCGGACAACACGATTGTGATTTTTACGGCCGACAACGGACCGGAGCATTACGCTTACGCTCGCGACAAGAAATTCGGTCACTGGTCGGCTCACCCTTTTCGCGGGCTCAAGCGAGACATCTACGAGGGCGGCCATCACGTCCCGTTCATCGTTCGCTGGCCGGGAGTCACGAAAAACGACTCCGTTTCCGATGCTCTTGTCAGTCAAATTGACATCATGGCAACATTGGCCAAAGCGGTCGGATTTAAGTTGCCCGACGATTGTGCGGAAGACTCCTTCAACCTGCTACCAATTCTCAAACAGGAAAAAGAGTCGGTTCGTACGACACATGTGCACAACACGTTCAAGGGTAAGTATGCGATTCGCGATGGCGATTGGCTGTTGATCAATCATAAAAACGGATACTCATCGAAGCGTGACAAAGAATGGGAACAACGACACGGCTACGATACGGATGATGATTCGCCCACGGAGCTTTACAATCTTCGCAGCGACATTGGACAACGAAACGACGTGTCAGACGACAAGCCTGAAAAAGTTGCTGAATTGAAAATGCTGTTGACTAAAATTCGTGAGCAAGGATATTCGGCGCCCCGATTGGCGAATTAAAGCATGACGGACTTCAAAACAAAACTTCTAGCAATCGCACTCGTTTCGATCGCGGCATTCGACACGTTGGTCGCAGCTGAAAATGATGCTCCGCCGAACATCGTCCTGATCATCGCGGACGACATGAATTGGAACGATTGCGGCGCTTACGGACATCCTTCGATTCGAACTCCGAACATTGATTCAATGGCGAAGGATGGACTGAAGTTCAATCACGCGTATCTAACCGTCAGCTCTTGCAGCCCGTCCCGATCAAGCATCATCACTGGAAAGTATCCGCACAACACAGGTGCCGAACAGCTTCATTGGCCGCTGCCAGCGGGAAGCGAAACGTTTGCCGGGCAACTGAAAGAAGCTGGCTACTACACGGCAGCCGCAGGGAAATGGCATCTGGGAGAAGCCGTTCGAGATCACTTTAACAAAATCTATGACGTCTCGACCGCTGGCTTTGTTTTGCCTTCGGGCAAAGATGGCAAAAAGCCAAAAATGGTTGCGCAGAAACAACCAAGTGGTTGTGAAGACTGGGAAGCGGCGCTCAACGATCGACCGAAGGACCAACCGTTTTTCATGTGGCTGGCCGCACTCGATCCGCATCGCGCCTATGAAGAAGGAACCCTCGATCCGCCGCATCAAGAATCGGACGTTATCGTTCCGCCACACATGCCCGACACGCCAGACGTTCGCAAAGATCTGCGAATGTACTACGACGAGATCGGCCGGCTGGACCAGTACGTCGGCAAAGTGCTCGCGAAACTGGAAGAGCAGGGCGTTGCCGACAACACGGTCGTGCTTTTCATCAGCGACAACGGCCGTCCGTTCCCTCGTGATAAAACAACGATGTACGACGGAGGGATTCGGACTCCTTGGCTGATTCGCTGGCCAGCGAAGATTCCTGCGGGATCAGTGACTGACTCGCTTGTTAGCGCTGTCGATATCGCACCGACATTTTTGAAGCTTGCGGGCTTGGACGCGAAATCAATTCCAAGCGAAGGCATCAGCTTTTCGGAAACTCTAACCGATCCGTCGAAAGCACATCGCCAGTATGCTTTCGCAGAAGACCATTGGCACGACTATGAAGATCAAGCTCGTGCCGTGATGACTCAACAGTACAAACTGATCCGAAACGACTACGAAGATTTGGCAGCCACGCCATCGGCCGACGCAGGACGAGCATTAACGTGGCAGGACATGTTGCGACTGGAGAAGGAAAACAAACTCAATGCGGCTCAACGAGCGTGCCTGATTTCGCCGCGACCGAAATGGGAGCTTTTTGATTTGCAGCGAGATCCTGGTGAGATCAACAATCTTGCGGACGAACCAGCTTATCAATCAGTTTTTAATCGGATGAAAGCCGCGTTGGAAAAGTGGGCCGAGAAGACCGGTGACTACTTGCCATCGCGTCGTACTCCCGATGAGTTCGATCGAATTACTGGTCAGCCCGACCACAGTGTTCGCATTCGACCTCGCAAGTCAAAATTGGAATCATTCGGAACGAATGGGAAGTATTGAAATTTCCTGAATTGTATCGAGAATCGGGTTGGTATCTCACGCAAAGGCGCGAAGGCGCAAAGAAACTCTAATCATCTTTGCGCCTTCGAGCCTTTGCGTGAGACTACTTCATGAGCACCTCACTTACGATTCGGGTTATGATTTCGATCGGGTTATCAGTTGGAATAAAAATGCTTAAGTCACTTACAATCGCCTTCGCTTTGCTAGTCAGTTGCGGAAACGCATTTGCGGAAACGCCGACCGACGAACGGCCAAACATTCTTTGGATCACGATCGAGGACTGGTCGCCAGATCTTTCCTGCTACGGCACCAAAGGGATCGACACGCCGCACGTAGATAAACTTGCCTCCCAAGGTGTGCGATACCAATGGGCATTCACAACGTCGCCTGTTTGCTCGACTTCGCGATCGGCAATGATGACGGGCTTTCACCAAAACTACATCGGCGCCCATCAACATCGAACAACTGACAAAAAACCATTGCCTCACGGCATCAGACCGATTCAACATTTACTGCAGGACGCGGGCTACTTCACGGCGCTAATGTCATGGAAGCTGGATGTGAACTTTCTTCCCGACACTCATAAAGAGCTCTTTATGGGGAACGACTGGAATCAGCGAAAAGAAGGCCAGCCGTTCTTTGCCCGCATCACATTTCCTGAAACTCATCGCAAGTGGAATCGCGATCCGGAGCGCCCGATTGATATCAAGGATGTCGAACTGCCGCCGTACTATGCCGATACGCCATTTTGTCGTCGCGATTGGGCCAATGGACTTGAGCAAATGCAAATCGTGGATCGCAAAGTTGGCAAACTGTTGAAGCGACTTGAGGATGAAGGACTCGCCGACAACACGATTGTGTTCTTCATCGGTGACCACGGTCGCTGTCACATTCGCGGCAAACAGTTTCTGTACGATGGCGGCATTCGAATCCCGATGATCATGCGTTGGCCGGGCAAAGTCGGGGCAGGGCAGGTTAGTGAAGATTTGGCGATGTCGATCGACATTGGCGCCACGATACTGGAAGCCGCTGGCGTGGAAGCTCCGGTCGCACTGCATGGAAAAAGTTTGCTTGGGGACGAAGTTGGAAACCGGAAATACGTTTTTGCGGCACGTGACAAGATGGACAACGCTCACGATTCGATGCGTACGATTCGCAGCAAGGATTTCAAATTGATTTTGAACTTGATGCCCGAGCGCCCGTGGCTGCAGTTCAGTCGCTACAAAGAACAGTGCTATCCGATGTTGGCGGAGATGGGCGCGATGCACCTCCGCGGAGAATTGACACCGGCACAAGCCGCCTTTTACGCACCAAAAAAACCTGCAGTCGAATTGTTTGACTTAAAGAAGGACCCGCATGAGGTCAACAATGTCGCAGATGATCCTGCTTACGCTGAAAAGAAAACCGAACTTCTCGCGGCGCTAAATGACTGGCGTGAAAACGTCATCCACGACCAAGGCGTCAGCGACACGTTTCGCGGCTTGGGCAAGTTTCCGGAATCACTGCGAGGTGATTTGAGCGTGGATCAATGGGTGCTGAAGAATCGTGACCAGCTGGACCCGGATTTTTTCAAGCATGGTTGGCCAGCCTGGTTTCCGACTCGCTCGCAAGCGCAGTGGGAAGAAGCAGTAGAAACATGGAAGCCTTACGTCTTCCGCGGACCGGAAGAGAAAGTTGAACGACCGTTGGTGGCTCATCAGCCGAAGGAGAAAAAGAAACTCAAGAAAAAGTAGGCCGGCGATCAATTCAAATCGTAACAAATAATCTCGTGCTTTCCGCGGAGGTATAGCAGTCCGCGGGCAATGACAGGAGCTCCCCAAGCCGGATAGGAAGGTACGACTTCTGAATTGTTTTTGTCCAACTTCCCGAGCTCTTGATAGGACTGCGACGTCGCCCGAAAGAGCGTCAGCTCGCCGCTTTCCTCCAAGCTCAACAAATGGCCATCAAACCACGTTAGCGAACTTCGCCCGCCAATCTTCTGTTGCCACATCGTGCTTCCGGTTTTCCAGTCAACGCATTTCAATGTCGCATCGGTTCTATGCCGCCCACTGCACGCATACAAAAAACCTTCGTCGTGCACAGGAGTCGCCCAGTGCATCCGAAGTGACTTGTCGCGATTAGTTTTAGCATCTTGCCACAATGTCGTATTTCCATCCTTGGCTACTTTTAGCAACGCACTGCCGTTGCTATAAGCTTCCGAGATAAAGACATTATCTTCAACAACTAATGGCGTCGCCGCATTCACTGAACCCGCGACATTTGACTTCCACGGAAAGCTAAAATCGATTTTACCGTTGTCTGGATTGAAAGTAAGCAGACCGTCACGCGTGAACGCGAAGCAGTATTGACGCCCGTCAATACGACGCACAATCGGTGTCGCATAACTGGCGGCACTTTTACCGACGCCATATTGATAGACGCCCGACCGCTTATCAAATGCGATTACCGAAGCCTCGCCACCCCCTTTCAACTTGCCTCCGGCAATAACCAATAGTTGATTGCCGTAGATTAAAGGTGACGTGCCGACTCCATAAGTAACCAGATCGCAATCAAAATCTGCCTTGAGATCAACTTCCCAGATCGACTTGCCATCGACACACTGAAGGCACCGCAATTTTCCCTCCGGGCTAAGAATAAAAACGCGGTTCTCATCAATGATCGGAGTGCTTCTTGGACCGTCGCCATATCCATTGAGATCCTGATAACTCGTCGGATAGTCAACCTGCCAGAGCTCCTCACCCGTTTCACAATTTAAACAGGATAATCGTTCCTTGAATCGGGCCGGTCCATCCTCATCACGCATTCGGTGATACAAAAACAAACGACCATTGGAAACTGACGGCGCCGCGAACCCGGAACCAATCTTTTTGTGCCACAACAGTTTTGGGGGCTTGGACTTCCAATCCGTGTTGAGACCTTTTTCCAAAGACCGTCCGTCTCCGTTTGCCCCAAGAAAACATGGCCAATCGAAACCCTGTTTCCGTATTGCAAGATTCGGAGCCTTCGCGACGGCTGACGGACCGATGGTCAAGTTCTTGATTCGCTGAGCTCTGGACTGCGCAGTCTTCTGATTATTTTTCGGCAACTCGACTTGATCGTTGGTTTTGCCCCAGTAGACGATGGTCGTGTTCGGCAAATCTTGGCGTAAGCGTTTTATCCCGTCAGGTGTGAAGTGCGATCTTGGAAACTTTCCTGTCTTTGAGTTTCCGATGCATAGATGTTTCAGTTGTTTGCAGGTCCCCAAAATTTTGAGGCCTTCATCAGAGAGAAACGTGTCGAACACGTTCAGGCGTTTCAAACTCTTGATTTTTGCGACCGACTTCATCCCTTCATCATCAATGAACGTTCGATACAGATACAACGTCTCAAGCTTTTCGAGGCCCGTAAGGTGCGTCATGGAGATCGAATCCAACGGATTGCCGAATAGATTCAAACTTCTAAGTTCGGTCAGCCGACTACCGATATATTCGACGCGTTCATTGCTTAAGTGCATCGCGCTCAGGTCGAGGTCTTCCAGATCTTTCAGTCGAACAAGGTGAGCAAACGACATTCCGCGCAAACCCATGTTTTCAGGCATTTGGAATCCTGTGATGCGACCGTCGGAGGATTCACTCAATATTGCGCCGGCACGTTCAAGGTGTTCTTTCGCCACGGCCAAGACACCTTCACTTCGCGACAGAGACTTTTTCGTTTGCGCAATTACCTGCAACGGAAAACAGCTGAGCAGCATTGCCACACACAACGCAGCTGGAAACTTGCAACCTCGAACTCGATGATTTTTGCTCATTGCTCAACCACTCCATTTTGCGAACGAATTATTTGCAGCAAACTTGTCGCCTCTCGATTCCTACAAGAAAGAGGAGCTGAACGCACGCAGGCTACTTTTTCTTTTCAGCTTTCATTTTCTCGCGACGCTTTCGAATACGTTCTTGCTTGGCTGCTTCCCTAGCGGCAGCGTGTTCTTCGCCGGTGATCCACTTGGCGGGAGGCATGCTTTTGAAGTCTTCAATATTGGGAAGTGGAATTCGAGGATTCTCCTTGCCTTCGTAAACGTCGAGGTTCTCATTTAGTTGGTCTTCAGTGACCGCTTCAGATTTCACGCCGTCTTCGGGAACTTCCATTCCAGCCACCCAAACGATTGCATTGAGCACAATTTGGCGGAAGCCGTTGTTTGCCCAGTTGCGATGATAGTGGCCGCCGACGAAACCGACACCGCGGCCGCCGTCGGAACGCTCGATGCCCCACATCAAAGATTGCTCTTTGTCGACGCCTGTCACACCGTTGTTGTTCCAAAGATTAATGATGCGTTTGATGCGTTTCTTCGTCGGCATCGCAGTGACCAAATCCAGTACTTTGCCGCGATCTTTTTGAAAACGCATCGAGTAATAGAATTCATCGTAGGCCTCGACGATGTCCGGAACGCCGTTGGAGATTGCGTGGTCGGGCATCGCGCGAAGGTCGGCGACCCAATGAGGATTGACGGAATAACCAGTCTCCATCGCAGCACCAATCCACGGGCGAAAATATTTCTCTCCCATTTCAGGGCTTGGGTGGACAGCGTAATGCATGAACATTAACCCGACTCCCTTTTTGGCGAGCTGATCCGTCTTCTCCCAACCCTTTTCGACGACCTTGGTTGCGTCTGAGTAGATGATGATCGCATCCACATTTTCAAAAACGGATTCGTCTTTCGGCCAACCCTTAATGACCGTCGCTTCAACGTCGAGGCCACTCTGTTCGTTGAGTGCTTTGGCCAGTAGCAAACAACCCGCGTTGAATTCATGATCTCCGGACGCGTGACTTCGAGGGCCGGCAAGAAACAAGATTCGAGTCGTCTGAGCGAGCCCTGAATCCGCGAACAAGAGCACGACACTCGCAATGCAAAGCAATATTTTGACGGTGGATTTCATGGCTTGGCTTTTGTTAGGTTTGATCTGACCGAGCCATTCTCGTTTACTTACTTGCTTGTTTCAACCAATCAGAGTTCTTGCAGCAAATTTCCGATGTTTGCGTTGCTCGATCATTTGTCCTATCGTGAAGACTGAACATTAAAACTGGAGGCTTCGATGCATCGCAAATCATATTTTATTCTTTCTCGTTCCGCGGCAGTTCTGGTGACAGCGCTCACCGTCGCAGTGTTATTCACGGCTTCAGCCCAAGGCCAAATGTTTGGAATGCCGGCTCCTGAAAAGGGAAACGCCGCGTGGAAAGAAGTCACCTCGCTGATGCCAGAGGACGAACCAATCGGGTGTTGGATCTGGAACGAAGCCGGAACACTCAACCCGGAAGGTAACCCCAGCGAACAGTGGCTGGCGGATACCGGATTGCAGAAATCGTTTGGAAAACTCAAACGGGCAATCGCACGGGTCGCCAAGGAAAACGGGACGCCTTCTGCTGCCCAGTTTGCAGAAGACATCGGCTGGAAGATGCTCGGTAAAGCCGGAATGTTCGTCGTCGAGAATGTTAGCGTCGAAGCGCAAACTGGAAACGGAACTTTCATCGTGCGACTCGGCGACGACGAAAAAGTTATCGAGGCGTTCATGCACGACTTGATGGTTGAATTTGAAGTCGAATCCAACGTTGTAGGAGAAACGAAACTTTACACAATGCCCAATTCTCCGATTCCAATCGTCGTGGGAGTACACTCGGGCAACCTGATTGCGGCGTTTGGCAATGGGCAGTGGAAAACGGTTGCTCAACGGATCGAAGACGAAAATCAAACGCCGGAATGGCTAAATAAAAAACTGGCTGCGGTGCCAGTCTCCAGGCGAAGCCAGTTCGCTTTCGGAAACGTTGCCGCGCTAATGGAATTGCTTCCTCCCGTGGTGACCGAAGATCCAGAATTTCAAAAAATCGATGAAGCGCTGAACCTAGAAGGAATCAAGTCATTGTCCGTCTGCTCGGGAACCGATTCTGTCAGCAACATTTCGATGATGCATTTCGAATGTGACAAGGAAGGGCTGACTTCCGTGTTCGATGTTTCCGCAATCAAGAAAAGCAAACTCAAGGAAATTCCTGCCGACGCAATCGCGGCGATTGCGATTCGATTTTCTCCGGAAAATGTCATGAGCCTGATCGAAGCAACGGTGCCGCCCGACAAGCTGGAAGAAGCAATGATGGCGTTCTCCAAGGAATCTGGTCTGGACGTAAAGAATGACATCGTCGACCACCTTGAGGGGACGATCCGTTATTACAACACTGGTTCGGTCATCGCTCCGAAGCAGATTGGTATCGTCAGAATCAAAGACGAACTCAAGTTCCGTAAAGCATATAATCAGATAAACGAAACGATCGAAGGTCTGGCGATCGGGGAAGGATTCGAATTTGCAGACAAGGAAAAGAACGGACTGCGAGTTTTCGGAGTAAAAAACGATGGGGTCTCCTTTTACTGGGCCTTAAGCGGTGGCGAACTTTATCTGTCGAACAACTCACGTGCCATCGGATCGCACATCAGGAAATACACCAAAGGCAACAAAGCTTCGCTGCTTGATACCGAATTGGCAAAGAAGATTTTGAGTGAATCGAAAACGATGGGGCTGGAAGGTCCGATCATGATGCAACATTACGATTTCGATCAAATCATTGAAGTAGTTGTGCCGTTGATTCAAGGTGCCTTTGCATTCATTCCGGCTGAGGCGAGAGACCGCTTTGACTTTGGAGCTGGAGATCTTCCTCCGATCGAGTCACTGTTGGGGTTGCGACCGACACGGAGCATGCTGTTCAAAGCATCGAGCGGATACACGGGAATATCTCGCTACGACACGCCGGCACCGATGGAGCTTTCGACGATCGCCGTTTCTGGTGTGGCGGTCGGCATGCTGTTGCCAGCGGTGCAGGCGACGCGGGAAGCCGCACGTCGAACGCAATCAATGAACAATCAACGGCAGCTGGTATTGTCACTTTTGAACTACGAAGCAAACAACGGATCATTCCCGCCGGCCTATACGGTCGATGGCGACGGGAATCCGCTACTAAGTTGGCGCGTCGCGATTTTGCCGTACCTTGACCAGCAAGATCTGTTCGACCAGTTCCATCAGGATGAACCTTGGGACAGCCCGCACAACATCACGTTGCTCGAGCAAATGCCTGACATCTTTCGCAACCCGTCAGCGATCGGTCGACCGGGCCAAACAGATTATGTCGCACCCATCAATGCGGACAGTATCCTAGCGACGGGTGCCGGCGTCACTATGGACGCGATTACTGATGGAACTTCTGGGACGGTACTAGTCATGGAAGTTGGCATGGACCAGCAAGTCCCTTGGAGTTCGCCGCAAGACCTCGAAATCGATTCGCTTGACAGTCTCGACATCGACAACGGCCATCCGGGAACTGTCGGGATCGCGCTTTGCGATGGATCTGTGCACTCGATCGCAAAATCGACTTCGGTTGAGAAGTTCGTCAAATGGTGCACTAAAAGCGACGGAAGCGGCTTTGATGAATGACATCGAAATCGATACGCTAGCATTTATCAACCCTTGAACTGTCAAGTTGTGCCAATCAACTGTCGAGTTGTGCCAATCAGAAAAAATTGATAACTGTGTAATTGTCAACAAAATTCTGCAGGAGCTCGGGTGTGAAACTATTTGTCTCATTTCTAATTTTGGTATTCGCATCTCAGAACGTATTCGCAAAGGAAGTAGCCAACGTTGCGTTTAAGGAACTGTGCACGTCAATTGAGCGAGGAGATTTTGGCAATGTACCGAAGCTGATTTCTGCCTTTAGGAAAAGCAATCCGGCGCCAACTAGTAGACAACTGGAGCTTGTTGCAGCTGTCGAACTTTATCTGAACAAGCAGCCTGCCTCTTCCAATGAAACTCTTGTGGATTTACTCAAGTCAGGTAGTTCGAGTACGGCCCGCAACCTACATGTTCGGAATCTTGCCGCCAGCGGGGAGTTGGCTGCAGCGATTGCGTTTGCTGAAAGCGAGGCTCTCGACGAACGATCTTCAGAAGATTGGACTTTGCTTGCCAGCCTTTACACCGCGAAAAATCAATTCCTGAAAGTTGAAGACGCTGCCAATTCTGCGTTGAGTATTTACGCGAGTAATCCAGATGCGTTGTGTGTCCGCGGATATGCCCGTTGGAAACTGAGAAAGTTCAAGGCAGCTGTGAACGATCTCGAAGCAGCGATTGCTCTGCGACCCGCTGGGCCGTTTCGAAATGAAGCGATGCCTTACCTCGTGCTGGGAGAGTATTACAGCAACCGCGGACGCCACGATTTGGCGATTTCCAATTTTGAATCTGCCCTCGATGCAGATTCGGAGTCGATTCAAGTGAATTCAAGTTTATGGGAATCGTACACAAATACAGAACAGCATTTAAAAGCCCTAACCTGCGCTAAGAACCTTGACAGAATCGCTCCAGATTCAATGAAAAGCATCACGACAAATGTTCACTCGTTGTTGTCGCTATCAAGAATTCGCGAGGCATATCCTTACCTGAAAAAATGGCACAGCAAGTCACCGAAAGATCCTGAACTCAACCGATCCTTTGCCTACATTTATTCTGCCAAGTCTGATTACGCTAAGGCGTTTCAGTTCGCCAAGTATTCCAGAGACTTCGCTCCACTAGAGCGAACCACTCGATTCGTCTTTGCAGAAATCGGATTGCAATTTGTTCAATCAGAGCAATTCAAAGGTTCAGAATTTGAAAAAACAAATCTCCAAAATGAAATTTGCAACACAATCAAACAGCTTTGCATCGAAACCGATTGGAATCGGTCGCCATACACGGCGTTTGCCTTAAAAGTATTTGAGGAATTTGAACGAGAAGAAGATGCAAAAGAAGTGAGACAACACATCCAACGAGTCGCAGAAATTAAGCCAGCGTCTTCTGCTCCGATCGAAGCACGCTAACGGCAAATATCAAAAGGAGAGTGGATGTTAACTGACTGGCATAACGATGGGGAATGACATCGGAATCTGATAAATCCCGAAGAACTTGGATGTATTTACAGGAATAAATTTCCTCTCTGGCTCGTTTTCGAACAATTCTGGCAATTAATTGGTCGTCCAGATCATCCAATTTGTTAGGTGCTAAAATATGAACGCACATTCGACAAAGTCTGAAAGATCGATTCGCCGATCTATCAAGTTATGCAGCGTTCAACTTCAATTCTTCTGCTCCTTTCGGTGGGTATCGTTTTTGCGTTCGGGCAAACAAGCTGCGGGCAGGATTCTGGCGGGCTCACTCCAGCACCTGCGAATGTTCGGACGTTCTTGGAAAGCAATTGTTACGATTGCCATCAAGGAAAATCTGCCGAAGCAGGGTTGGACCTTGAGGAGCTGTCAGACGAATTGACACAGGCAAATTCGCAAACGTGGACACGCGTTTTTGATCGAGTTCACGATAACGAAATGCCGCCAGCGGATTATGGTGACGTTGAGAAAAAAGATCGCAAAAACTTTCTTGACACGACAGGCAAGTGGATCGACGACGCACAAACTGAACGAGCCAACGAAATCGGACGCGTCGGAGCTCGTCGTCTGACAAACCTGCAACTTGAAAGAACACTGCACGACTTGCTGGGCGTCAACATTCCGCTTGCCCGACTCATGCCTGAAGAACCACGAACAGGTGGATTCAACACCGTCGCAGCGGGACAGTCGATGTCTCACTTTCAACTGAAACAACACGTCGACATCGTTGACCTCGCGTTGGACAATGCGTTCAAACGAGCCTTCACGCGCAGAGACACTCGAGCTCGAAAGATTCCAGCGGACAAACTTGCTCGGCTCGCCAAACGAAAACGATGCCGCGAGCCTGAACTGATCAACGGGCACTCAGTCACGTGGAACGGCCAGTTGCCATACTACGGAAAAATGCTGCCGACAGAAGTTTCCGAAGACGGCTGGTATCGAATCACCATCAACGCCAAGGGACTCAAACCACCCAAAAAAGATGGGGGCGTTTGGTGTACTGTCCGCTCGGGAAAATGCACCTCCAGCGCACCGTTAATGAGTTGGATCGGCGCATTCGAAGCCGGATCGGAGTTAAAGGAAGTCACTTTTGAAGCCTGGCTATTGGAAGGCCACATGGTAGAAGTCCGGCCTGGCGATTCAACGCTCAAGATGGGCTTTTTTGAGGGCGGCCAAGTCGAAGCCGGTAAGGGCGGCCCAATGAATGTCCCTGGCGTCGCGATCAAATGGCTTGAAATGCAACGAATTGAACCCGGAGTCGACAATGACGTAATTCGCAAACTGTTGTTCTCCGACGAACGAGTCACTTACGGGAAAAAGTACCAAGGTTCGGTCCGAACAGAGGATCCAGACAAAACGTTGAAGCACTTGCTTTACCGCTTCGCCAAGAAAGCTTTTCGAAGACCGATCAAGAAAGATGATATCTCTCCGTATCTCAAAATCGCACGCGAGCGATTGAAAACGACGGATGACTTTGTGAGCGCACTTCGAGTCGGCTACCGTGCGATCCTCTGTTCGCCTCGATTCATTTACTTTCACGAAACGCCCGGCAAGCTTGACGATTTCGCGATCGCGTCTCGCATGAGTTATTTGTTGTGGAATCGAATGCTCGATGAAGAGCTTTGGATTTTGGCGTCCAAGGGCGAACTTTCGAATCCGGAAGTCGTCAAACGACAAGTCGAACGAATGCTGAAAGATCCTCGAGGCAAGAACTTCGTCAACGACTTCGCCGACCAATGGCTGGACATGAATCAGATCGACTTTACCGATCCGGACAAGCGATTGTATCCGGGGTTCGATCGAATCGTTGAGCGATCAATGCTTGACGAAACTCATCGATACTTGCAACAGATGTTGGATGATGATCTGGGCGTTTCCCATTTAATTGATTCAGATTTCACATTTCTCAATAGCCGGTTGGCCCGATACTACGACATCGGCAGCGACGGAATCGGCAAAGTCACTGGCGACGATGTAAAGAAAGTCTCTCTTCGCAGTGCCAGTCATCGTGGTGGACTAATCACACACGGATCGATTTTGAAAGTAACCGCCAACGGTTCCAACACGTCTCCAGTGATCCGCGGCGTGTGGATTTCAGAGCGGTTACTTGGCGAGCACATTCCGCCTCCACCGGAAAATGTCCCTGCGATCGAGCCGGATATTCGAGGAGCGAAATCGATACGTGATATGCTGGCCAAACACAAAGAGAACGGCGATTGCGCCGCGTGCCACAGAAAAATCGATCCACCCGGATTTGCGTTGGAAAACTTTGATCCTTCTGGTCGTTGGCGTACTCATTATGGCGCCGGAAAGAAAAAGAAACGGCGTGGGCTAGCCATCGATGCCAGTTTCGTCATGCCCGACGGCAAGCAATTCAAAAACCTTCGGCAGTTTAAAAAGGTGGTGCTGAAAGATGAAGAGAAATTAGCGATCAACGTGGCCGAGAAATTGATGACGTACGGGACCGGTGCAACGATTCAATTTTCTGATCGGGACGACATTGGCGAGTGCGTCGCTAAAACCGCGGACAACAATTACGGTCTGAAAAGTTTACTGAAAGAAGTCGTCGCCAGTGAGCTGTTTTCATCCAAGTAGAGAGTCATCGTTTAACGGCAAAGCGAAATCACAACCCGAAGCGTGAGCGAGGTGCTGCTGGTCCCTCGCTAACGCGTCGGGTTACAATCTCTTGCCACCAATCCACTGAACAGTATTGCCGTTAAGCAAATCCAAACTGAAAGTTCACCATGAACAAAAAAGTCGATTTCAATTTTCAAAAACGAATGAACCGCCGAGCCATTTTGCGTGGAACGGGCGTTTCACTTGCGCTTCCGCTGCTCGGTGCGATGAAGCCTTCTTACGCCAAAGGGGCTGACGCAACCAATGCTCCGAAACGTTTCGTGGCCATGACACTTGGCCTGGGCTTGCATGGCCCCAACCTGAATCCGACCGAAGCGGGCAAAAACTACAAGCCGAGCCGTTATCTCAAGCCGATCAATGACTTGCGTGATAAGTTCACCATCATTTCAGGTTCTTCTCATCCGGGAGTCGGCGGTGGACACCGCGCTGAAGCAAGTATCTTGACCGCGAATCCGGTCGGCAGTTCGGGTCGCGCCAGCAATTCGATTTCAATCGATCAATATTTGGCCAAGCACCTCGGTGGCGAAACGCGATTCCCTTCCTTAGTGCTTAGTAGTGCTGGATCCAACAGTCCTTCCTACACCGAAAATGGAGCGATGATTCCAGCAGAGGATTCTCCGTCAGCATTGTTTAAACGCCTGTTCATCAACGACTCAAAACGTGAGCGGGAACGACAAGCGAAACGTGTTCAGGAAGGGCGCAGCATCATGGATTTGGTGCAAGAAGATGCAAAACGTCTCGAACGTGAACTTGGAAAGGGCGATCAACAGCGACTGAACGCTTACTACTCAAGCGTCCGCGATTTGGAGAAACGACTGGCTGCATCCCAAGACTGGGCCAATGAACCGAAGCCAAAAGTTGATGCGAAGAAGCCGGTTGATATCGGAAACCGCAACGACTTCGTCGGACGCCAAGCTTTGATGTCCGACATGATTCGATTGGCGTTGCAAACTGACTCCAGCCGCTTCATCGTCTACCATCTTGGAAGCTCCGGTGGTGTGCTTCCGATCAAAGGAGTTCGCGAAGCCTATCACTCACTCAGCCATCACGGCCGCGATGAACAAAAGTTGGAACAATTGGCAATCATCGAACAAACGATCATTGCGTCATGGGGCAAGTTCCTGCGATCATTGAATGAGATCGATGAGAACGGCGAAAGTTTACTGGACCAGACATCGGTCATGCTGACGAGTAACCTTGGAAACGCATCCAATCACAGCAACAAAAACATGCCGGTTCTGTTTGCCGGTGGAGGATTCAAACACGGTCAGCATTTGGCTTTCGACCAAAAGCGAAACTATCCGCTTCCGAACCTTTTCGTCAGCTTAATGCAGAACATGGGAATGGAATCGGATCAGTTTTTTGGTAGCACTGGGACAATGCGTGGGTTGGAAATCTAGCTTCCCTTGGACGGCCCAAACTCCACTTGACTTTAGTCCTCACTGTAGCGACTTGAATGCCGCCAACGCTCGCTCGCGACCTTCTTTGTAGTCGACGACGTAAGCGGGATAGTCGACAGAGCATTCTTCGATCGCGCTCGAAAGTTTTTTTGGATCGTGAAGCGCAGGGGAGGGCACTGGCTCAAGTTCTGGACAGAGCTTCTTAATGAAAGCGCCGTCCTTATCGAATCGTTTGCTTTGGCTGAACGGATTGAAGATTCGAAAGTAAGGCACCGAGTCAGTCCCTGTCGAAGCTGACCATTGCCAGCCTCCGTTGTTTGCCGCCAAGTCACCATCGACGAGCTTTCGCATGAAGTACTGTTCGCCCCAACGCCAATCGATCAGTAAATTCTTGGTCAGAAACATTGCCGTCACCATACGGAGGCGATTGTGCATCCAACCGGTTTGGTTCAACTGGCGCATTCCGGCGTCAACGATCGGATATCCGGTCCGACCTTGGCACCACGCTTCGAAGTCTGATTCATCATATCGCCAAGGAATCCTGTTTGTCTTTTCCTTGAAAGGCTGCTTACGCGACACTCGTGGAAAGCCAACCATCACGTGCGAGTAAAAATCTCGCCACGTAAGTTCGGAAATCCAAGTTGTTGATCCTTCGCTTCCCGCAAGCGATCCGCCGTTATGCTTGATCGCAGCGGCCAAACATTGTCGAGGAGAAATAACTCCTGCGACAAGGTAGGGCGAAAGCAAGCTGGTCCCCGCGGTTGAAGGAATGTCACGCCAATCGTTGTAGCCATCGATTCGAGTCGCGAACTTCTTCAATCGTTTTTTGGCTTCCGCTTCGCCGGGCACCCACAAATCAGATCGGGTATTAGAGAAGTCAAAACCTTCGACTGAACTGGGAATCGGGCTGCGTTTGATTTTGAGCGGTGCAAGCGGCTTCGGTTTTGGAAGCACTTTCGCATAAGCCATCGCTTTGGTATCCCAAACGCGGCGATAGGGAGTGAACACGCCATAGAAACGCCCGTCTTTGGTTTCAATTTCGCTTGGTGGAACAATGACGCGATCGTGACAGGATTGAACTTCGATGCCTTCGACGTTTGCGGCTTCGGTTACTAGACCGTCTCGGCGGCGTTCGTTGACTTCATATTCAAGATTGAAAAACAACTGTGAACAAGCGTGCTTCTTCGCAACTTGAATCACAATTTCTGGTGTGTCGGCAAATGAATCGCAAACTTTGACCAGCAACGAAATGTTGAGTTTCTCAAGTTCGTCTGACAGACAACGTAAATTCTCCAACCAGAAACTTACTTTGGCGTCGGCATCATCGTGTTCTTTCCATTGTTTAGGTGTGATGACGAAAAGCCCGATAATGCTGTCCGACGCTTTGGCGGCATCGTGCAGGGCAGTATTATCATGAACTCGAAGATCACGACGAAACCAGACGAGAGAAGGCATGGATATATTGGGTTAGAATGGCAAGTTCGGTTGCAAAAGAACATTCTAACCGGTTCTGAGACTTTGGGTTCACGGAGATTCCAGTGTTCCCCACACCCTAAACTGAAACATGCCGCCAAATTCGATCCATGCATCTTCTCATTTTTCCAAATCAGCTATTCGCCAAACATCCCGGATTGAAACGAAATCCTAAACGGGTCGTTTTGATCGAAGACAGTCTCTTTTTTGGCGATGCAAACTATCCCGCCAAGTTTCATCAACAGAAGATTTGGCTGCATCGGTCAAGCATGAAACGCTACGAAAAGATGCTTCAGGACAAAGGGTATGAGACAACTTACTTGGAACACGATGCGGCGGCGGATTCTCTGAAGGCCCACCTCGAAACGCTGCTCAAGACAAAGAAGCTGAAACCAAAGCGATTTGAATCCATCGAGCCCGTTGATTTCATGTTGAGAAAACGACTCGAGCGATTCAGCCAGCAATTAGGCGTGCGAATCGAGTTTCTGCCGAATCCCGGTTTTCTGAATTCTCGCGAGCAAAACACCGAGTATCGCAGCGGGAAGAAACGCTGGTTCATGGCAGACTTTTATAAGTCTCAACGTCGTCGGTTAAATGTACTCGTCGATGCAGGCGGTGAGCCCGAAGGTGGCAAGTGGTCTTTCGATGAAGACAATCGCAAGAAGGTTCCCAAAAAGATGCTGGGAGAAATTCCACAGATCACGAAAGTCAAATTCGACGCGATCGACACCGAAGCGCAAAGTTACGTAGACGCAAACTACGCGGACAATCTGGGAAACGTTGAACAGCTGTTTTATCCAACGTCTCACAAGGCTGCCGCGGCTTGGTTGAAACAGTTTTTGAAACACCGATTCGAAAATTTCGGTGCTTACGAAGACGCTATCGTGGAGGGAGAAAGTTGGCTCTGGCATAGCGTGTTGACGCCGATGCTTAATATCGGGCTGCTCACGCCGGATCAAATTATCAAAGCCACTTTGAAATACGCTGACCAGAATGAAGTTCCACTCAACTCACTTGAGGGCTTCCTCCGCCAGATCATCGGCTGGCGCGAGTTTATTCGAGCGACTTACCAAGATCTTGGCGTCACGATGCGAACATCAAACCACTGGAAGCATCATCGCGACATTCCGGCAAGTTTCTACGATGGCACAACCGGGATTCTCCCTGTTGATGATACGATTAAACGGGTTCTGAACACGGGATACTGCCATCACATCGAACGATTGATGGTGCTGGGAGGGTTCATGTTTCTTTGTGAGTTTGACCCAAAGCAAATCTACCGTTGGTTCATGGAGATGTTCGTCGACAGCTATGACTGGGTGATGGTGCCAAACGTTTACGCGATGAGCCAGCATGCGGACGGGGGACTGATCACAACCAAGCCTTATTTTTCCGGTTCATCGTACGTTCGAAAAATGAGCCACCACAAAAAAGCTCCGTGGTGCGATGTTTGGGATGGTCTTTATTGGCGCTGGGTCTGGAACCACTCTGATGAGCTTTCGAAAAATCCACGCTGGGCGATGATGTGCAGCATGGCGAAAAAGATGGACTCAGAAAAACGCGACAACCATTTGAGAAACGCTGAGACTTGGCTGGGCTCAATGAACTAGCGGCTCGGTCGATCGACACTCACTCGCAACGTAAGCGATAGACCTTCGACCTAGCAGTCCGTCAAAGCTGAACTGCGAAGTAGGACGGGCACCACGGCACCTCGCTCGTCGACAACCAAGTCGTCCAAGAATGGCCAGCCAACAACTCAAGTCTGACAAACCACTAGCAGTCATCAATGACTTCATGTCGTGCTAGCGTAACAGGTTTAAGGTTTAACGATTATGCGGATACATTCTGTTGTCCGACCTATAACGGGCCGAAAGAACTGGCAGGTGATAAGGGTTTTACCTACGTCATAACTGGGTTTTCCCTTCCATTTTCACGCCTTCCCACTTTGCGACATACCATGCATACTCCATCCAAAAGACGCCCAACGCTCTTCGATTCAACGCTCTTCAACAGCATATTAAGTTTTCACACGCTCAGAATAACGCTTTGCGCAGCAATGATCTTGACCACAGGTCTCTGTTGCGACGGAGTACTGCAAGCTCAGAATCATTTCAGAGAATTCAATGCGACCAGTGTTTTTCAGCAAATGAACGCTGATTCACAGGCTGCCGCTGAAACGCCTTTGGTTCCATCATGGTGGGACCAACATGTGCAAGATTCATTTCGGGAAGTGCAGCCGATGCCAGCCGATTTGCATACGCTTCTTTATCTCGCTGTCCACAACTCAAATCAGATCAAGATCGCCAAAACGGATCCTTTGATCCGCGAGACCGCCATTCAGGAAGCTGACTCTGCTTTTGACTGGGTTCGCTACCTAGATTCCGCTTGGAACGACACTAGCGAACCAGTTAGCAACGCGTTGACCGTCGGCGGAAACTTGAATCGTTTCAACGACACTGTCCTACAAGCAACTGGCGGCGTGCGCCGCACCACTCGCAGCGGTGGGCAGTTGGATATTTCGCAGCGATTCGGTTGGCAAGATAACAACTCCCAATTCTTTATTCCAAACGACCAAGCGACGGGACAACTTACCATTTCCTACACGCACCCAATGCTTCGCGGACGCGGTGCAGCCTACAACAACGCAATCGTATTCCTTGCTCAGATTGACTCTCAAGTTGCGAACGACGAGTTTTTGGCCATTCTTCAAGATGAACTGTTGGAAATTACGCGAGCCTACTGGAATCTACACTTAGAGCGAGCAGTTCTGGCTCACCAGATGCGTTTGTATCTGCGAACCAAAGAAGTTTTCAAGACTCTCTCGGCTCGTCAAGCTGTCGATACTCAAGGCACCCAATTGGTTCTTACAGCCAGTGCTCTCGAGAGTCGTCGCGCCGATTTGATTCGAGCTCAAACTGCCGTCACGAATTCGGAAACAAGACTTCGTGGCATGATCAATGCTCAAGAACTTGGCAACTCTGATCAGACGGAATTGATTCCCGTCGAGCCGCTTCCAACGTTCCACTACCACTCTGATTTGCAAAACGAAATTCAAGTGGCACTGCAAAATCGTCCAGAAGTTCGAGCCGCTGTTCAGCAAGTTAAAGCAGGCTCAGTACGCTTGGGAGTTGCCGAACACGAACTGTTGCCAATCTTGAATCTGGTAACTCAGGGCTACGCATCAGGCCTTCAGGGCGACAGTGATTTTGGTGGGGCATTCACGGATCAATTTTCGGTCGGTCGCCCAAGCTACTCGGTTGGCGTTCAATACGAATTGCCAGTCGGAAATCGACTCGCGAAAGCTCGCGTTTGCCGCCGTCAGCACGAACTGTCGAGGCTTCAAAGCGAGTACGATCGTGCTTTGCAGGCAGTGCAAACAGAAGTTGACATCGCAGTTCGCGAACTCAATACAGCGTTTCGCGAAATCAAAGCCAAAAGCAGAGCTTTAGCCGCTGCAGAGGCTGAAGTAACCACGATTGAAAAGCGTTGGCAGCGAATGATCGACGGAAGTGGAACCTCTTCATTGAATCTCGAATCTTTGTTGCGAGCACAAGAACGCGTCACTGCCGCTGAACGCGAGTACGTCACGTCACGGCTAACGTACAGTCTCGCGATGATCAATTTGAAACGTGCCAACGGCACGCTTTTGCAATCGGAGTCGATATCAGTTTTGACGGCCTGTGCCGACGAAGGTTGCCGCGACATTATCGTCGATAAAGGACAGACAATTGACACGATCCAAACAGATCAGTTTGTCCCCGTCAATGGTATGCCGCTCGGTAGCGTTCCTCAGCAAAGCGGCATTGCTCAGCAAAGCGGCATTGCTCAGCAAAGCGATGCTCCTCAGCAAAACTTCGTGGC
>CAZORS010000020.1:2280-7312 GCA_964582025.1 uncultured Pirellulaceae bacterium | reverse complement strand
CTCAGCAAAACTTCGTGGCTCAACAGAAATTCGCTCCTCAAGCAAGCTTCGCTCCTCAAGCAAACTTCGCTCCTAACCAACGATCGTTTGAATCTGAAAGTTGGCAATCGAACGTGCATCCATCAACACCGGGCTATAACCCCGCACGATTCGCTGACGCTTCGTTTGGCAGCATTCCAAAACAAGCAGCATACTCGAGCCAATCCAACGAATCGACTTCAGTATTCACCGAAACTCCACCGAAGGCTGAAGATCTAATTTTTACAGAGCTTCCCAAAAAATAGAGGGGAGTTCACGATGCCAAATTTGACAACACGAAGCGGCACCAAGAAGCTATTCTTCAATTGGTTCCGCCAACCAAAGTTTCAAAAAGATCAATGGATTGCCGCGGTCCGCAAGTCTGAGTCTGCAGCTACTTCGATGAGCGATTCGATTCTTTTCGAAACGGCAGGAGAGCTTCGAGAACGATTTGCAGATGCGAGTCCACGAGAATCGCAGATACTGCGCGAGCAGTATGCTGGACTGATCGCAGAAGCTGTATTCCGGTCACTGGGCTTTCGATTATTCGATGTTCAGTTGCAAGGCGTGGGTGCTGCCAGCGACGGAGCAATCATCGAAATGCAAACCGGCGAAGGAAAAACCGTTGTCACCGGTTGCATCGCCGCGTTAAAAACATTGGAAGTGCCAACGGTTCACGTTAGCACAACCAACTCCTATTTGGCGGACCGCGATTGCGATGAATTGGCGCCTATCTTCGATCGCCTGGGAATCTCTTACGGAAAACTACCGCAAGAGAGTGACGAATCGGCCTCGCGAATTGCGTATCGCCAACAGATCGTTTACGGGCCCGGCTACCAGTTTGGCTTTGATTACTTGCACGACCAAATGAAACTGCGTCAACAACGCAAATCGCGTCTCGGAAAAGACGTCGTAAATCGAATTCGTGGCAGGGAACAGGGTCACAAAATGATCCAACCCACAAAACATCATGCCTCCCTGATCGACGAAGCCGACAGTGTGATGATCGACGAAGCACTGACACCTTTGATCATCAGCATGCCAGGCAACACGCCACAGGACCCCGTTCCGTACCAGCTTGCCCGAAAAATTGTGGCGGAGCTAGTCGAAGATAAAGACTACACGATCAAACTTCCAGAAAAGTCGATCGAAGTTTTCGACGAAACGAATCAACGAGTCCACGACAAGATCGCACAACATCGCAACCTGTTGCTGGCTCGTCCATGGAAGGTCTACATTTCCAATGCAATCCGCGCAGAAAAGATCCTGCAGAGGGATGTCGACTACGTAGTCCTCGAAGAGAAAATTCAGCTGGTAGATCAATACACTGGCCGCATTCAACCAGACCGAACTTGGCAAGCCGGACTTCATCAGGCGATCGAAGTCAAAGAAAACGTTCCGATGCAGCCAGCTCGCGAATCAACAACACAAGTGACGCGACAACGATACCTGCAAATGTACGATTCATTGTCTGGGCTTACCGGCACCGCGCAGTCGGTCGCTGATGAGTTCCTAGAAATCTACAAATGCCCCATCGTTGTGATTCCCACCAATCGTCCGTCGCGACGCCATATTGAGAAAACCCGTTTCTTTGTCGATGCGGCTTCCAAGACCGCGGCGATTGCGGAAGACGTTTTGCGGCGTCATCAAAACAACCAACCAATCTTGATCGGCACGCGGACGATTCGGGAAAGCATTCAAATTGACGAAGCGCTTCGGGCTCGCAATATCGAAGCCGTTTTGCTCAACGGAGTCCAAGACGGCGACGAAGCAGAGATCGTTTCCAGAGCCGGCGTCGCAGGTGCGATCACCATCGCAACCAACATGGCCGGGCGCGGAACGGATATCAAACCCGACGAACGAGCATTGGCTGCTGGAGGTCTGCACGTGATCGCGGTCAGCCCAAATGAGTCTCCACGAATTGATCGTCAGTTGATCGGACGCGGAGCCAGACAAGGACAACCGGGATCGGCTCAGTTTTTTGTAGCCGCCGATGATGCTTTGTTGGTGGATCACAATTCATCGCTTCCAAAGCAAATCCTTCGCAAAGCGGGACCCAATGGTGAGTCTGCGGATTTCTCAAGTGAACTTGCCGCACTGCAAAAGTCAATCGAACAACGAAAGTT
Source organism: uncultured Pirellulaceae bacterium (assembly GCA_964582025.1). Taxonomy (GTDB): domain Bacteria; phylum Planctomycetota; class Planctomycetia; order Pirellulales; family Pirellulaceae; genus Mariniblastus. Next base: position 5,168 of record CAZORS010000020.1, on the reverse strand, counting down.
CAAACAGCGGCAGCAAATGATTTTGCGAGATCGCTGGATGGACTCGGTTCGCGAATCGATCGAAAAAGATTGATCGCAACGGTGCCAAACTATTCAACCATGAACCAGAAAACCAATCCAATGACATTCCAAATACGAAATCACGTTGTCTGGGTCGCCACATGTACTTTGGTGATCACCTGTTTGGCTTCGTCTGTCGATGCACAGATGCACGAAGGACGAATTACTCGTTCGTTTACTGAACCCATTGAAAAATCCATTTCTGCCAGCGCTGAGTCGGGCATTGTCGCGATTGCACATGTTCGCGAAGGAGATCGCGTTCGCGTCGGCGATCCTTTAGCAGCAATCAATCACAACGTCCTGAAAGAATCACTTGCGATTGCGGAAGCCAATGCGACGGCTACCGCGAGGCTCGATGCCGCCAATGCACAGTTGGATCTTGTCAAATCACAACTCGACGCAATTACGGCGCTTGTTGAAGACGGCCACACCAACCCGTACGAAGTTCATCAAAAAACGGCTGAACATCATCAAGCCGTTGCCGAACTGCGAGCTGCAAAAGACGAACTGAAGCTTGCGGCGTTGGAAGTCAGACGCATCAAGGCTCAAATTCAGGACAGAATTATCAAAAGTCCAATCGACGGATTCGTCACCGAGATTCACAAGCAGCCTGGTGAGAACGTTTCTAACAACGAACCACAATACGCCACCATCGTGCGAGTCGACAAACTCAAAGTCCGTTTCTATCTCGATGCCGCGACGCTAAGAAAGTCACAAGTTGGTGACACCGTTTCAATCCGCATTGGTCCTCAAAAGTCACGTTCAACTGCCGTGATTAATTTCATCTCCCCGGTCATCGATCCCGATAGCGGACTCGGCCGGATGGATGTCGTTATTGAGAACAACGACCTATCGATTCAAAGTGGAATTGATTGCTATTGGCAGGAAGAGCAGCAATCCGTTGCCGATCGATCAACTCAAATCAAATAACTAATCAACCCTCAGTGTTCAATGACAACTTCCCACCCAAACAACTCGGCTTCCGCATCGGCGAAAGTTCCGCTGCATAAAAAGTACACCAAACGTGTATCCAAATCCGCGCCGCAACTGCCGAATTTCGACGCACAGGCGCTCGCGATTGCGTCGGCTGGACTCGGTGATACAGAAACTCGCGACCAGATGCTAAAGTTGGCGATCATTGCGGCTCAAGGAATTGGCGGCTTTTTCGCGACGCGCACCGACGAACATTGGCATTTGGCAAAACAGAAGCCGGCGATCGGAAAAGTGCCTTCATCTACTTTTTTCGATGAAGCGTTCTCTGAAAAATGCAGCTCTTTCTTGCAGTCCGGCCAAGTTCAAACTTACTCTAGCGAAGCCCTCGAAGGTGCGCTGCTGTTTACAGTGCCGATTCACACCGGCCAAGAAGATCCTGAATTGATGCTGGTCGTTGGGACCAAGCAGTCTCCCATCGTCGAGGCGACTCAACGAATGACGCGCATCGCAGCGGCCATGCGATTGTGGATGAATGCTCGGGCGGCGAAAGACTCCAACTGGCAAGTGAAGTCGCTGGCGTCGATCATTGCAATGGTTTCGCAAATTGAATCACAGACGACCGTAAAATCTGCCTCGGAAGAGACCGTCAACTTGATGGCGAATCACCTGATGGTCACCGGCGCTGCAATCGGAACGATCGAAGATTCGAAGATGAAGCTGAAAGCGATTTCGGGCGTCAGCAAACTTGACGGTGGATCACAGACCAGCAGAGGCTGGCTCAACGCGATGGTTGAAAGTGAAACGCGAAAGGAGGCGGGAATTTTCCCAGCAGTCAACGAGGAAAACAACTTCCTTCTCCAAGCCCATCGACAACTTGCCTCCAGTTTGCAAACCGAATCAGTCTTCAGTCAACCTCTGGTCACAGAAGACGAAAACGTTGTCGGCGCGCTCGTGTTTTCTGGAGAGGCAAAGTACCTGCAGTCGAATCAGTTTCTGCGATTCAATGCGACGGCAGCACCTGCAATCGCCGCCGCATTGCATTCTGCAAAACAGCGACAGAAAGGACGAATTTCACGAGGGATATCGTGGCTGACGGAAAAGGCTCAATCTAATGCGGGCAAGTTAACCGCCGCGGCAATGCTTGGATTCATCCTTTTGATGCTCGTGCCGATCACCTATCGCGTCCGCTGCACCGCCATCACGGAGCCGGTTTCGCGACGCTTTGCAGTGGCTCCATTCGCAGGCCAAATCATCGAAGGATATGTGGAGGCCGGCGACTTTGTGACGGCTGGACAAGTGATGGCCGAAATGGACGGACGAACGATTCGTTGGGAACTTTTCGGCGTCGCAGCAGAACGGAAGCAGTCCGTAACCTCACGCGGAATGGAGCTTTCTGATCGCAACATCCCCAAAGCGATTTTGGCCGAACTCGAACACGATCGCCTGCAATCCGAAGAGGAAGTGTTGCGTTACAAGCAGGAACACTTGCAAGTCAAAAGCCCAATCGATGGCATCGTTCTCAGCGGATCACTCGAGCGATCAGAAGCTGCCTCCGTTGAAACGGGACAGACGCTTTTTGAAATTGGACCCATCAAACCGATGCGAATCGAGATCGAAATTCCTGCCAATGAAGTTGCTCAGACGAAGCCTGGCTTTCCCGTCAAGATCTGGATCGACGGACAGGAAGACAATGTCATCAAAGGCGAGATCTTGAAAATCCATCCTCGTAGTTCAACTCGCAACGCTCAAAATGTATTCATCGCTGAAGTGGAATTCCCCAATGAGGATGAACGACTTCGCCCGGGAATGAAAGGCACCGTCCGTATCGATTGCGAAAGACGAAGCATCGGCTGGTCGATGTTCCACAAACCGATCAACTGGATGAAGGCAAACTT
>CAZORS010000020.1:0-2180 GCA_964582025.1 uncultured Pirellulaceae bacterium | reverse complement strand
ATTCCTACCATGCTCAACGACTCAACACTCGAATTCAGCCAAGCTCGTCTGAAACTAAAAGACTCGTTGCGCTTCGAGATGCGACAGTCGGGCAACCTTATCACGTGGATTTGCGAAGACGAAGTCACCGGACGCTTTTTTCGAGTCGGTGTACCGCAATATACGTTTCTCACGATGCTTGATGGACAGCGAACGGTCAGCACGGCGCTGATGAAAACGGCGACGTTGCTGCGGGAGCACGCGATCGACGAAACTGAAGCTGCCAACGTCGTCAAATGGGCAATCGAATCTGGACTCGTTGAAACAGAGACCGGTAATTCTGCAGCGAGACGAGACGAACAACACCAGCAACTTAAGAAGCAACAGTTGGTTTCATGGTTGAACCCGATGATGGTACGCATCCCACTTTTTGATCCGGATCAACTGATCGAAAGAGCAACAAAAATATTCGGCTCTCTCGTGAGCCCCATCGGTCTGGCCGTTTGGCTGGTCGTTGTGCTTACCGGATTCTTTCAATTGCTAATGCACTGGGATGAGTTCTTTGTTAATCGCGTCAGTTCGTTTTCCGCCACCGACATCATTTGGATCGTACTGACTTCATTGGTCTTGAAACTGATTCACGAATTGGCGCACGGGGTTGTCTGCAAGAAGTACGGTGGCCGAATCAAATCCTGTGGAATCTTGATACTTCTTTTGATTCCAATGCCATTCGTCGATGTGACAAGCTCTTGGCGATTCCCAAGCAAATGGCAACGGATCCTTACCGCCGCCGCCGGAATGCTCAGCGAAATCTTCCTCGCTGCGATCGCTTGCATGATTTGGGTCTCCAGCGGCCCGGGGCCATTGCAGTACCATGCCGGCAACGTAATCATCACGGCAACTCTCTTGACGTTGCTGTTCAACATCAATCCGCTGATGCGATTCGACGGTTACTACATGCTCTCCGACTGGCTTGAGATTCCAAACCTGTCGACCCACGGACGACAGTGGCTCAAAGGAGCGAGCAAACGATTGTTCTTCGGAGACAAACCTTCACCCGTCAAGGAAACCGGCTTTCGTAGTTTCGTCGTCAAGGCATACGGAGTTCTGGCGATGCTTTGGTTCTTCTCCATCGCTATCGGACTATCGATCGGAGCCTCGAGCATGATGGAAGGTTTCGGCTTGCTGGTTGCGATGATCGGATTGTTGATGTGGGTTGGAATTCCGGCGTGGAAACTGGCCCAGTACGTGATGCACGGAACGGATACTGAAAAACCAAATCGCAAGTGGTTCGCTACGGCATCTGCGATCACGGCGGCGTGTCTGATTGGGTTCTTATTTCTGTGCCCGGCTCCTTCGGTAGTTTCTGCTCCGGTTGTCGTCGATTTCGATCCGCTATCGATCGTTCGAGCCAAGGCGGCCGGATTTGTTGAGAAGATTCATGTCGCCGATGGACAACAGGTCAACAAAGGCGACGTTTTGATGACGCTCGATAATCCAGAGCTCAAGCTTGAACTCAAGTCATTGCTGATCGACCTTCGTATTTCAAAAATTCGAAGCCAAGCTTTACTGACAAGACAGCGGCTCGGAGAAGTCCTGTTAGAGCAGGATACACTCGAGTCCATGCAACAAAGAAGAATCGAACTCGAAGATCAGATCGCGAACCTCAGCATCGTCGCACCCGAAGACGGAATCGTTCTGGCAAGAGATCTTCCGAGCGAAGTAGGACGATATTTTTCGCTGGGAGATGAGATCCTTTCGATCGGGAACCGTGAACAGATCCATGCGATTGCCCTTACAAGACAAGACGACATCGAATGGGTTGAACAGAATCCGGAAGTCGATATCGAACTTCGATTTTGGGGTCGCAGCGAAAACGAATCGATTACCGGAAATATCAAACGCATCAATCCGCGAGCACGCGACGACATTCCTCATGAAGCCTTCGCGGCGACTGCGGGAGGCCCACTGGCCGTTGTCCCACGGCAACAGGTCGAGGACTCTGGTGAGGAAGGCGACATGAAGCTGACCGAACCGCGTGTACCTCTGGAAATCGCGTTGTCCGATTCAGATCGCAAGGATTTACTGCCTGGCCAATCGGGACAGCTGGTTATTCGCAGCCGCGACCAGAACATGGGTACTTACATTGCTCAGAACTTCCTTCGGTTTGTGAAAAAGAACAACATGCGAACGCACGGACT
>CAZORS010000019.1:0-39590 GCA_964582025.1 uncultured Pirellulaceae bacterium | reverse complement strand
CAAACATCGTGCAATGTTTAGTGCGGTTACTCGAACCGAACCCACTCGCCGTTGATCAAGCGTTCATGCGGCTTGAAACGACTCTTGTACAGCATGTGTGGCGACTGTTCGACGTAGTAGCCGAGGTACAGGTGCTCGATGCGCCTCGCGGAACATAATTCAATCTGTTTCAAAACACTGTATGTGCCGATGCTTTCGCGGGGCAAGTCTGGATCATAGTAAGTGTAGACCGCGGACATGCTGTTCTTTCCCAAATCACAGATCGCCACGGCGACCAGTTGTCCGTCGTAGTGATACAGGATCTCAAATGAGTCCAAGCAACTTCTGACGAAGCCCCAAACGTATTCCTCGATGTCGATGTCCGTATCGCGTTTCGCCAAACCGCGGGCGCGACGATGTTTGTTGAACAACGCGACTCGAGCGGCATCAGCGCGAAGATCGCCAATGCTTTGTGTGAACTTTCTGTTGCCACGGTTAAGGACGCGACGAGTATTTCGACTGTACTTGAACGCTTCCACATCCAGCCGAATCGATTCACAGGCGCTGCAATTCGGGCAGTTCGTCTGGTAGAGGAATTCTCCGGTTCGACGATAGCCATGCATCAATCGAACGTCAGTCTGAGTGGGAGTAATCTTTGCCAATGGCATGCACAGCGGCATCCGCGCAGTTTCATCTTTGAGATACGGACAAGGTTCCGTCTCGTCGATGATGACTATGTCGCTGAAGTCCGCGGCCTTCATTTACTCGTTTCAATCTCAGGATGCCGTGAATAAGTTCTATGCGTGAGCGTGGTCCTCTTTCTTACGCAGTCCAATATTCAATAGCTCAACCAGTAAGGCAAAGAACATCGCAAAGTAAACGTATCCTTTATCGATGTGAGCACCAACTCCTTCGGCGATCAGCATCACTCCGATCAGGATCATAAAGCTCAATGCTAACATCTTTATTGTAGGGTGAGCGCTAACGAAACGGCTAACTGGTTCCGCAAAAACAAGCATTACGACGACCGCGATAACGATCGCAGCGACCATGACCCATAAGTTTTCTGCCATTCCGACGGCAGTGAAGATCGAATCGAGTGAAAACACGATGTCCATGATCGCAATTTGAATGATCGCGGACGTGAAATTCGCTTGCGGTTTTGCTTCGTGCGAGCCACCTGGTCCGATCTCGTCGTGGATTTCATAGACGCTCTTGAAGATCAGAAACAATCCGCCAAGAAACAGCAGGATATCTTTTACGGAAACTCCGTTCGCTTCGTTGAAGTGTTCTGTGTGGATCTTGGAAACGATTTCTTCGTCGATTTTCAAATCCAAACCATGACCAATGTCCGGTTGCGTGATTTTCTCGACCGCGATGGCCGGCACGCCGATGTCGGTAAGCGAAAACACGGGTGTCTTAAACATCTCGCCGTGCACGAGGAAGAACAGTAGTCCCAACAGCAATAGACGCGAAATCAAAGCCACGCCCAGCCCAAGCTTTCGAGCGAAAGGTTGTTGGCTCGGATCGAGTCGACTGGTGACGATGGTGATAAAGACAAGGTTGTCGATTCCCAGCACGATTTCCATCGAGGCGAGGGCGATTAACGGAATCAGAAAATCCATCTACAAATCCTGAGGTCAGCGGGGCGATGTGGTCAATGTAAAACAATCGATCGGATATTCCAATGACAGCGGAGCAAAGCGATGGTTCGGGAGACGATTCGGTGGTCCATCAAAGCTGAGTTGCAATGTAGGCCGGGCACTTTTGCCTGGCAAAAATCTGTCGGCCAAGGTGGCCAACCTTCGACTTCGCTCAGAGAAGCCCAATGAGCTATTTGTTCCGTATGAAAATCCGCAGCGTCTTTTCACGAAGTTCGTAACTCAATCCTGATCCTTCAAGACATTCGCTCAAAAGCTGTTCAAGACCTGCGTTTTTTAGCTTGAGCGTAATTCGGTCTGTCAACGCTAAACTGAGATCACCGTCGAGCACTAATTTGCGTCCTGTTTGTTGAGCTACGGTCGCAAGAATGTCGCCTCTTCTAGCTGTTGAATTGAGAGTAAACGTACGTTCTGTGCGATCGCTGTTGACAATTTGTTGCGAAACCAACCAAGCTTGAAAATCAGCAATAGAAGTCACGGGCCCGGAAACGGCGAGCGTCTTTCCAGCCCTTTTGATTTTTAAGGCATTGAATTCACGGGCAGCAGTTTTCAAATCCAATTTGACTTCCCGTGGCAAGCTAAACTTGAGCGTTCCAGAATCGACTTTGGGGAACGGCTTCAGGTCGACAGTACTGCCATCGGGATTGACTGCAAAAGTCAAATCAAACCCGACCAAAAACAGGCTGAGTTGTTCGGTCGTCGAGAGTTTTGGCCAGTCTGCTTCAGGCCACACGTCCAGCGGTACTTTGTCGACAAATTTGATGCCGTATGATTGCTCAAACCATTCGGAGATTTGGATTGAGGTCGTCGCCTTGGGCCAACGAATTTCCTTTTTCGCGATCCATGTTTTTCGGGTCGCTTTGTCAATTTTTGAGAGGCTCTTTTTGGCGTTCTGGATCACCATCGGAAGCGTTGCGGCAGATTCCTTGGGACCGATGTAAAGCAGGTTGCCGATTTGAGCGACGCCAAGGTCGTTTTCATCAGCGGTTGTCCAGACGATCTGTTCGGTTGTCTTTTCCAAAAATTGAAACGTCTGCTTTATCGTCGGATCAACGCGGCGATCGATGAAGATGGCTCTTTGTCGTTCCTTGGCGAATTGAGTCAGCTGTTTATGCAGCGGCGAATCAGCCCACGATACCGAAACCGGAAGCAAACGGTTCTTAATCAGCACTTTTCCAGACTGCCAATTGATCGCTGATCCGTCAGTCACCTGTGCGTTGGCCTGTGTACAGCTGATGCAAGCCACAATGGCGATACAACCGGACGCGAAAGAGATGAGGTTCTGAATGAGTTTCGACATTGTGCTTGCTAGCGAATGGGCATTTGTTGCCTACCCATCTCGCATATTCGTTAAGGCTTGAAATGAAGGACCAAAACTAGGCATAAAAAGCGGCTCTTCTGTTTGCTCTTTGTTGCTTCATTGTTGTGAGCCGGCAGTGCCCCAACTAAACTCGGATCTTCAACCAAGTTGAACAAGCGAAATATATACCACTTACGATTCTACACACTTTTGCCGCTCTCACGGGCCGCTCGCCTAGGATTCAATCGACATGTCGGACACGCCTCTCCGATATCCTTTGCTGGACAAGATTTACCAGCAGTACCTCGAAGACGAGAACTCAGCCGAGTTTATTCGGTCGGTCAGTCAATCGTACAATATCGGTTCGATCTGTCGGTTGGCTCGGTACGGAAAGACGATCAGTCGACGTGCTGCCGTTCTGACGATTGGCTTTCTGGGAGAGTATTCCGAAAATGAAGTGGTCGGACGATTGCTTTGTGATAACGATCGAGCCGTTCGTATGTTGGCCGACCACGGCATTCGTGAACTCTGGTCTCGTCAAGGATCTCGTGAACATCAAGCTGCCGTTCAGCGACTCTATCAATTGGTGTCTCGCCATAAGATGGCCGAAGCGATCGAGCTTTCCAATCGATTGTTGTTGGAAGATGAGACGCTTTGTGAAGCTTGGAATCAACGTGCCATCGCACTGTGTGCCGAAGGCGATTTTGTCGGAGCTGTCGAAGATTGCTGCCAGACATTGAATTACAACCGGTATCATTTTCCCGCTGCCGTTGGAATGGCTCACTGCTGCATGCAGCTTGACGACATGAGCGGGGCACTTTCTGGATTCAAGTTGGCGTTGCAGATCAATCCGGATTTGGAAGATGTAAGAAATCACATTCACCAATTGGAACGCTCTGAAAATTAAGGACGCCAAATACAAGCTCGAACCGCAAGAGCGCGAGCGAGTGAATAGTTGGGCGTTCCAGATTCGCTCGCTTGCGGTTCGGGCTTGTATTGTAAACGTCTCAAGTCGAAACTTTTGACGAGTTCCGCTAACCGAAAGCTGAACCGCTACTCGCCAAAGTGGGCCAAGAAAACTTTCACTTGCTGCCAATAATCCTTGCTGTCGCCGAATTGCGCCCAAAGGGCTCGTGAGCCGTGGTTGCCTTTTGTTTTGGGAAGAAAACCGTTTTTGATTTTGGACGGAATGGCCGCAAAGATCTTCTCCCAGTTCTCCTTTTCATTTTTCGCCGAAGTAATGAATACCGGGCACTCGATCTTCTTCGCTGAAGTTTGGATCCAGTTGGCAGGTTTCTCAAAACGCTCGAAATATTCGCCGGGAGCGAACGACATCGCTCCGTCGATTTTATCCGCATGCTCTCCTGCAATGCGAAGCGTGAGTGCCGCACTGTAACTGCTCCCCCAGAGAATCAATTTGCCGGTTGCATAATTTTCACGAGCGTGCTCAACGGCGGCGACCATGTCCTGTTCGGCATCAACGAAAGTAGTGGCCATTTTTGCCGCTGAAGCTCTCTTGTTGGTTTCATTCTTGATGCCTTTGACGCCACCGCCCGACCGTTGGTCGATCGCCATGCAATTGAATCCTAGCTCGTTCAACGCCGGAGCAATTTCACGATATTCGCCCCGCGACCACCCCGCTTGATGGCACAAAACGATAAAAGGTTTCGATTTGTCGTCATGTTTCCAATAGAGATCCGCGGTGATCTCCAATCCGTCAGCGGCCGTGAAGGAAACTTCTTTAAACGGCTCCGCATCGGTGTTTTCGGTCTCCGTGGACTTGGATTCTGTCTCGGTGTCTTGCGCAGCCACGATTCCAAAGGATAACAGTGTTAGCAAAAATGCAGCGGAAAAATGCCATAGTCGAAGTGAGTGGTTCATTGCGTGTCCGATTGAAAGGGAAAACGTCCTCATTAAGGGACGGTCGAATAATTAAACCGATGTTTGCGGAACAAAAACTCGCTGTCATCGTTTAACGATAAGCCGGAAGGCGACCTCGTCATTGCCTGCCAAACGCCGACGCCTGCCGGCTAATCGTTAAACGAAATTGCGTCAAACTAAACTCAAGAAACCGGTTTTATTTTTTCACTGTCCCTAAACGAGCAAGCGCCAAACTAGTATCAAGAGTTGGGTCTTATTCTTGCGGCATCCTTAAACGATATCAGACCCTGCGGCGAACCAATACATGCAAGCGGAGAAATTCAAACTCAAACGCAGTCAGTAAGCCAAAACGTAAGTCAGTTCACTGATGGATCAACAGGTCGAACTTTGCCTAAGTGTGGCTTCAGGACATCGTGGCCAACGTGTTCGCAAACTCGACGCCACAGTTGATCGCTTTCGCCGAAAACATGAGCAGGCTTCCCTTTCAGTGTCAGCCAGCCTCCGTGTTCGACCTCTGTGTCAAGCTGAAGCGGACCCCAACCTGAATAGCCGCTAAATACTCGAAAGGGAACTTCCTTTTGCATCACAAGACGATGAAGAGATTCGCGATGCATCGACAAATGGACACCCGAAATGATTTCGCGCTCGGATATTTCGTTCAATTGATGCAACGCCAGCAAGGGACCTTCAACTGGCCCGCCGCAGTTGACTGGATGATCGCAGTCGCATTCGGCATCGGAGATCTCATCCCAAACGGCAGCGACGGTCGTCGGCATTGGCTGATTGAGAATGACTCCAGTCGCACCCTGGTCGGTGTGCTGTACCACGAAGATGACCGTACGAAGAAAGTTCGGATCAATAAGATCCGGTGTTGCAATCAGCAATTTACCAGCAAGGCTATCCATGATGTTCCTGATGATTGCGGCGTCGGTACTACTGCCCACTCCTGACGTCGCCAATTTGTACTGCGTCATTGTAATTTGATTGCAGCGCATTAACAGAATCCAAATTTAGTTTCCTCAATGTTGAGTTTCGGGTTACCAAAACACCCCCCGAAACGACTGAGAAGAACCACAATTGCGGTTTTTCGAGATTCAGATTGCTTATCGCTAATCCAATGTGGAAATCACGTCGATTACCGTTTGACCAAGTTCGGTTTTTAGCTAGAATTTGCGACTCAAGAGACCACTAAAACGTATCGATCCTTAACGTCCGGCAGCTGCCGTCAATCCGATGAAACCTGATATCCACCCCGATTACCGTCCCGTTGTTTTCAAAGACCAGAAGGCTGATTTTGCAGTTCTGACTGGCTCAACGATCAACACCAAGGAAACGATCAAGTGGGAAGACGGCAACGAGTACCCCGTTTACTACGTTGATATCTCGTCTGGTTCACATCCGTTTTACACCGGTAAGCAGCAGTTCGTGGACACCATGGGCCGCGTTGAGAAGTTCAAGGCGAAGTTTGCTGGTAAGTACGGCCAGAAAAAAGACAAGAAGTAACCGTCCTGCACTTTCGTGCTGTCGACCGATCATTCAAAGCCATCGTTGGATTCCAGCGGTGGCTTTTTTCTGTTGGTATTACTTCCCTTGAAGCAGCTTCGATTCGATATTCGACAACTGAAAGCTGTTTCTCATGATTCCTTTGTCCCGACACTGAATCACGCATGAGAAATCAAACACGTTGCCAATCTGTTCTTCGATCTTGACGACCACATCCAACACATCCCCCGGACGGGCGAATCCCCGATAGCGTGCGTTTTTAATCTTTACCAAAACGCCAAGAGCCCATTCATTGAAAAATGGATCGTGAGTATCGTACGATTCCATTGGGTTGAAGTTTGCCGCCAATAGAATGCCGGCCGACTGCGTTGAAAGCTCCTGCATCATCGCACCGGGCATGATGTGGGCACCCGGGAAGTGGCCTTTGATGAAGTTCTCATCGTTGGAGACTGTGTGGCGAGTGGAAATTTGCCGATCCTGAATGTCCACGATCTCATGCACCAGCAGATAGGGCGGGCGATGATGGAGGTAGTCTTCGACGCTGTCGAATCGATGTCGGAAAACGGGTTTTGAAACTGGCATGGAACAGTTGGGTTTGGCAGGAGTTGGTCGATTTGGAAACTGGATCTTTCGTCTAATGTTAACTGGACATTGAGGTCCTTGCGCGAACTTTTGGCATCACTCGAAATGGCAAACTTTAACGGTCAGCCAAGAAGTGAAGTCTTAGGTTGATCAAAACCTGCCAGTCTATCTAAGTTGACAGCGTGAATTCATTGGCGGCTGGGATCGCACCAACCGATAAAACCGATACCGACAAAGCTACTCTGATGAAGATCCGCCCAATCCCGTCGGCGGATTCTATGCTGAAGACAGCAATCAAGAACGGCTGTTCAAGGAGGAACACATGATCCAGCGGCGAGATTTCCTAGGCGCAGCCACTGCGGCGGCATTGTGCCTAACAACACGAACCGGATTCGCAACTGCGCCACCAGCAAATTTGCTTGGCTGGAGCAGTAAAGAAATACAAACCGTTCGTCACGGCAAAGGCAAAGATAAGCCTGTGGTGACTGGAGTCAGCCTTCAGTCCAACGGAAACCTGTTGGCGATTGTTGGCGACGACCACTACATCAGCCTTTATGACATTCGAAGTCAGCAATTTGTTGAACATTTGAAACGCCATACGGATTGGGTTCGAACGGCTAAATTCAGTCCCGACAGTTCGGCTTTGTTCACCGGCGGAAATGACCACCGTTTGATTCGATGGGAAACCGATCAGTTGACGGTGCCAACGTTTCAGGTTCGTCGTAAGGATGCCATCATCCAAATCGCGATCACCAGTGATTCCCAGAAAGTCGCCTCCGTCGGTTTCAGTCAAGATCTAGTGATTCACGATGCGAAAACTGGAGTAGAGTTGTCTAGGTTTAGGTGTGCCTGTAACGACAACCATTCGGTGGCTTTTTCCGCAGATGACAGACTGGTTGCAGTTGGTGGTCGCTGTGGCACCATTCGAGTTTGGGATCTTGAATCAAAAGCCAAGATCCATGAATTGAAGGCTCATCGCCGACGTATTCGCACGCTGGAATTTACAGCAGCTGGCGACCTTCTCAGCGCTGGAGACGACCAGATTGTTCGCGTGAACAAACTGGACAATCCAACGCAATCGATTGTGCTACCACGACACGCATCGAAATTGTTTGCGGTTCAAACGATCGCTCCTTCGGTAATCGCCACTTCCGGCAGCGACAACAAGATTCACATTTGGAATACGCAACGCGGTTCTGAGATCGGGTCGCTAGAAAAGCACACTGGCACCGTTTCCTGTCTCGACATGGCTCAAGACGTTTTGGTTTCCGGTAGCTTCGATACGACAGTTCGCATTTGGACGCCAGACAAGGACCAGCTGGCATTGGCAACGCCACGTTTTATCGCTCCCCGTGCCAATGCACCAACAACCGCTTCATTCCGGTAGTTTTCTTCCGCACTAAGTTCCCGCCCGCCGCAGACACATCGACGCCACGTTCAGGAAGAACTGGTTTCCATTACAGGAGGTAATCCGTGAGCCTTATTAACCGAATTTCGAATCGTATTCTTGGTCTGAAAAGTCCCTCAACAAACAGCAACGCCCAAAAAGATGACGGCCATCGCCGTTGTCGTTTTGAAGTGCTCGAGGAGCGTCGCGTGCTGTCTGCCGATCCAGTGATCGCCGGCGTTACGTACCTAGAAGGCGACACCGGACAGGACACGACTCCTGACTACTTCGAAGTTAGTTTCGAAGGCGGCGCTGAAACAACTCAGTTGACTCAATTCACCATCAACGGTGATCAAGATGGTACCAATTCGCTGTCCGACGGTGACATGTTCTTTGATGTTGGAGAAGGACAGCCCGGAGCTGGTGGCCACCACGATTTTCAGTTTGATGCAGCGAATAGCTCCGGAGTCACAGAAGCTGACATTCGTGGGATCACAGTTTCCGACAACGGCCTGTTGCTGTCAGTCGAAGTTGACAACTTCGAAGCCGGAGATGTATTTGCTTTCACGATTGACGTGGACGAAGTTGAACGTCTGCGGACTGACAAAATCGCTTCTGGTGTTGAGTTTGAAGGTTCGTTCTTCAATGCATCTTTCGTTGACCAGAACTACAATTTCGAAGATCGTACGGTCGCGATCAATGCGATACTCGAGGGTGGATTTATCCAGCCGCAAGAAGAAGGCATCTTCTACGATGAGTACAATCAGCTTTTTGACGAAGGTGGTTCCGTCGCATTGCAGACAGTCGATCTTCAGTTAGACAACCAGACCGGTCAAGCTGACCGAACGGCTGCTGCCATTGATGCTTATGATCTGGTCGCGAAACCTATCTCGATTTCGGGAACGGTCTACCACGATGAAGACCTCGATTGTGTCCACGACGATAGCGAAGATGGAATCGCCAATGTGGGCATCGAATTGCAGCTGCTGAATCCAAACACGAACGCATATGAGACCGTTGCCACGACGACCACCGACGCCAATGGGGATTACGAATTTGGCAAAGAGCTTGGTCTAAAGCCAGGCGAATATCGTCTCGTTCAGACTCAGCCAGACGGATACCTCGACGTCGGTGCAACCGCTGGATCTGAGGGCGGCGATGTCAGTAATGATCGCAGTGACAACGCCAACGTCATAGGTAACATCAATATCGAGCTTGGCGACACTGCCGCGACAGATTACGACTTCAAAGAAGTGCGTCCAGCATCGATCGAAGGAAACGTCTATCACGACGAAAACGACAACGGAGTTCAGGATCTAGGCGAAGAGGGCATTGCCAATGTGCTGATTCAAGTTACACGCGTTGGTGCCAAAGGAGACATCGCTGTCGATCCGTTTGCGGATTCAACACCGATCTTCGTGCGAACCGACGCCAACGGCCACTACAGTGTTGACGGACTGCCGCCCGGGATTTACGAAGTTGTTGAAATCAATAGCTATCCTGGCGAAGTCGATCCGCTGGCGGACTTCATCGATGGCCAGGACGCAGTCGGCGAGGTTGCTGGCCAGACTAACGGCAATCAGTCAAACGATCGATTCAGTAACATCGAATTGTGTGCAGACGATCATGGCGTAGAGTACAACTTCGGAGAACTCAAATCGGCTTCGATCGGCGGCTACGTTAGTGTTGACGTTCCAGGTCAGAGCAAGTTGGACCCGAGCGATCCTAACTTCCAGCCAATTGAAGGCGTGACCATTCAGTTGCTCGACGAGAGTGGCGCTGTGATTGCGACGACTCAAACGGACGCGACAGGAAACTACAACTTCGACGAGCTCGTACCGGGAACTTACTCAGTTGTCGAAGTTCAGCCAGACGGATACCTAGACGGCGGAGACGTGGTTGGCGATGTCGGTAACCAGACGGTCGGCACCAAGACCAACGATCGTTTTGACGGAATTGTTGTCGGTTCAGGTCAAGCCGGAACGCAGTACAACTTCTGCGAGCACGAGCCTGCTTCAATCAAAGGCACCGTGTACCACGACCGCAACGACAATGGACGGCAAGATGCTGGCGAAGAAGGTATTGCTGGTGTTGTGATCGAACTGATGGACGCTGATGGCAATCTCATTAGCACCACAACGACTGACGCCAACGGCGACTATTGCTTCGAAGATCTGCTTGCTGGTGATTACATGATCGCGGAACAGCAACCAAGCGACTACATCGATGGCCAAGAATCAATCGGATCACTTGGTGGAAGTACGAAGCCAGACGGATTCAACGTCACGCTAGATGGTGGCGACAATGGCGTGAACTACGACTTCGGCGAGCTTCTGCCGGCCGCAATTTCTGGGTTCGTCCACACGGACAGCAACGGCAACTGTGTCTTCGACGCCAACACAAACGAGTCACCGCTTGCCAACGTGACGCTCGAATTGCTCGATGCCAATGGCCGCGTTGTTGCGACGACCGAGACAGATGCGAACGGATTCTATGAGTTTGGAAACCTTGATCCTGGCACTTATTCAATTCGCCAAACTCAACCAGAAGACTATTTTTCTGGTGGCGAAAGGACCGGCAGCGGAAACGGTTCAGCAACCGAAAACCTTTTGTCAAACATCTCCGTTAGCTCAGGCCAGCGATTGGAGGAGTACAATTTCTGCGAGGTGGCACCGGCGGAAATTCACGGACGAGTATGGGAAGATGGTCCTGCGTTTGAAACTGAAGATGGTACGGTTCCTGAAGGCTATCGAGAACTTCGTGATGGAATTTACACCGCGGGCGTTGATACGCCCATTGAAGGCGTTCGCATGGAGTTGTACTACTACTTTGATCCAGCCAACAGCCAGATTCAACCGCGGCCGGTCAAGCTCAGTGAAGTAATGGGCGAGTTCTATACGCATATGGATTCATCAAATCCTGACGCAGCCGTTTACATGGACACGATGGCCGATGGAGAGTATTGGTTCCAAGGGTTGCAGCCAGGCAGCTACGTTGTCGTTCAAAACCAACCGGATGGTTTTTCAGATGCGAACGATATCCCGGGAATAACTCAGAACGGAACTTCCGGAGTTTCATTCAATTCAACAACGGAAGTGCAAGGTGCAGTTTCGGCTTTAAGTCAAACGTTCAGCGCGGCTCAACTCCAGGACGTTGTCGCGAACATCAACGTTGACGCCGGTGGAATTTCGACGCAAAACAACTTCACGGAAGTTCGGGCGGTCGCTAACCCAACGACACCCGGCAATCCCAACCCTGGCAATTCGACGACTCCACAGATTCCAGGAAATCCGGTTCGACCGAATCCAGGAATAACTGGTTTCCCTGGTTTGGCTGGTGCTCAAAGTGGCAACTTCATTTCGATCGTTGGGGCTGCTGGAGGTCAAGAACTTCCTGCTCAACCCGAAGATGGGTACAGCTGGCACCTTAGCGTGGTCAACGGTGGACTTCCGCGAGCCGCTGGTGGTGAATCAACAGACGCAGAATCGGTTTGGCAACAAGCTGGCTTCATTGCCGATACCGATTGGAGTCGCTTCGACATGGACGACGCGACGTGGTCTTTCACGACAACCAATAATGACGAGATCACGAAGAACGTCGATGGCTCAGTTCGTTTTGGAGTCCTTGGCGGCATCCCTTTGGCCGGAGACTTTGACGGAAACGGGATTGATGAAGTCGCCGTCTTCAAAGATGGATACTGGATGATCGACATTAACCACAATGGTACGTGGGATCAGTCCGACTTGTTGGCCAAGTTAGGCGACAGCGAAGATCGTCCAGTGGTTGGGGACTGGGACGGTGACGGCAAAGACGACATTGGTATCTACGGACCAATGTGGGAGCAGGATCCAGAAGCGATCGCACGCGAGCCCGGTCTTCCAAATCCGGACAACTCAGCGTACACAAAACCGAAGAACGTTCCGCCGACGGACAGCGAAGCGACCAATGGCGCTCGTGTGATGAAGCTAACCAGCTATGGTAATCAGCAGACAGATGTTGTTGACCACGTGTTCGGTTTGGACGAAGAAGAGAAAATTCCGGTCACGGGTGACTGGAATGGAAACGGAATTCGCTCGATCGGAACGTTCCGCGATGGAGAGTGGGAGTTGGACATCAACGGAGACGGTCGCTTTGATCACATGGACGTGACAGTTCGATTCGGTCAGGCCGGCGATCGCCCGGTGGTTGGCGATTTCAATGGCGATGGCATTGAAGAACTTGCGATCTATCGCAACGGCACTTGGATTATCGACTCCAACGGAAATCGTGAGCTTGACATTACGGATCGTACGTTTGAACTCGGCGGTGCAGCAGACAAACCAGTCGCTGGCGATTGGGATGGTGACGGTACAGACGAGCCAGCGATCTATTCCGAGCAGCAGCGGGCGGAGTTCAACTAGGCTCTATTTTAAAATACAAGCCCGAAGCACAAGCGAATGGTTTCCCGTAATTGTGCATATAGTGAACCACTCGCTCGCGCGTCGGGCTTGGATTAATTGATTCGCGGTCACCTCCTTGTATTTGCCAATTGCTACTTGTCGTCGACGACAACACTTGGCAAAATGCGATGCTTCATCACGAAGACGAATTTTCTCCGGTGCTATGACACAGATCGAGGATTCCGCTGTTACGCCACTTCCAGAAGGCTCGATGATAGGGCTGGTCGGGGGAGGGCAGTTGGGCATGTTTTTTACCCAAGCCGCTCAACGCTTGGGCTACCGTGTTTGCTGCTTTTGCAATCACGCCGACGAACCCGCGGCTCGCTATGCAGACGAGGTGATCTGCGGATCTTTCGAGGACGAAGCTTCTATCGAATCACTGGTCCGGCAATGTCAAGCTGTGACTTATGAGTTTGAGTCGATCCCTCCGAGTACGCTTGCATCGATCGATCAAAAGACTGCCTTGATGCCGTCACTCGCTGTGGTTCAAACGACGCAAAATCGTGCGTTCGAAAAATCGTTTCTCAAAGAGCACAGCATTCCAACTGCTGATTTTGCGATCGTTGATACGTTTGACAGTTTGGTCGCCGCATTGAAGTCGCTTGATTCCTCCGCGGTTTTAAAAACAGCCCGTGATGGCTACGACGGCAAGGGCCAATGGAAACTTCGTGGCGACGAAACGCCGGATGAACTTTCAAGCATTTGGGGCGAAGTAGACAATCGAAAATGCACGCTGGAGCGACTGATTGATCTGGATTATGAAGTATCCATGATCGTCGCTGGTGACCAACATGGAAATTTCGAAACGATCGGTCCGATTCATAACCAACACGTGAATCACATTCTGGATACTTCTTGGATTGATCACGCGGTTGACCAAGTCGTCGCCGACCGAATTCGCGAAATGTCAATTGAACTCGCGAAACAGTTTTCGCTCGTTGGTACATTTTGTGTTGAGTTCTTTGTGAGCAAAAGCGGCATGATTCTCGTCAACGAGATTGCTCCACGTCCTCACAACTCTGGCCACCTGACAATCGATTCGTTTTCACTTTCACAATTCGACATGCAGGCGTTGGCTGTTACTGGCCATGAATTGTCCGAGTCAGTTGAACTGGAATCCGCTGTCATGGTCAATTTGCTTGGCGACCTCTGGACCGATGGCGATCCCAATTTTGAACTCGCCGCAAAAGAACTTGATTGTGATGTTCACTTGCATCTTTACGGGAAATCGGATGCTCGTCCCGGCAGAAAGATGGGGCACGCGACCGTGATAGCGAACACACAGGATCAGGCGATCGAAAGCGCGAAACGATATCGAGATCTGCTTCACCAACGACAAACAACTTCGGAAAGAATATAGATGGCTCGAGATGAAATTCCGATGAGCCGTTCGTATGCGGTGCAGGAGAACATCGTTCTACCTGGCGATACGAACATGCACAACACGATGTTCGGTGGTTTGCTGATGAAGCACATCGATGAAACGGCGGCTATTTCGGCGCGGCGACACTGCAAATGTCCTGTGGTCACTGCATCCAACGATGGAGTCCACTTTCATCGTCCGATTCAAAACGACGATATCGTGCGACTCGAATCGTTCGTTTGCTCGGCGGGGCGAACGTCAATGGAGGTTTTTATAAAGATCTCGACCGAACATTCCAACACCGGCGCTATCGAATTGGCTGCAATCTCGTACTTGACTTTTGTGGCTTTGGGTGGCAACGGCAAGCCGACGGAAGTTCCGCTACCTGTCCCCGAATCAGATGAAGAAAAGCTTGTCTATCGGGATCGAGAAACCAGAAAAGAAATGCGTCTCAGAAAAAGGGCCGAAACCAATTCCCTGATCAATTCGCTCACTTCAAGTCAAACTTGAACAATTCGGGCGTTTAGGCAAGATTTGGGAGCAAGAAACGCTGGTGCTGCAAGCGGATCATAGGTGACGGGACGGCGTTGAAAAGCCGATAAAGGTAGTGCGGTAAGTAACCAGTTGCGGATTCGTGGCTTGAAACAGATTCGTACTACCGTAGATTTAAGCAACTGACATTCACCCTGTAGATAAATCGAGTCCAATTTCGATGAATCGATTCGCCATAAAACTTTTCGTTCTTTCCGTTCTGGTTTTCACCATCTTCTCGCCAGCAGACTCTTTTGCGCAGGAATGGGCGCGAAAAATGCTGACTGAATTCGCCCATGATTTTGGGGAAGTGCAAAAAGGGGAGATGCCAGAATATCGTTTCGAGATCAAAAACATTTACAAGGAGAACATCAACATCGCTCAGGTGTTTTCGAGCTGTGGATGTACTCAAGTTTCTGTCTCCAAACGCCAACTGAAGTCTTGGGAAACGGCGGAAGTTATCTGTCGCTTCAACAGCAAGCCCTTCAACGGTTTCAAACAAGCCACCGTTACGGTTCGATTCGGTCAACCGATGGTCGGCGAAGTTCAGCTGACAGTCAAAGGAACAATCGTTTCGGCGATCCGAGTTCAACCTGAGTCAATCGATTTTGGACAGGTCTCACGTGGTAAGACGCCGATCTACCAAACAACGATCACTGGTCCACCGAACAGTGCATTCCGAATCGTTGACATCAAAAGCACGTTCCCGCATGTGGGTGTCGCCCTGAAACAACCGGTTCGCGTGAACAATCAGATTCAATATACGATGCAGACTCGGCTGAAAGATTCTGCACCGGACGGATTTAGTCAAGGTGACCTGTTTATCGTGGTGGACGAAAACGGCCGGCGTCGCCAAGTCCCTTTGAAATTCACAGCGAAGATGGGCTCTGCGATCAAGCTAAGTCCGTCAGTGCTGATCATGAACGACATGACAGCTGGCAAATCGGTTAGTAAAGTTGTGGTCATTAGGGCTGACGAGCCTTTCAAAATCACTGATGTCAAATGCCGATCGAAAGCGTTTCGAGTTTCGGCCAAGAAGACTGGTTTGCGAAAGACGCACATCGTTGACGTCACTTATGTCGGTGAAGCAGGCAAAACAGGTCGCCATGAGTGTGAGTTGAGCTTCTTTACTTCGCTTGGCCCCAAGAGTGCAGGGAAAGTAAAAGCGATCGTTGAGTTTGAAGCCGCGAGCGAAAGCGAAGACGATCAAACAGAGCCAGTAGTTCTTTCGACAAAATAGTTAGGCCGATGCGTCGCATTTTTGTCTATGGCACACTCAAACGAGGTTTCTGCCGACACGATGCGCTTTCCAATCAGACATTTTTAGGGATCGCAATAACAAAACCGAACTATAAACTCTTCGATCTCGGAAGTTATCCCGGACTGGTTTTTGCCGAACAAGGCAAATCGATTCAAGGTGAACTCTACGACGTCGACGACGACTGCCTCCGAAAGTTGGACGTGATTGAAGGCGTGAGCGTTGGGCTGTATCGCAGAGATCCGATTCAACTTTTGTCACCTTGGAACCTTGAGCCAGTGGAAACTTACATTTATCTTTCGCCTATTGACGACTCCGTCGAAATTTCGAATTGGTCGTCACACTAACTCGCCCTCCAAATTTTAAGATTGAGATACACGATGACCATTTTACGAAGCGGACCCAGTAAGTCGTACAGCAGCAATTGGTCTTCTGCGTTTGGCAAAAAGAAATCAGCCAAAAAGAAGACCAGTAAGAATAGTAAACCTGCAAAGAAGGCAGTGAAAGCTAAGAAGGCTTCGAAGAAAAAATAGGTTTTTACGTTTGGGACATTTCGTTTCAAGGCATTGAGTTTAACGGCAAGCCGGAGGCGACTGAGCCAGCAAGGTCGCGCGGTCGCCACTGGCTTCTTGCCGTTAAACAATTGCGAAGAAACATGGCTTACTCGGTAGTATCTTCAAGATCCCGGAGCCCACTCAATCACTTGAAGTGTTCTTTTTCGGCGGCATCGGAAAGAAACCGGATGTCGTCTCGACGTATTTACGGTACGCCGGCCGTTTGGTCATCTTTCGCTCGTTGTTGGCTTTGCCCGTCAAGTAAACCAACGCGAAATTCATGAAAGCAGGACCGATCAGGCCGACCCAACCGTAGGGCGCGACGACGGCAATTAGGCCGATTCCCCACCACATGCACGCGTTACCAAAATAGTTTGGGTGTCGAGTGTAACGCCAAAGACCCGAAGTCAAAACGGGTTTCTCCGAGTAAGGCCCGCTGAAATCGCGGTGTTTTTCCTTAAATGATTCCAGCTGCATATCACCGATGGCTTCGAACAAAAAGCCAACGATCCAAACGCAAAGCCCAACGATCGGCAGCCACCCAATTTGGACCGAGCTCGTTGCCGCCATACCGATAATTAATGGAGCACACACGGTAAACATGGCAACGGCCTGAAATCCGTAGACGCCGTAGAACGAAAACAACCACCAAGGCGTCCTCTTTTTTTCAATTCGTACTCGCAGTTCGGTATAGCGATCATCTTCGCCCTTGCCCCAATTGCGCAAGAAGATAAAGGTCGTGTAGCGGACTGACCAAACGATCGGCAGACCCGCCAGCAGGACGTTGTAGTTCGTTTTTGGTGCAGCAAAAATCAACAAGCCGATTGCGACCAATCCGAATCCAGCTCCCCAAACCAAATCAATGATGCTCGCATCGTCAATGATCAGGTGAATCGTGTAGACTGCGTAGACGAGTACCAAAACGATGGTTGCGGCGACGTAAATATTGAAAAGGATTGGTTCAGCCATTCATTTCCCGATACAGAATTTTCCGAATACGACATCTAGGATGTCATCGGTATAGATGGTTCCAACGATTAGCCCCAAGCAATCCAACGCTGACCGAACTTCGGAGGCGACAACTTCATCGCCGATGCCATCGCGTGCAGCTGACAATGCCGATTCGATCGCTGCGTGTGACTCCAATAGGCTTTGTCCGGTCCGCAGCATCGTTGAGCCAACAATGGCAGTTTCCGCGGACTGTGATTCCAAAGCGAATTTTTCGATCAGCTTTCTCAAGTCGTCGATTCCTTGGAGATCAATGACGCTTGTAGACGCAATGCGCATATCCGCAAAACGAGACTCTAAATCACCGACCAATTCTGCAGCAGAACCGGAACGATCTGCTTTAGTCAGAACTACCGCTGTTGTTGCAGAGTGGAACTCGGACAGTTGACGCAATTGCATAGCAAGTTCATCGGCTGAGCATTCAGCACTGATGCACAGTAACGCCAAGTCACACTGTTCGATTTCATTCGCTCGATGATTTTGAGATGCTGCTGCGATCGATTGGTTCGAATTAATTTGTTCGATTCCAGCCGTATCGACCAATTCAATTTTCTGGTCGCCGAAGTCAAGCAACGAGGTTACTCGATCGGTCGTCGTGCCTTGGACATCGGAAACGATGGCAAGATCTTTGTTTAGCAGACAATTAAAAAGGCTGCTCTTGCCTGCGTTTGGCAGTCCAAACAGGCTGACGCGAAAATGTTGATTCCGACTGTCACGATTCGACAATTGTGACAAGAGTTTTCCAATCGAATGGTAGGCCGATTCTAACTTTCCGATCATGGCGTCGTTGGTGATGAATTCGATATCTTCTTCAACGAAATCCAAGCCAGCCTCCAGTTCCGCCAACGCCGCAACCAATTCATTTCGAGTTTTGTCGAGCCGAGCTCCCATGCCGCCGGCAAGCTGATCGATTGCGACGTCGAGTTGTTTTCGGTTTTTGGCGTCGATAACGGCAAGCACGGCTTCCGCTTGTGTTAGATCCAGCCGTCCAGACAGAAAAGCCCGCATCGTAAACTCGCCTGGTTCAGCAAGTCGAGCTCCGCGGCGGCAGAGCTGTTTCACGATCAAATCCAACACCGAAGGCGAACCAAAGGTGTGAAATTCTACCGATGGCTGTCGAGTAAAACTGCTGTTGGTTGGCCACGCTAACATGCGGCCCGGGACGACGACACCGTCACAATTGAGTTGGCCAGAAATTGCGTCAGCCGTTTGTAGTGAAACTAAAGATGTGTTGCCAATATCAGGCCGGAAATCGGCAACCGCACAATCGATCGCTGCTGGGCCAGAAAGGCGAACGATACCCCGGATCCCTGAGCCGTGAGGAGAAGCAATCGCAACGATTGTGTCTTCGTGACTATGGCTCACGCCCACTCGAATCCAGTTTGCTTTTTGATTCGTTCTTCGAAGTTGCCAAGCAGTCCGCCAATAACGTCCCACTTGAGTTCGCGACGGACTTCAATGTCACCATGTTGATTGATTCGAACGATCGAATGATCATCCACCCCTGCGCCGGAGAGATCTTTCAACTCTTTTTCACTCAGCATCGACTCCAGCGTCGTGCCCGTCATTTCAATGAACTTCATCTTCTTCACTGCCATAGTAAGTGCCTCTTTGGATTGTCGCCGCCTATAACGACGTTCCCATTGTAGCATGGGTCGGCAGAAAACTTCCAGAATCACGTTTTGATTTGAAGATCTGTTTAGCGTCGGTTGATTCGCCCATCGATTGTCGCGCCTCTACGCACGGGAGCATCGTCTTGAGAGAATTCGTCCGGTTCGTCTGTGTGAATCTTGAACTGACGATTTCCTGAATTGGCCTTTGAGCCGTCGGTTGAGATTTTCCGAACCGCTTCAACTATTTGGCCGAGCTTGGCAATTTTTTGATCCTGCATAAGGACTCGATCGTTAATCCAATCGAGAAGGTCTCTCTCGGAAAGTCCGAGTTCCTTGCGGACTTGCGAGATAGTTGATTTGCCCGAAAGAATTCGATTTACGACGCCTTCCCGATACTTTTTCGAGTACCGAGCGGCCCTTGCTTTTCGCACAAGCAACGAATCATCGCTTCGAGTCACATTTCCAACATGTTCAGCGCCAGCCGGTTCGGCCGTTTCAGGAGCAGGATCTTTTACAACGTTTGTCTTCCGCTTCCGACGAAACAACAATCCAAACCTTTGGTTAGGATCATTTCTGTCCGGCCACGGGACGATGTCCTTCATTTCTGTTGACGTAACATCCGTAGTCACTTCCGGGTCTGGACGCTTCAAGCGAAATGAGTTCTTTTCGCATCCGCAACAATGCCAGCTCGCGATCGGCAACGAATTCGCAAACTCAAGACACCGATTCAGCAATCGAAAACCGGGCCATCGGAAATACAAAATGTGTGGCACATTTCGTAAGCACTGTTTGCAGAATCCGATTTTCTTCATCGATCCATCCAACCCAAATGAACTTCGATCCATTTACATCAAGTGCGTCTATTGATGCGTGAGAAGACTTTGTAACCTATCATAACCGATATTCTCTCCGTTCCCCAAGCTTAGTTGCCGCTAAATCGATGGATTTTGAAGCACAATCGGATGCAAATCTTACCCAAACCATCGTTGTGGCTGATGAAGAGGATCAGTTGAGGCTGGATTCGTTTCTCGTTTCACACTTTTCTAAACACAGTCGCGTCAGATTACAACGCGCTATCTCGAAGGGCGACGTGTTGGTTGATGGCAAGAAAGCCAAATCATCCACACGGCTTAAGCCGGGCCAATCGGTCGCGTGTCAGCCAATCGAAACGCCGTCCGAAGGCCCGATTCCGGAAGACATTCCTCTGGATCTAATCTATGAAGACGAACACTTGGTCGCGATCAACAAACCGCCAGCGATGGTTGTGCATCCGGCAAAAGGTCACTGGTCCGGCACCATGACCGCAGCATTGGCGTTCCATTTCAAAACACTCAGCTCGATCGGCGGACCGACGCGACCAGGTATTGTTCATCGGCTTGACCGTGACACCAGTGGTGTCATCCTCGTGGCCAAAACAGATCATGCGCATGCGGTGCTGGGAAAACAGTTTCAGGATCGGACGGTGGAGAAAGAATACTACGCGATTGTGACGCCTGCTCCTGATCGCGATCGCGACATCATCGACAAACCCATCGGAGAGCATCCCTATCAACGAGAAAAGAAAGCCATTCGAGAGAATCATCGCTCGAGTCGGGCTGCTGTTTCGATGTATGAAGTGATCGAAAGGCTGAACGGATTCGCGCTCGTTCGGGTAAAACCCAAAACTGGCCGCACACATCAGATCAGAGTCCACATGGCTCATGTTGGTTGTCCGGTCGTTTGCGATCGACTCTACGGCGGTCGAGCGAGATTGTCCGTTGGCGATTTGAATCGAACGGACGATAAAACGATGCTGCTGGAGCGACAGGCTCTCCATGCCAAACGGATTGCTTTCGATCATCCCGAATCAGGCGACAGAATGGAACTTGAGTGCCCAATGCCTGCGGATATGGAAAGGTTGCTGGAAGCGGTTCGGAACCGGGCGTGACCTAGCAGCAAACTAACATCACCCTACCGAAAGGCCTGAAGCGAGAGGGATGAGCACTCATGTCTCCAATCCATCCATATTTCTTTCTTCCAATTTGCTCGCTGCCAGAAAACATCTCCAATATTCCAATCACAAAAACGAAAGCCCAAAATCACAGCAAGGCGACTCGATTGTCGCTACAATTTGACACGCACGACTTTAATGGGGAGAGCGAGTGAAGTTTTCAATTCGTCAAATGCTGTACGGAATGATCGTTGCTGCTTTGATCGCGGCAATGATCGGAGCGGGAGCCAACGGCAGTCCGCTCGCCTATGGATTGGGAGTCTCAGTCTGCATGTCCGTCCTGTACTTTCTGGTTTTTGCGGCTCTCTATTGGTCAGTGCTGTTCGTTTTTCGCGGCAAGCCCCGGATGCCAGTCGTTGTCGGCGACGACAATCAGGAGGACAGCCAATGATCCATCGACGCTTTGCCAAATTCGTTGTCCTGTCGCTGATCTGGTCAGCAGTTTTCACATTCGGTGCATCCGCAACTTTGGCTCAGACGAAAAGATTGGGCTACACGATTCGCTACCTTGATTTTTGGCCGGCGACTTCACAAATGAAATACGTGCGGGTTGTAATCAAACCGATTGGTGGCCCGTCGGTAGACGATATTGATTTCTTTGTGGTTGCCTCAAATGATGGATACAACTCGGGTTCGAAAGTTTCCACAAAGGTTTCGATTCGAAAAGGCGATACGTCAGCAGTTGGAGAGCTCTACGTACCGAACATGACGGGATATCAAATGTCCCTGCACACAGAGATCGACGGCAATCTGCGATTAAATCGCAACGATTTCGCCAAACGCAGTTACTACGACTACGGCAGCAATCAACTTGCAGCTTCCTCCGACCAGCAGTCGTTTATTTTGGCTTCGTCGGGTGTCGTCGCAGATGAATCCGTTCAGTTCACGGCGATGAGCAGAAAGGTCGCGCCGATGGTGCAAACTGCGACAGCAGTGGCGACCAATGCAACGTTTCCAAAGGTCAACGACTTAAATGGCTGGTATCAAGACGCCAACGTGAACTTTGGCGGCGGTCGAACGTTCATGACCTTCGGTGGTTTTACCTCACCACTGGCCGGAGCAATGTCGCTCGAGTCGTTGCCTTCACGATGGTTTGCCTATGAAGGCCTTGGGCAAATCATCATCACTTACGAAGATTTGAAGTTACTTTCCAAAAAGCATCCGGGGAAGCTCCTCGCAATCGAACGGTGGGTCGCTGCGTCAGGAAGACTGATTGTCATGAATTGCGGCGACAAACTGGAGAAAGCCGATGATGCGTTGCGCCTGCTGGGTGATTCGGATTCCAAACTTCGTGCAAGTCGTAATTGTCGGTATCGCTCCAAGCAACCAACTCCTGAAGAAATCGATGCGGCGATGACAGCGACGATTCGGAATCAATCATCGGGAATAAACATGTCATTTAATGGCATGAACGACATGGGGGAAGTAGACACGACTCTGCTTCCTCGACCGCAGGATATTAAAAAAGAGAAATTGGGTCCCGCAATCGACAAGGGCATCGCGAAAGACATGGTGTCTATCGATTTTGAGTTGGGCCAAGTCGTGTGTTTGTCGGACGACGCATCTGATTGGGGCAAAGGAACCGGTGATCGGTGGGCGATTGTCAGTATGTTCGCCGACGCTGCAAAGCCAAGCAAAGGTGATCATCGTGTACTAAGTTCCGACGCACTACGTTCTTTTGGGTTCCCTGAGTTTGACGAACCGCCACGCTACGTTTTTGAAACCTCGATTTTGCTCTACCTGTTGGTGATTGGTCCGCTTACGTTTTTTGTGCTCAAGCGGAAACACAAGTTGAATTTGATGTTTGTGATCGTGCCAATCATTTCGACGATCTTCTGCACCGTTATCCTAGCTTACGCGATTTTCGCCGAAGGGTTTGATACTCGAGTGAACCTGTTCACGTTCACTGAACTGAATCAGCGAACAGGCCGTCAATCAACATCAGCACTGGCGCACGTTTACTCAGGCATGACTCCCTCATCGTACCGACTCGAGGGCTCAGCCTACGGGATGGTGAACGCTCCCAGCGGCGGCCGCGTGCAGCGAATCAGCTGGGATGACACGAGCGAAGAAATTTCCGGCGGAGAAATTCGTGCTCGAACCAGTCATCAAGTTTCATCACGATCATCAGGTGAGTCGCAGGAGAAACTTGTGTTTGTGCCCAGCGGTGATGGTGACTCAGTCGCGGTTACGGTTCGCAACGGGTTTGAACGATCCGTCGTAGCTGTCGCATTCCTCACTGACGACTGTAAGGCTGGAGAACTTTGGTTGTGTCAAGACATTGGAGCTGGCGAATCGAAAGCTGCGGAAAAACTTACGATGGGTGACGCCGCACTGATTCTGCGAGACGCGATTCGTGAGCGAGCGCCGACTACCGTTCTTGCTGCTGGAACAAGTACGCGTCAACGTACCAACACAAACGCAATTAACTACTATGGCAGCAACGATATCGAATCAATTACGACGACCACGGTGGCTACGCGACTTAGTAGTTGCTGGCGAATGGGAGAGTCCACGCTTGCGAGGTTCCTCAAGTCTGACGCCAACGATCGCTATTTTGCAATAACTGACTCTTGCGAACGATACAAAATGCCGATTCCCGACGCGACGGTACAATCTGAGATTCATGTCATCACGGGAGTTCGATAACGAATGAACTTTTCGCCATCAGAAAATCATTCCACCTCGCGACCGGCGATCGAATTCGATCAGCTTGTGCGGACGTTTGGAAAAACAGTCGCCGTAAATAAAGTTAGCTTCAAAGTTTATCCTGGCGAAGTTTTTGGATTTATCGGTCCCAACGGTGCTGGAAAAACGACCAGCATGAAAATCCTGTCGACGCTCGACACGCCAGATTCTGGTTCTGCAAAAGTCGACGGTTTTTGCAGCGTGAACGATCCCGAGCGTGTTCGCCGTCGATTGGGCTACATGCCGGACGGATTCGGGGCCTATTCAAATGTGACATGCGAAGAGTATCTCGACTTTTTCGCGAGGTCATACGGACTCAAGGGCAAAGATCGAATTTCCAGTTTGCGAAACGTCATGGGGTTTACGCAACTGGATCAAATCGCGCAGAAACCAATCACCGGACTTTCCAAGGGAATGAAACAGCGTCTGTGCCTCGGCCGAGCGTTGATCCACAACCCGAAAGTGCTCGTGCTGGATGAACCTGCCGCCGGACTGGATCCGCGAGCTCGTATTGAACTTCGCGAAATGATTACGGCTTTGGCAGACGATGGCAAGTCGCTTTTAATCAGCAGCCATATTCTGACGGAATTGGCAGAAATGTGTGACCGAGTCGCGATCATCGAACAGGGTGGTTTGCTTGCCGTCGGATCCGTTGAAGAAATTCTTTCTGGCGAACAACAGCAAGCGACCGAAACTGGAAACGTAGACATCGTCACCGAAGCTGGGCAGCTTGTGATGCAAGTCCTCCGTGACGGATCGGCAGTTAAGTCGTGGCTTGAAAACAAACTTTCGGTTCCTGTTCGGCTCTCAGGAAATGTTTTGCAGTTCGCGTTTTCTGGATCGCTGGAAGATCAGTCAAATCTACTTCGCGAACTGATCGAAAACGGATTTCCCGTGATTAGCTTCGCCAACAAACAACGATCCCTTGAAGATGCCTTTCTGCACGTCACGAAAGGTCGCGTTCAATGATCACCGAAGAAAACGATCCAGCTTCGACCGGCCCCATTCCTGGCACGGTCTCCATGTCAGGTGCTGCCGACGGAAGCGGCGTTGGCGAATTTTTGGTTGCCAGAGAGGCCACGACGAAGTTTGATTCTTGGTTGGATCGAATAAGTGACTTTTGTAGCTCGATCCTCGTGAAAGAAACTCGTCAAGCGATCAAGAGTCGGCAATTCTTCCTCACGTTCATGGTGCTTCTGTCCGTGGTCATCGTGTGGACGTTCTTCGCTCTTTCGCCGGCACGTGACGGCTATGAAGTCGACTCGTTGGGCGCGTTCATGCTCTGTGGATTCCTTTGGATCCTTGGCTTGCCGCTTGTGTTGATCATTCCTTACACGACCTATCGCTCATTGGCTCAAGAGTACGAAGACGGCACGATCGACATGGTTTTGATAACGACCATGAAGCCCTATCAAATTATTGCCGGAAAGCTCGGCAGCGCGATGTTGCAGGTTTTGATTTACATGGCGGTATTGGCTCCTTGCATCTCGTTCTGCTATTTGCTTCGTGGCGTCGACATTTCCCAAATCTATTATTCCATTGGCGGCGGCCTGATCGTTTCATTTGGCCTCTGCTGTCTCGCGATCGCATTGGCCAGCGCGGCGGATTCGAACCGTCTGGTACAAGTGATTTCAGTTTTCCTGATTCTTGGGTTACTGTTTTGTGCTTGGATGTGGTGCTTTTTGGCGTGGGCAATTTGTTTTGCTCCTATGCCGGCCAACCAACGAGCACTGGTCAATCTGATGTTGGCAGGTCCGTTTTTGGCATGGATTTCTACAGCAATCATTTTGTTTTTCGCGGCGTCTGCAAAGATTGCATTCTCGTCAAGTAATCGATCGACCATGATTCGTGTCGGTGTCACCGTTCAGGTGGTGGTGTTTTTCGGATGGTTGCTTGCTGCGATGGCCGCGTTTGGGTTCAATAAATATACGTTTATGTCAGGATCCTGTTTCGCAATGCAATACTTGTTGCTTGCAGGATCGATGATGGTTGCCTGCCATTCAGGGATGTCGCCCCGAGTGCGAAGGTCGTTGCCGACCACCGTTTTCAAGCGGTCTGCTTATTCGCTGTATATGCCGGGGCCGGGTAGAGCCTTTCTGTTTGTCGTCGGACTAGCTTTCTCGTTAAGTTCAATCATGGCGATCGTTGCGATCGCAAACCCATTGTTTGATGTGACCTTTGATGTCGGAAACGTGAACGGTGGAGTGAATACAGCGTTTAACGTGGTCGACGTCCAGTTTTCTTTATGTGCGGTTTTGACAAATTTCGTCTACTTTCTGTTCTTCTTCTGCCTCGTGTTTTTGATTTCCAGATTGTTTGCTTGGCGATCTCAAACACGAAAACCTTTTGTTATTGAGATGGGAATCTGTGCGGCCCTGTTAGTGTTTTTGGCGACGATGGCAAGCTACGCGATTGCCCCTAATGTATTTTGGAACAATCTGCGATCTGGATTTGAAATCAGCCAGATTTTTAATTGGTACCGCGTTCAATACGCTGCAGCAGACCGCAACATGGGCGAAGCGATGGTGTACTTGCTGCTGATTGGTTTTCCGACGCTCGTGATGTTCTTTTTCTGCTTGAAACTTTCGGCGCCCGAGTTGGCAATCGCGAGTGTGGCTGTTCCGGACAGAGTTCTCGAAGAAGATGATGAGTTGAAACGTGAACGACTCTGGGGTCAGGACGCTGACGAGGAAACGATTGATGAGATTTTCGCGGCGGTTCGGCCAGGACAAGACTCTTGATCTCGGCACTGATACTGCTTGAGATCAAAAGCAAATCTCGCTACATTGCGAAGTCAAAGTAATCCGAGACCGTTACTAAATCATTCAGAGAAGTCGACATGTCCAAGTTTGACGTTGCCCTGCCGCATGTTTTTAAATCCGGCGATTCGATCAAATTGAAAGACGTTGAGAGCGGCCCGCCAGAAGATCTCAATTTTGGCAAAAAGGCTGCCTGCAAACGCATTGGTCTGAATGCGGTCGAAATGGCCGAGATGGCGAAGCGACTCTACGCTGAAAACCAACGCAGCATTTTGCTTGTGCTTCAAGGTATGGACACTGCGGGAAAGGACGGAACGATTCGCTCGGTGATGCGAGGCATGAATCCCACAAGCTGCCAAGTCACGTCGTTCAAAGTTCCATCCGCGGAAGAGCTCGATCATGACTTCCTGTGGCGATGTCACAATGCGGCTCCGCGACGTGGCAACATTGGTATCTTCAATCGGTCGCACTACGAAAACGTTTTGGTTGTCAGAGTTCATTCATTGGTTGCCAAAGATCAGTGGAGCAAATACTACGATCACATTAACGATTTCGAAAAACTTCTTTCTGACAATGGCACGAAAGTTGTGAAGTGCTTTCTGCATATTTCCAAGGAAACACAACGAGCACGATTGCAAGAACGAGTTGACGTTCCTGAGAAGCACTGGAAATTCAATCCTGGTGATCTCAAAGAACGAAAACTTTGGCCCGACTATCAGCGAGCTTACGAAGATGCGCTTTCGAATTGCAACACGAAGCATTCGCCGTGGCACGTTATCCCATCCGACAAAAAGTGGTATCGTAATTTGGTGATTAGCCAATTACTGAAGAACGTTCTGGAGGAACTCGATCCACAATTCCCCGCGGCCGAAGAAGATTTCCGCGGGTTGGTGGTCGAGTAGGCGTGGCGGAGACTGCTACTTTCTGCGGTGAATGCTGCGGGCGGCGTCTGCAACGAAAGCCACGGTATTAACCACGCGTGGTGGATCCCGGTTCTGACGAAGAAGCCGTCGAGATAGAACTGGCAGTAAAAGTAGTCGATGTCCCGCTGTCCGGCGAACCGACCAGTCGTTTTCGCGATTCGCGGAAGATTCGATTGACCAACAGCCACATTCCAATCGCCAGTGAAAGCAAAATCAAAAGCGCGAGTAATGCCAGACGTCCCAAACGCGCACTGAGTTCGCGCGACGGTTTCAAAACGGATTCGTAGTCCTCAAATGCGAGGACATGGATTCCACCTTGGCCGCTTAGCATGGTTGATTCTGTCGATTCTTTTGCGGAGTTCTTAATCGAGTCTTTCATCACTTCCTCACGAGCGACGATAAACATGCGATCGTATAACGCCCCCATCGATGTTTTTCCAAACGGGTCGGCGCTCGTATGTTCACTCAAGATTTTTTCCATATCGATCGTGATATCGGTCAGCTCTTTTGGAATTCCTTTATTTTTATTGTCTTGTTTGGCTTTCAAGAAGAGAGGGTGTTCAAGTATCTTGTCGCCTGCTTCAGGGTCTCCTTCGTCCTTTCGAGTATCCACCAGCACCACGTAGTGATTGTCTTCGTTTTGGAAGTCCCCCAGTTTTCCGAGGTTCACGGTTGCCGCAACGATACCGATGATCGTGTCGTCCTTGTCGCGAAGAGGAACCGAGAAAGCAACTTTCAACAAGCCGGACGCTTGACTGAAGAAGCTGGCCGAAAGATGCGGATTCTCAATGATTGGTCTAGAGGACGGGATCGCGACGACAGGATATTTTTTTTCCCCATCGCTGTCGGTTACATCCTTGGCGAATCCAGTGAAGTACGTTCGATAGGAGTAGTTCTTTCCAATCGTCTCGCTGTTTCCGCTGTCAAATACGCCCGCGACTTGGTTGCCGGCGCGATCCGTCGCGAACCAACTTGCGACTTCTGGGTATTCATCTTGCGGATCGTCCATCAATCGTTGAAAGATCGGTTGCATGTCTTGCCGTGCTGGATGATCCACAAGGGCTTGTCGCAATTCCTTGGTTGATTCCTTTCCATTGTCATTCGGATCCGAAAGCTGCTGGCGAATCGAACGCAGGTCTTCATCGTTAAGCATCGAATCAAATGCGTCGAGAAAGTCTTCATCCTGCGAAATCTGTTTGACCACGCGAAAATATTCGTCCAATTGCTCGGCCGCGCTACGCGCCGCCATCGCTGCAACGAACTGATTCTTGTCCTCCGCATTGGTGATGACCGCCTGGTCCGCATCGCTAGTGGCCTGCCTGAGCGCCCACCAGCCAAACAGGCTCATCACAACCAGCAACAACACTGGACCCAAAATTCCCAACAACATCAAAGGACGGTTTTGATGTTTCATGTCTCGCTGTTGCAACGCGGACAGCACGCTTTGGGCGCTGGCGAATCGATCTGTTGGTCGCGGTGCGATGCAACGGTCAATGATATCGGCAAGTGATCGATCAACTCCCGGAATGTTGCGGTGCTCGCGTAGACGACTGGAGTTGTTCAGTGATCGTCGATAAGTCTTCAGACGATCGTGAAGCGTTTCAGCGTTTTCAATTTTCTGCTTCAGCTCATCCGAGTAGTACGGGGGCTTACCGATTAGCATCGTGTAAAGCAGAGCACCTAAACCGTAAACGTCCCACCTAGCGTCGGGAGCAGAGCGGAGATCAGCCTGTTCGGGCGCCATATAGAAGAGCGTGCCCAACGCGGAAGTGTTATCTGTTTTCAATCTCGATTGACCGAAGTCAGCCAGCCGCGGTTTGCCGTCTTGATCAAGCAACACGTTTCCCGGCTTGAGGTCGCAGTGCAACACCCCTTTGCCGTGCAGGTGCATCAAACCCGTTGCGACTTCTTTGAAGACTTCCACGGCACGAGAAACCTGCATCGGCTCTCCGGACTTGATGCGATCCTCCAGCGAGCCGAATTCGATATAGTCCATCACGTAATAAGGCGGCGATGCGTCCCACCCCACGTCCAGCAGTTGAACGACGTGACGATCTGCGGCCAGAACGACGAGCTTTTCGACTTCCTGCGCAAGTTGCTTTACGTCGACACTGGAACGTTGGGCATAAAACTTGATCGCGACGCGTTTGCCGGTCTTTTGATCGATCGCCGACCAAACTTCTCCGTAAGAGCCACGACCAACAAAGTTTTGAATGGAATAGCCTTCAATCTTTGCCGGAGGACGAGTCGGCTCGATGCTCAGCTTCCTCGCTTTGCTGAGTTCATCATCGGATTGGTGTTCCGTGAAATCCGAAGACATGAAAATGATTCAAGAATGGGTTTGATTTCGGTCCATCATAACGGATTTCCCCGAGGTTTCACCATGGGCCGAAAATCGTGTCCATTTTCGGTCAGCCAGCCATTACGAACCGAGGGCCTGCGGCTAGCAAAGGAAATACTGATCTAGACATGCAGCGAGTCGTTTGAAAGACTCGCGAGATTAAATTTTAGTCCATCTGATACAAGACTTCCAAGGCGAGTTCCCAATGAAAATGAAGCTTTCGGCGGCACTGTTGGCGTTAATGTTTCTTTCGATTTCGACGATCCAAGCTAAGGCACAACTTCCGTCGATACAGGATCTGACTCGAAACGTGAACGACGCAGCTTTGGACCTCGAACAAAAGCAAAATACGTTTCTCGGATTCAAGAAGCTCGAGCTTCCTAAATCGATTTCCAACTTCGTTGATGTTCGGTTGAAGCGGCCCTCGTTGCCAAGTCTTGGAATTCTCGACAAGCTCAAAGGAATTGGAGCTCCAAAAACCGGTTCTGAAACAGGCTCACGAGGTCCGTTATTGGCTGGGCTAGGAAGAATCTTTCAACCCAAAGCAGCAGCGACTCCAAGTTTCATCGATCGCATACTTGGGAAATCAGATTTCGGTTCAAGCGGTGCATCTACCTTGGATCAGGCAGATTTTAACGAGCTGTCTCAGATGACTAGCGGACTTCAAAAGCATGTCGAGCGGATCTCACGCGAAGCTCCGACAAAAGCGACTGAGCTGTTCAGTGGGCAGGCAACATCTTCGACACCTCAACCGCCTCTGCAGTCAGCCAGAGCTTACTCGGGACAAACGAGTTCGCGATACTAGCTCAATTCGCTTCTCCTAGTCGCGTCATCTATTTCTGCAGCGCAGGCGTTTCGGATTCGGCTTCCATTGCAGCACGTTTCCGGCGTTGAGCACTTTTGACCGCAGCGATTCGATTTGGTACTTGGTCAAAGCCAAGGTTGGCCGAAATAACGTTTCCCTCTTTGTCGATGAGTAACAAATAGGGAAAGAAGTCGACTGGGAACGCTTCGAAGTATTTCTTGGCGGTCTTGTGAGACGCGATTGCGACACTCTCCGGGACCATGTGGAGGCTAGCAATGTCCTTTTTGGTCAACTCATTTTCAAATGCAACGATTGGAAGGTAGTTGAGTTGCTGTTCTTTGATGGTTTTTCCAAGATTGAAAAGCGCGTTCATCGAACCTTTGCTTTTGTCGCAGAAAACGATGGTGGTGAATTCCTTGTTGTTGACAATGTCTTTTTCGTCAGCAGCCGTTGTGCCTGAGATGTCAAAAGGCGAGCCGATGGACATGGCGCGGGTCCGTTGGCGATCGAGAATGTCTTGGATCAATTTCTTCTTTTTTGTTGCCGGCAACGCAGAAGACAAATCCCACATTTTCTTCCACGCAGCACCCGTTTCTTCGATCTTGTCTGTCGAAAGCAAGTTTTCGTAAGCACGGATCAACGTGACCCAAGTTTGTGTTCTCGCATTTGGGTTTGCAACTAGCGATTCGAAAGCTCCTGTCAAATCCCTCTTTCCGGATGGATTGCTCCAGCGAAGGCGATCTCCAAGAGTTTTCAAATCGTACTCGCCAAAATTCGCATACTCTTGCATCTTGTTGCCGATATCGTGAATCGATTTCAGCTCACTTTTCGCCAGTTGCTCAATCAGCAGGCTGTAACCCTTCCGCGCAAATTCCTTTTTGAAGGATCCTCCCTTGCTCATTTCCACCAATAGCTCACAAAGAACGGCCGCGCTTACAGGAGATTTTAGATACCCGTCGGGGTAGCTGGTCAAAGCAGCAGCGAACTCGCGATAAGTCTCGTCTGATGGATTTTCGGCAAATTCAATCGTAGGAATTATGCAGAGCCAATATCGCGAATTCTCTTTGAGTTGCTCGTCGGTAGAATCAATCCGTTGAGTGCAATAGCGAAACAGCTTGGCTTTTTCAGTCTCACAGTCAACCTTATTGCGCACCATTGTCATCACGATAATGCTCTGATTACGCACGTGGAGAAGCTCGATTTTCGACTTTTGTTGCTCAGTGAGACCGGGTTTCGACTCGAGGATTTCCAGTTCGTTTTCGAAATCCACCATTTCATCAATCGTCGCCAGAAAACTCTTGTCGGAGGACGGCTTGAAACTTGACATCCGCGAAAGCCGTTGATCTACCGTCAACTCAGTCTTTTGCAACTTCATCTCGCTTGGTGATTTGGCAACCGTTTCACTGCCGGGAACTTTAGCGAAGACAACGTAGTAAATGAGGCCACCCAATGCGACCAGCAACAACAGTGAAAGGAAGACTTTCATTGGCGACAGCCCAAAGCCAACTGTCGCCTGCTCCATGCGATGCTTAAGTTTGCGTTTGCGTTTGCGTCTCTTTTTTTGGCTTGAAGTGTTTTTGGAATTTAACATGAGTTTGATCAGATCAAGAAATTGAGTCGCGCCTCAGTATTATCGTATCGAGATGAACTGGCTCCGATACTCAGATCCGGAACCAAACCGGAAACCATAAAAAAAGGTAATCTGGTAAGTTCCCGAATTGCCTAACCGGAATGCATCGAAGCAAATGCTGTCAATATGGTATCGTCTCGCGATGATGTAAGTTGTTTTCTTGCTTAGGTTCGGTGAAATGCCGGACAATTTCTGACGACGTTATTCCGCTTTGCCTGGCAAGCGAACGCCCTCTCCCTTTTGATCTGTGTGCCCATCGCCCAATTCTGCTCGACAGATTTCAGCAGCCTTTGTTAGGCGTGAAACAACGTCCGGGTGATCCTTCGAAACATCAGTGGTTTCACCGATATCGTTTTCCAAATCGTAAAGCGCCATTTCGCATTTGAGGTACTTGTACTTAACCGGAATTCCATCTTTTCCACCGGAAGAATCGCCAATCGTTCGATACTGATGAGGAAAGTGAAGTTTCCAACGCTGGTCTCGAACGGCATGAAGATTCCCGCCACCGTAGTAATGAAAAAAGTATTTCCGATCGAGCTTTGCTTTCGGATCTTTTAGGACGGGCAAAATGTTGATGCCATCGATCTTTTTGTTAGGCAGTTCAGCACCGATGCGGTCTGCAATCGTGGGAAACAAATCGATTGATGATGCCATCTGTTCACAAGTTGAGCCTGCTGGAATCACGTTGGGCCACTGCATCAAAGTTGGGACTCGACATCCGCCTTCGAACATCGTGCCTTTGCCTTCTCGAAGCGGATGCGCCAAACCAGCATGATCTCCGTAGTTCAACCAAGGACCATTGTCACTGGTGAACACGACGAGGGTGTTCTCAGAGAGGCCGTGCTTATTGAGTGTGTCGACAATTTGGCCAACCGACCAATCGATCTCCATGACGACGTCGCCGTAAATTCCACGTTCGCTCTTCCCTTTAAATTTGTCCGAAACATACAGCGGAACGTGCACCATCGAATGTGGTACATAAAGGAAGAAAGGATTCTCTTTGTTCTCTTCGATGAACTTCACCGCACGTTCAGTGCACTGCGTCGTCATCTGAGCTTGATCATCTGGTTTAACATCCGCGTTGATGATTTTCTCATTCTCGTACAACGGCAAAGGAGGAAAATTGTGCGAATGGATCTTACTATTTGGATCTTTTGGCTTGGGATTGTAAGGCCACATGTCGTTTGAATACGGTAAGCCGAAGTACTTGTCGAATCCCTGGCGATTGGGCATGAATTGAGGATAGTGTCCGAGGTGCCATTTCCCAAAACACGCGGTGGCGTAGCCCTTCTGTTTACAGAGTTCCGCAATCGTCATCTCGTCCGGATGCAAACCGATTTTTCGATCCGGCATGATCGCGCCCGTAATCCCGACGCGAGTGTGATAACAGCCAGTCAACAGCGCTGCTCGTGATGCCGAGCAAACGGCGGATGAAACTTGAAAGTCGGTGAACTTCATACCCTCGGCAGCCATCCGATCAAGATTCGGAGTTTTGATGCCTTCAACACCGAATGGGCCGATGTCGTTGTAGCCCATGTCATCGATAAAAATGACAACGAAGTTTGGAAGCTCTGGCTGCGAGGCAAAACAATGGCTCGACAGCAACACGAAAGTAAAGGCGATGCAAATTGCAGAGCGATAGACTGCGGCGGAGAAAATCATGGTGTCGGCAAATGGGAAGTGTTGCAGAGTCGTAATTGGTTGCCCAATTATAGTTGCAAATGCAGTGGCGGTGGCACCTGTGAGACAACAACGCTAAATTGAATGGACGTTTTTTGATCGCAACCGACTGAGCATTGACGTGAACGAAGCATCCGCAGAATTCTTTGAAACACTTTTGAACACGCCTGGCGTTTCAGGCTATGAAGAGCGAGTCCAAGCCGTCGTTCGCGACTACGCCGCCGGGTTTGCGGACTCGATGGAGACAGACTCGCACGGGAACTTGATTCTCTGTAAGAATCCGGATGCCGATGTGCGGCTGATGTTTGCCGGCCATTGTGATCAGATCGGCTTGATCGTGTCGTACATTGATGAAAATGGTTTCATTTACACGCAAACCGTCGGCGGCTGGGATCCTCAGCAGCTCATTGGCCAGCGGATGACCATCTGGACCAACGACGGCCCGATCGAAGGAGTTATCGCCCGGAAAGCCATCCATCTGCTCAACGAAGCGGAACGCAAAAAAGTCGTCAAGACAAAAGAGCTTTGGATCGACATCGGTGCTGCGGACCGCGAGGAAGCGGAGTCGCTCGTTCGCATCGGCGATAGCGTGACTTTGGAACTTGGCATGACACGTTTGAGGAACAATTTGATTACGGCTCCAGCAACGGACAATCGCACCGGAGTTTGGGTTGCCGTCGAGGCCCTTCGCATCGCGGCCGAAGCTGGTGTCAAGATTGGCGTTTACGCCGTCAGTACGGTGCAGGAAGAAATTGGCCTACGGGGAGCCCGGACAGCGGCGTTTAGCATCGATCCGCATGTTGGCGTCGCGATTGACGTGACTCACGCGACAGACTGTCCAAAGATCGAACGATTTCAGCAAGGAGACATTCGGCTTGGCGGCGGCCCCGTGGTTGTCCGAGGTCCAAACGTTAACGAAAAAGTGAATGCTAGGCTTCACGACTTGGCGTCGAAAAAGAGCGAGCTTCCCATTCAGGCTGCTGCTCTTGGAAGGGCGGCGCCGAATGATTCGAACGTGATTCAAGTTAACCGAGGTGGCGTTGCTACGGGTCTGATCGGAATCCCGAACCGGTACATGCACAGTGCTGTCGAAGTTATTTCGCTTGACGATATCGAGAACGCTGCAATCCTTCTGGCGGACTTCGCGTGCTCGATTGGGTCAAGCGATGAGTTTGTGCCATGCGTTTAGGTTTCGATGAAGGCACTTTTTCGTTTAACGTCTAGCCGGAGGAGTCGGCGTTTTGGAAGTGTGAAACGCCGACGCCTTCGGCTGGACGTTAAACAACCGCTGTGAAATTTGGTCGAAGGAACCACAAAATGAAACCCAACGATAAACCAAAAACGCCGGGCGGGATCCTACACACTTATACGAAGTACGACCCCGTCAACATTCCCGGTCCACGGCAAGAACAAGCCGATATCGTGTCTCCGATGATGGAGCAGATGCTATCGTGGGGTTCGCAACGAGCACTCACCGAAGAAGAGATGGCACGTGCGATCAAGATCGATCCATCGCAGCTTTCGCTATTCGGACCTAGCCTAGATTTCATGAAGGCAACGCTCGAAGACCAGAAGCGAAAACTGTTGGAGAAATACGAAACCACATCCGTGCGAAAGAAAGCCGGCAAAGCGTTTCGCAAAAAAGCGAAGTCCGCACCACCGATGGATGACTCGCTCAGGGCCGATTACGACGAAGCCGTCAATCGTCAGCAACTCCACAGCTTGGAAAATTTGTGGTACCGCGTCAACAACGACGCCGACGAAGCAGCTCAGCATTTAATGTCCGTCATTGCGAGACTTCAGGATAAGTATCAGGTCGACGAGCTACACGCGAATTACGATTTCTCGGGGCGAGAATCACTCACGATTCCTGAAGCCATTGAACTTAAGCAATTTCTGGACAAGCTTGAAGAGTTACTCGACCAGATCGAAGACGCCAAACAAAACGGACAGATCGCGATTCTGGACATCGAGGAAATGAGTCAGTTTCTCGACGAAAATCAACAGCACTCGCTGGAAGAAATGCAGCGTCAAATCCAAGACTACATTGAACGCGCCGCAGAAGAGCAGGGCTTTTCAAAAAAGGATGGCAAGTACGAATTGACTCCCAAGGCTTATCGCACGTTTCAAAACAAATTGCTTTCCAGAATCTTCAGCCATCTCAAAGAATCAAACAGCGGACGTCATTACGATGCTGCGGTCAACGGCGAAGGTGCCGTTGAGATGCAATCGACCAAGCCGTACGAATTCGGTGACTCGATCGCCAACATGGACGTGCCGCAGACGTTCATCAACGCGATGATTCGCGATTCGACTCAACGTCCAATCCGATTGAAATCAGAAGACATCGAAATCCATCGGACTCGAAACAATCCAAAGGCTGCGACCGTGATCATCATGGACATGAGCGGATCGATGCGCTACGACGGACAGTATGTGAACGTGAAGCGAATGGCACTTGCGATGGACGGATTGATTCGCAGCGAGTATCCGGGGGACTATTTGAACTTCATCGAAATGTACACGTTTGGCAAAGTGCGACGGCAAGGTGAAATTATTGATTTAATGCCCAAGCCAGTGACGATCCACCATCCGGTCGTACAGCTTAAAGTGGACATGAGCAAGGAAGAAGTCAGCGAGCACATGGTGCATCCGCACTTTACAAACATTCAACACTCGTTGAAGCTGGCGCGGCAATTATTGGCCAACGTTAACACGCCGAATAAACAAGTGATGCTGATCACTGATGGTTTGCCGACGGCGCACTTCGAAGACTCCACATTGTTTATGCTCTATCCGCCGCATCAGAAGACGGAACAGGCAACGCTTCGCGAAGCTGCGATGTGTGCCAACGAAGGCATCACGATCAACACGTTCTTGGTGCCCAGTTGGTCTCAGTCGGAAGAAGACATTCGTTTCGCTCACCGATTGAGCGAATCTACTAAAGGCCGAGTGTTCTTTACCGCTGGCGGCGATCTGGATCGATTCGTTGTCTGGGATTACATCAACAAGAAGCGTGAGATTCTATAGGGTAGCAGTCCTGCGGACCTTAGATCTCAACACGCAGCCATTTTGGCAATCGCTTCACG
The DNA here is from genome assembly GCA_964582025.1 of uncultured Pirellulaceae bacterium. GTDB lineage: Bacteria > Planctomycetota > Planctomycetia > Pirellulales > Pirellulaceae > Mariniblastus. The sequence continues at coordinate 2,626 of CAZORS010000019.1, read as the reverse complement.
CGGCCCTCTCGATCTACAGCCGCGACCACGGTCTCGCCGACGCACACGACACCTTGCTCATTTCGGATTTCATACTGATGAGTAATCCGAGTGCCTTTGGCTTTCACGAGTCGAGTCTCCAACGTCAGAACGTCGTCGTACTTTGCTCCTCGCTTGTAGTCGCAAGTCGCCTTCACGACGACCAACATGACACCCTCGGCCTCGAGGTCACGATAGGACTTGCCGCTCGACCGCAGCATTTCCGTCCGGGCGACCTCAAAGTAGTTAAGGTAGTTCGAATGGTGTACGTGGCCTTGAGCATCGGTTTCCTTGTAACGAACGCGAATTTCCATCTGGTGTTGCAGAGGAATCGCCGAAGAATTGTTCGCTGGATTGACCCCGCCCATGCCTTGCCTTACATTTTATGTTGTAAAAGTCGTGCTTTCGCGACTGAAGGTTGCTCGCCGCGCCAAATCATCGTTCCCATGAAGGGACGAACCGTTCATTCTTACAGTTGAGCAAAATTCATGAGTCAGGGAAGTGAAGGTGATGACTTCGGTGCCGTCGTCGATTTCGAGACCGCACGAGGCAAAGACTATCCGACGATCCGACAGTTTACTGTCTTTCTGGAGAATCGAGTCGGTGCCCTCAACGGAGTCCTGCGGCGATTCCGCGGATCAAAAGTGCGTATTATGGCGCTCAGTATTTATGACGCTGCCGAATGCAGTATCTTGCGAGTCATCCTAAGCCATCCCGAACAGGGCCGAGAGATTCTTGAGCGTGCGGGGCTGGCGATTATCGAAAGCGACTTGATCGCGTTGGAACTTCCGGACACCGAGCAGCCAATGCTGGACGTGTGCACGGCGTTACTTCGCGCGGAAATCAACTTGCTGCAGACATACACCTTGATGGTCCAAAAGAGGGAGCGAACGGTTGTTGCCATTATGGTCGACAACATCGATCAGGCGCAGGTGACGCTTGCGACTGGCGGATTCGGGCTGATTACCGAAAACGAACTTCAGGATCTCGGATAGCGACCAGCGGTTAAGAAAGCGAAATATGGGAATCCGTGTAACGTGTCCAAAGTGCCACACTCGATTCAACGTTAGTGAAAAGTTTGCCGGCAAGGAAGGTCCTTGTCCCAAGTGCAAAGCCAAGATCAAGATTCCAGCAAAGAGCGAACAGGTTGTCGTTCACGAGCCCGAGATGTCCGGGCCCAAAAGCACGACTGGCGAATCGGTGCTCAAGCCGATCCGTCGCAAGGAAATGAAGCTCACGGGAGTTCACATCACGCTGATCGTTTCGTTGATCGTCGCGTTTCTACTCAGTGCTCTGGTGTTTAACTTCACATTCGCCGACAAGCACTCGTTTCCAGCTTGGATCATGTGGGTATCGGCGATCGTGATGGCGCCGCCCATTTGCTTCGCAGCCTACTTCATGTTGCGGAATCAGGAACTTGGCGGCTATCTCGGCAAAGAGCTGTGGGTTCGCGTGTTGATTTGTTCTGCCATTTACGCATTGCTGTGGATCGCGATGCCAGTGGGAAAATATGCTTTCAGCGACAGCTATGAAACGGGTTCGTGGATTTTCGCGTTGGTGATTATGGCGGGTGGCGGTGCGGCAGCAGGAATGCTGTGTTTCGACATCGACTATCTGATGGGGTTGGTGCATTACGGGCTCTATCTGGGGCTGTGCTTGGTCGGTCGAATGATTGCCGGGATTGGGGTTCTGCCTGGTGCATTGGGCAAGCCCGAAGTTGCGCCGGTCGAGAACGCGACGGCGCTAATGATCTTCGCGGAGCCGTTTTGGGTCGGCATGTTGACGATGTTTGGCGTCTGATGAACGAGCTCCTTTCTGTCCCAGAAGTGCTGGCGTTGGAAGATAGTTCGCAGCTGCTCCGAATCCCAAATCAAATCGATGTGCCGGTCACCAAACGCATTATGCGGCTGATCGATACCCCGGTTTTTCAGCGGCTGAAACGCATCAGCCAACTTGGTTTGGTGGCTTTTGTTTATCCGGCGGCGAATCATTCTCGGTTTGAGCATTCGCTGGGTGTCTATCGAAACTGCTTGTTGTTCGTGCGGCATCTGTCGTGGCAGCCAAGATTTCGCGAACTCGTTTCAGTCGAACAAATCGAAGCCTTACTGTTGGCGGCATTGCTGCACGATGTGGGCCATTGGCCTTTCTGTCATCCCATCGAAGACATGGGGTTGGAAGGCGTTCCGCGACACGAAAATTTGGCGCAGCAGTGGTTGGCTGATGATGAATTGCAAACTTGCATCGCCGAAGATTGGAATGCATGCCCTAAATTGGTCGCCCGGATCATCACCAAAAAAACAGAAACGCAAACGGAGAAATTGCTGGCCTCGATTTTGTCGGGCCCGATCGACATCGACAAGCTGGACTATCTCTATCGCGACAGTCTTCATGCAGGCGTTCCGTACGGTCAAAACCTCGATTCGGCTCGACTGATTCGCAGTTTATGCCTCAACGAATCCGGCGACGCGTTGGCGATCAGTTCTAAAGGTCGTACTGCCGCGGAATTAATGGTGTTCGCGCGGTATGTGATGTTCAGTGAAGTCTACTGGCATCATGCGGTGCGCAGTGCAACGTCGATGCTTCAGCGAGCTTTCTTTCGCTCAAAAGA
>CAZORS010000018.1:21315-39685 GCA_964582025.1 uncultured Pirellulaceae bacterium | reverse complement strand
TGGTGACTTTGGAAAACGATGGTCGCACGAACAGCATTAACAGCGCGCACACCGCCAGGATCAGGACGATCCAAATGCTGGTGACGGGTTGTAGTGTGAATGTGTTCATGATCTATGCTTCGTCTAACGGCAACTTTGCTTTAATGCTTATAAAACCTGTTCGAAACCAAATACTCGATTACCACCGCCGCAAACATCATCAGCATCAGCAGCGGATAAAATTCTCGTCCCTTTCTCGCCTGTCCCTGTTGTCGTGAAATATCATCCTGTTCCTTCGCAAGTTGATATCGCCCGGCTCCAAGGACTTTGTCCAGTTCTTCCGGATCAACACGAGTCAGATCAACCGTCGCAGGATCGATGTTCGCAGAAAACCCTCGCAGCACGGGCCCGTTCAATACTCCTTTAAGCCGATACTGACCAGGCATATCGGTATGCGAATAGGTTACCGCGCCATTGATCGAGGCAATCTTCGACGGCGGCTTTTCCGGATCTGGAGAAAACAGGTTCCAAGAATCAGGATACTTTTTCAAGTCGTTTCGCAATGAAGCAACTTGTCCAACTCGTACGCCCAGCGAATCAGAATCCGCTTGTACGACGTGTCGCGTCATGCCTCTGACGATCGCAAACCAAATCTGCGGAAACTCCGGTTTTTGATTCCAGACTTTGCGGCCTTCTGGTCTAACGGGTTCCGAAACGGGCGTCGTCATCACTAGGACTCGACCAGCTCCAATTCGACGTTCAAGGATCGCTGGTTCAAAATTGTTGTACGACGCAATGTCGTCCGTGGGAAATTCTTCGCTGTTGTTGTCTCGTTCCAAACCCCAAAACGTGAAAACGGGATTCTTGCCCCAGGGAAGCGATGTGCTTATTTCACGAAAGGGCGAAAGAATCGGATGCGTATAGTCTTGAGGGCTAAACACAAAAGGATCTTTGACTCGGTCCGGACAGCGAAACTGATTCGACAATTTTCCGGTCAGGATTCGGCTGGCCGCTTCGGTTCGAAACGATGGATCAGGAATTCCATCTCTTGTCGCTGCGTTGGGACCAAGGAACACACACAAGCCGCCGCCGTCATTCACGAAAGATTCGAGAGCGGTCCACGATTCATCAGTCACCGGTTTTGGATCAACTAGGAAGATCGCGTTGTATTTCTTGAGGTCATCAATTTCTTCGAATTCAACCTGATCGACGATCGTTGTATCGAAACTGCCACTAATGTTCAGCGTGTCTTGAAGGAAATCAGATCCGGAATTGCCCGAACGCACCAGTAAGGCTTGCCATGGAGAGCTAACTTCGAAAGTGAAAAACTGTTCGTCGTCGATCGCCAGCGGATCTCCACCAACGATCTCAACTTTGCCGTGGAATACGCCAGGCTGCAAAGCCTCCTCGAATGGAAATTCGATACTCGAACTTCCGTTTTCGAAAACGTCGACAGTTTGCTTAATCGTCCAAACCTTCTCGGGAAACAGAGTTTTTCCATTGCTGATCACTGGCCGCGTGACATCGGGCCTCTCAACGGTTAAGAGGACGTTTCGCTGAGCCGCCCCGCCGAGTCGATTGACAGATGTTTTGATTTTCAGTGATCCGTTGGACGTAATCTGTCGTGCTGAGAGCTCCAAGGATCCCATGCGAAAGTCAACCGGATCGTCGACTCCTACGTCAACGACAAACAGGCTGATGGAGTCGTCTTGAAGCAGTCGGTTGATAGCGGGATCGGCCGAGGGCGACCAGCCTTTGCGCGTTAAGTCGGAAACGATGTAAACTTCTTTGCGCGTTAACGGCGAATCTTCGATTAGTGGAAACGCGTCGGCCAACGCTTCGGGAATCGTTTGTGGATTGAAGCAGGTCTGCAAGGACTCGATTCGGCGACTGGCCGCACCTTGATCCGGCGAAAAGAAAGCTCGATCACCATCGGGAGCCGCAACGGAAACTTGAGATCCGGTTGGAAGTTGGTTCACGATCCACGTCGCAATCGAAGACGCTTTCTGAAGACGCGTTTCGTTTTCCAATTCGTACTGCATCGTCGGTGAAGTATCCATCAGCAACAAAGCTGCGACAGGTTCACCATCGTCACCCAAAATCTGTCCGCTGGCGTCTTTATCGAACAACTTCAATCCGTACCAACCAGACAGCAATAGCATCAACGCGAGGAACGCGCCAAGGATCCCATTGAGCAACTTGTTCGAACCGCTGGACATCGAAAACAGTAGAACGAGTCCCACCATCGCGGCAATGAACGAGATACCGCCGAACGTAAGCCATTTGCCGAACTGCTGCGAAGCGACGGCTGGCCCGGCAAGTGCGAGGACGAGCAGTGCGATCAGAATGCAACGCAACAGCAACAGCAGAAGGTGACGCAGTCTCGTTCGGGAGCGATTGATCAGCTGCTTCTGTTTCAGAAACCGCATCGCAGGAAAGTTGACTTCGATCGGCTTTGGCTGCATCAAAAAGTGAATCAGCACCGGAACCGAAAGCATCAGTCCCCCGAATCCGAGCAGCGCGAGATTAGCCCAAATCATGGGTTACCTCCGTTGTGGATTCAGCCCTGAGAACCAAAACACTAGCTCCCCTCTCCCCGTGAATTCGGAGCTCAACACGTGGCTTTGAGATCAAACGTTGACCGAATTCACGGGGAGAGGGGTTGGGGGTGAGGGGCAACTGGTCTGATTCTAGTCGCGAGCTGAACGGGTGTGAGGATCTCCAAGCAGGTACAGAATTGAACGCCTTGAATGCTGAGTGAATTTCCCTCACCCCCAGCTCCTCTCCCAAAAATTCGACCAACGTTTGATTGGCGAAAATTGGGTTAGGGTTCGAATTTTCGGGAGAGGGGAGCGAGTTAAGTAGAGCTCCCGTTTCTATGGGCTCACGCCCATAGCTATTTGCTGCCGCCACTTCGTGGCTAGAAATATTCATCATCGCCTACCCCCTCGCTCGGCGACTAAGCAAATATTCCATCAACGCTTTATCAAATTGCATGCTCGTGTCGACTGGAACGTAATCAATGCCACTCTTGCGACACTCCCGCGCCAGTCCGTCGCGAAATTCTTGAATCTGTTTTTGGTAGTCATTGCGAAATCCATCGCCATCGATCTTCATTTCCTCGCCGGTCTCCGGATCGATCATCTTGTACAGGCCGCGAAACGGAAAAGAAATTTCGGCTTCGTCGAGCACGTGGAACAGAATCACATCGTGACCGCCGTGACGAAGTCGATAGAGCGCGTCGAGCGTCTCTTGTTCATCGACCAAGAAATCCGAAAACACCATGATCAGGCTGCGAGTCTTCAGCATCGCAGCCATTTGGCCCATGCTGTGTTTGAAGTCCGTCGTCCCATCGGGCTTGATTTTTGAAAGCAGTGACAGAATGTTCGAAAGTTGAGTCCGCTTGCTTCGCGGCGGCAGGCTTGACCGGATTTTGTCATTGAACGTGATCAACCCAACCGGATCCTGCTGCTGCGTCATCAAGTAAGCCAACGAGGCAGCTAAACAAATCGCGTAGTCAAACTTCGTCAGGCTCTGTTCGAACGTGTAGCCCATCGAACTACTTAGATCCATCACGAGATAGCCCGTAATGTTGGTTTCCGATTCGAACTTTCGAACGTAGTACTTGTCGGTCTTTGCGTAGACTTGCCAGTCGATATCTTTTAGGTCATCACCGTGCGAATATTTTCGATGCTCGCTGAACTCGACACTGAACCCGTGAAAGGGGCTCGCGTGAAGGCCGTGCAGGAAACCTTTGACCACAAACTGAGCGCGCAAGTCTAACCTTTTGATTTGGTTGATGACTTCCGGTTTGAGGTACTTTTCGACAGACATTTTGGTCGGTGTGAGGTTTTCGGTGTGTGGTATTCTTCACCGCGATTTTTTCGACCACACACCGAAAACCGCAAACCGAAAACCTATGTTTCGAACTTCGCCACTTCCGGCGGCGGAATCTCTTTCAACAATCTCTCAATCACATCTTCAGTCGTCATCCCTTCCGCCTGAGCTTGGAAGTTCGTGCTGACGCGGTGACGTAAAACAGGAAGAGCCACTTTCTGAATATCTGCAACGGCGACCGAAAAACGGCCCTCCATCGCAGCCATTGCTTTGCCGCCGGAGATCAAGAACTGTCCTGCACGCGGACCGGCACCCCAGTCGACTAACTCCTTTACGAACGCCGGCGTCGCAGGGTCGGCTGGACGAGTCGCCCGCACCAATCGCGACGCGTACTGAATGATGTAGTCACTGACTGCGACCGAATGGACTAGCTTTTGCAGATTCACGATCGCCTTCGCAGAAAGGACTTTGCGAACTTCTTTTTTCTCGCCGCGACTGGCCGCTGAAAGAATTTTTTCTTCCTCGTCCGCCGTCGGATAGCCGACTTTGATGTTGAACATGAAACGGTCAAGCTGAGCTTCGGGAAGCGGATAAGTTCCCTCTTGCTCGATCGGATTCTGAGTCGCGATCGTGAAGAACGGCGGTGCGAGATCATAAGTCTGGCGACCGATCGTGATCTCACGTTCCTGCATCGCCTGCAAAAGTGCCGCCTGCGTTTTGGGCGGCGTACGGTTGATTTCGTCAGCCAGCAAAATGTTCGTGAAGATCGGACCTTCCACGAAACGGAACTGCCGGCGACCATCTTCGTCTTCGTCCAAAACGTTGGTGCCCGTGATGTCGGACGGCATCAAGTCAGGCGTGAATTGAATTCGCTTGAAGTTGACGTCAAGGATTTGAGCAATCGTGCTGACCATCAACGTCTTCGCTAGGCCAGGGACGCCCTCAAGGAGACAGTGGCCGCGAGTAAAGATGGCAGCGAAGACCTGTTCGATGACTTCTTCTTGCCCGACGATAACTTTGTGAAGCTCTTCTTCCATGAGCTTCCGATGCTGACTGAACTCTTGCAAAACATCGCCAAGACTTCTCTGTTTCCCTGTCACACTCGCTCCGATTCCCAAGAGATGCCATCAATTCGGCAGCCGCAATTGCAACAAAATACTCACGACGCCTTATCGCTATTGTAAATTTCGGACTACAAAGGGGCAACGGACAGGCCGGAAAGAGTTTTTTTACCGAAATGTCATTATGATGGTAAAAGTGCCATTGGAACTTGGGAGATCTGACAATGTACCGCGCCACTACGCTTACGATTTTATCTGTCGCCTGGTTCGCGATCGCGACACAAGCATCGAATGTCGTCGCTCAGCGCATGTTCGACCGAAATCGCCGTGCTGCTCCACAGGCTCGCCAAGTCAGCGCTGCCGAGGTTCGGGACGCGATCAAACGAGGAATTGGAGCGCTTGAGGGACAACAAAGAGCCAATGGAGCTTGGCCAGATGGCAAGCATGGATCCTACCCCAATGGAGTTACTGCGCTTTGCACGCTTGCGTTGCTAAATGCTTCAGATCGAAGCGACACTCCGGCGATCGAAAAGGGACTTCGGGAAATATTGCGCGAACCCAACCGATCGACCTATTTTGTTTCGCTGCGAATCATGTGTTTAGCAACTGCCGATCCTGAAGGCAAAAAGTACAGGGTAGCCGTCCAAGATGATATTGATTGGTTGGTGAAGATCCAATCGAGAACCGGAGGCTGGGGTTATGGTAGTCGGGGTCATGGAGGTTCCGCCGACTCATCGAATAGCCAGTTCGCATTGTTAGCACTCCATGAAGCCAGTCGCATGGGAGCTTTGATTGAAGACGAAGTCTGGGAGAGCACGAAGAAATATTGGGAATCCTGTCAAGTGAAACGCGGCGGCTACGGGTATCACGCAAACGACGGAGCAGTACGAAAGACAATGTCAGCCGCAGGCCTCGCGTCTGCGATCATCATTGATGAGAACCTTCCGGATCTGGGCGCGATGTTTGACGGCGCACGAATTGCGTGTTGTGGAAAACTGGAAGGCGAAGACCATCAAAAGCTAACGGCAGAGTTTCTGGGAAGCACGTTCAAGCTAGGCAATCGCCCACGCGGCAGAAGTAGTGATTCGGGTTGGCGATTCTATTTCATGTACGGACTTGAAAGAGCCGGACGGCTTTCGGGACGTCGATTTTTTGGTGCCCACGATTGGTACCGCGAAGGCGCAGCGAAGCTAATTGACTGGCAAATGAACGGCGGCAAATGGGCCGGAGGAGGGAACGAGGCCGAAAATGTCGCAACCGCGATGTCGCTGCTGTTTCTGTCTAAGGGAAAGCGTCCGATTGCGATCGCTAAGTATCTGTTTGAGTCCGAGGAAGATGACTACCACCAAAAAGGCGTCCACTACCTGACTCGAAATCTCGAGAAAGCCTGGGATCAAAAATTGAATTGGCAGGAAGTCAAAGGTTCCACTGCGACAGTTGATGACCTGCTGGAAGCGCCTGTCATTTTCATGTCCGGCAACCGCAGTTTTACACTAAATGATTTCCAAAAAGATGCTCTGAAGAAGTATTTGGAAAACGGTGGCTTCCTGTTTGCGGATGCGTGTCAGGGAGATGGTTGTGGAGCAGCCGATTTTGATCGTTCGTTTCGCGCTTTGATGGCAGATCTTTTTCCCGAAAGCCCACTTGAGTCGTTGCCGCTGAATCATCCGGTGTGGAATTCTCATTATCGCTTGGACCGACCGAACGAAAGACCGCTTTTGGGTCTTCAAGCCTGTTGCAAGACCAGCGTGATCTATTGTCCGCGAAACTTGGCATGTTTTTGGAACGTTGATCGGCCTGGAATCGAGCGAAAGATGAACGACGTTGCGCCGAAGTTTGATCGCTTGTTGAGCGAAATAAAATATGCGACGAAAGTCGGCGTCAACGTAACGACTTACGCGACTGGCCGTGAGTTGAAGGAGAAAGGCGATCGTCCAAAGATGGCTGCCAAGGCAAAATCAGTTCTTGAGCACCGTTCGTTGGAGTTGCCGAAACTGATTCACGGCGGTGGACACGATGAAGCCCCGAACGCATGGCGAAACATCCAGAAACGCTATGCCGAAACTGGCAGCTCGGTCAACCTAGAGAAAAAGTTGGTCAACGTGGATGTCGAGCAGCTTAGCGATTATCCATTTGTGTTCATGCATGGCCGCAATTCGTTTTCGTTCACAGAAGAAGAGCGAACTGCATTGAAGACTTACATCTTTGATATGGGCGGTTTCATTTTCGCGGACTCGATTTGTTCGTCGAAAGAATTTACCGTTAGCTTTCGCGAAGAGATGAAAAAGATTCTTGGTGATTCCCTCAAGCCGATACCTGCCGGTCATCCAATTTGGAACGACCGCAAGTTTCTGTTTCGTATCGATCGTGTGACGCTTCGAAAGAAACGTGGCGAGACTGGAAAGTACGACGAAGTCAAAGGACCGCCAGAACTCGAGGGCCACGAAATCAACGGACGACTTGCGATCGTGTTTTCGCCAAACGATTTGAGCTGTGCGATGGAAAGCTCAACGGTCTCGCAGTGCGATGGCTACATTCGGAAGGATGCCGAACGGATTGGCGTGAATGTTCTGCTGTATCGTTTGCGGGTTGATTGAAATATGAAATGACCAATGATCATTGACCAATTACCAATGACAAATTTTGTTTAATCTGCTTGAAGCCCGTCCATGTTTTGCGGATTGCGCTTCAGCATTGGATTCGCTTTTACGCAAGCCTCGGTTCCTGCGATTCAACCGTGGTTAATGCCAAAACGGCTCATCCTTATGCGAACTGGTCGTTTGCATCCGCCAATTCTACAGAAGTCGCTTGGTCTTTCGCATCGGCAACCAAATTTTTCATTGGTGATTGTTTTCATTGGTCATTGAGGTGACGCCCTCGCGGACCCAGCTCAACCAGCTTCATGTCCTTCAGCTTCCCCTTCTCACATTTCAGCTTGATCAGCGTCCGCATCACGTGATGGCCTTCGTGGCCGGCGGCTCCCGGATTGAGGTACTTCATTTTTTTGTACTTCCAATCGTTTTCGACATGCACGATATGCGAGTGTCCGCAGATCAAAACATCCGGTGGTGGCGACTCGTTGAGCAACTTTTTCACGCGAGCCGGATATCGTCCTGGACGCCCAGCAATGTGCGTCATCAGGATGTCGACGCCTTCACATTTAAATCGCAAGTTCTCTGGATAGGTGCCGCGAATCTCTCGATCATCGATGTTTCCATACACGCCCTTGAGCGGAAGGAACTCAGCCAGCTCCTCAGCGACCTTGAGCGTGCCAAAGTCTCCCGCATGCCAGATCTCGTCACAGTCCTTGAAGGCTTCGAAGACTTTCGGGTCGAGGTAACTGTGTGTGTCTGAGATGAGTCCGATTTGCATGTGATCATTGTAGCAAATCTGCAGAATTTCGAACCGTCGTTCAATGAAACGTAGCCTCAAGAGCGTTCTAACGCGTGATGACAATATCTCCCTAAAGGTGTAAAACCTCGCTTGCGTCTGAACACTGAACACTGCTTTCTGAACACTCTCTCATGCCCCTGATCACTGTAGAAAACGTCACCATTCGATTCCGCGGCCCTGCTTTGTTGGACGAAGTCACGTGTGTGATTGAGAAGGGTCAGAAAATCGGGCTGCTGGGCCGCAACGGAGTCGGCAAGACGACGCTGCTGAAGCTGCTGTCCGGCCAGCAAGATCCGGACTCGGGGAAAATCATCGTCGCGCCGAACGTTCGAGTTCGACAACTTTCACAGCATGTTCCCACAGATGAAACGGGGACGGTCGAAGAAATCGTACAACGCGCTTTCGATCCGGAGTTCTCTGGCGAAAAAATTGACATCGAAGAATGGGAAGCTCATACGAAAACGGCTCAGATTATGTCGCGAATGGAGCTCGATTCGGAATCGCGATTCGAAATGCTGTCCGCCGGGATGAAACGTCGAGTCCTATTGGCTCAAGCGATCGTAAGCGAACCCGAAGTTCTGTTGCTCGACGAGCCGACGAACCATCTTGATATTCCATCGATCAAATGGCTGGAGGAATTCCTACGAGAATATTCTGCGACGCTGTTGTTCGTGACTCATGATCGCGCGTTTTTGCAGAAGCTCGCAAATCGAATTTTGGAAATCGATCGAGGTCGCATTTTTGATTGGAGTTGCGACTATAAAACGTTTTTGAAACGGAAACAGGAAGCGATCGAAGCCGAAGAAAAACAGAATGCTCTGTTCGACAAAAAACTGGCTGAAGAAGAAGTCTGGATTCGCAAAGGCATCAAAGCGAGAAGAACGCGGAACGAAGGTCGCGTCCGCGCACTCAAGGCGATGCGTGAACAACGCAGCGAACGTCGCGCGCAAGTTGGAACTTCGAATCTAAAGATTCAGCAAGGCCAACGTAGTGGCAATCTGACCATCGAACTCAAAGAAGTTTCCTTCGGCTACGATGACAAACCGATTTTCGAGAACTTCTCCACGACCATTCTCCGAGGCGACAAGGTTGGAATCATCGGTCGCAATGGCATTGGCAAATCAACGATCCTAAAGGTCATGCTGGGCGAACTTGAACCTGACAGCGGTACGGTCAAACGCGGCACGAATCTGGAGATCGCATACTTTGACCAGTTGAAGTCGCAGCTCGATCCGGAGCTGTCGGTGATCGACAACGTGGGTGAAGGCTCCGATCGATTGCTGATCAACGGCACGCCAACGCATATTCTCGGCTATTTGGCTGATTTTCTGTTTGAGCCGCAGCGAGCGAGAACGGAAGTCAAGTTTTTGTCCGGTGGTGAGCGAAATCGAATCCTGTTGGCGAAGTTGTTTTCAAAACCCGCCAACGTCATCGTGATGGACGAGCCCACGAACGACTTGGATACCGAAACGCTTGAGTTGCTCGAAAGCAAGTTGGTACAGTTTGATGGCACGGTGCTGATCGTCAGCCACGATCGTGAGTTTTTGAACAACGTTGTATCCAGTTCGATCGTGTTCGAGGATGGTGGATTGAAGGAGTACGTTGGCGGCTACGACGAATGGGTGCGGCAATCGAAAACGGCTGAATCGAAAGATGCGGCGCCATCGAAAAAGAAGCGAATCGATTCAACGAAATCAGCTAATTCGTCAAAGCCACGTCGGTTAAGCTACAAAGAGAAGCGGGAGCTGGAATCGCTTCCAGATAAAATTGAATTCCTTGAGAAGCAAATCGCGTCGCTGCACGAAGCGATGGGCGATCCGGACTTCTACAAGAAAGACAGCGGCGAGATTTCGCGAGTTCAAAAAGATGCCGCTGACTTTCAACTCGAGTTGGAAAAGAAGTTTGAACGGTGGACCGAGCTTGAGGCGCTGGCTGAATAGCCATTGCAAGATGTTTGTAGTTAACGCCTTTAGGTGTGTTTTGCATTGAATGAGCTGTCCTGTCGCGAGACATCCCTAAAGGGATTAACTACGAACAACATGCAATTGATGCCCGCAAGACGTTTGTAGTCAACGCCTTTAGGCGTGTATTGCATTGAGCGAACTGCCCTGTCGCGAGATATCACGATAGAGACCAACTACGAACAACAGGCGTTGAGAATTACGCGTCCGCCAATTCGATGCTAAGTGGCAACAAGTCCATCCGCCCACACGTATCCATTTCGGCTTCGGAATCAATGGCGGCGACATCTGGTTCGACTTCTTGGCTCAGCAGGGACGAAATCACTTTTGCCAACGGGTCTGCCACCACGATCACGATCGTGCCAGACTTATGTTTCTTCTGCAGCTTGAGCAAAAACTTCTGCACGCGTGGAATGGCATCCTCGACGGACTCACCACCGGGCGGGCACACCGTCTCCGGATGCTCTTCCCATTGACGAGCAATTTTTGGTTGAGTGTTACGCAATTCCTCGAGCTCTTTGCCCTGCCATAATCCGTGATCAATGTTGCGAAGCGCGTCACGGACTTTGATCTTGTGGCCGTGCTGTTTGGCCATAATTTCAGCCGTCTGCTGAGCCGCAAGACTCGGAGAGCTAAAGACGGCCTTCACGTCGTGGTCAGTTGACTCACACGCGATGCTTTCTGCCTGTTGCAATCCCAATTCACTGAGTGGAATGTCCAGCGTGCCGATGATTCGGCCCTGTTCATCAAATTCAGTCGCTCCAGGCCGAATCAACAGGATCTTGGATCCGTCTGCCCCGTCATAGATCTTCACTGCTTACCTCACCCATCAGGTCCTCAATCGCCGCGCTGTAATCATTCCCAAAAGGCGTCTTGAAGACGGCACTTCCGGCAACGCAAAGCTGGCATCCCACTGCCGTGCATTTCGCGATTGTCGATTTGTTAATTCCGCCATCCATTTCGAGGATGACGTTTTCTCCACCAGGTAATTCGCGAATCTCACTAAGCTTACTAAGCACCGGCTCGATAAAACTCTGTCCGCCAAAGCCAGCGTTGACGCTCATCACCAACGCGAGATCTGCGTGTTCGATGGCCGTGCTGATTTTTGAAACGGGCGTGTCCGGATTCACGGCAATCCCGGCTGCGGATCCTTTATCGCGAATCTGATTCAAAACAGGAACCGCATCTTCGACGGCTTCGGCATGAATCGTGACGATGTCAGATCCGGCATCGACAAATGCATCGATGTACTTTTCCGGATTTACCATCATCAAGTGAACGTCCAGCGTCATGTCGGTCAGCTTTCGAAGCGCCGACACGATGGTCATTCCGTAGGTGAAGTTGGGCACGAACACACCGTCCATTACGTCCAAGTGCAGAGCAGCAACTCCAGCGTCTTCGAGCCGTTCGACTTCTGTGGCCAAGTTGCCAAAATCGCAAAGCAGCAACGACGGCAAGACTGCAGGCGCAGCTTCAGCGAGTTGTGAAATTTTGGCGTTCAAGTGGGCTCACAAAAAGAGAACACGGAAAGACAATCCAATCGAGTCAGCGACAGACGCGATTAACTCGAATTAGTTCAGCGATTCTAACGAGGATGATCGGAGGTGAAAGTGACTGTTTCGCATTTTTCCGCAAACGATCTTAAACCACGGTATTCACGTGTAAATCCGTTCTTGGGCGGCAAGATTTTGTGTCCAAAATTACGCCATAAAGCGGGCTTGACAGAGGGCGATTACAAGGATGGTTCCTGAGGTGAAGTAGTGAACATTGAACCGGCCCAGGTGAGTAACGAGCCAGAAGATGAGGTGCGTTGAGGTTTGCTGTTTTTCTGGCGGTACAAAGATTCGATTAGCTCAGTGTAACCGTTTGTCATCGCGTCGAGAGAACTGTTGTCAACAACATGACAGCGTCCTTGGCGGCCCATATTCTCTCGAAGTGATTCGTCGCTCAGTAGCTCAACCCAACGTGCCGAAATTTCTACTGCATTGCCGGCTTCGCAAAGGTAACCAGTCTTGCCTTCCAGAACAGATTCCTTGATTGAGCCAACGTCTGTCGCAACAACTGGCCGATTGCAAGACAGTGCTTCCAAAATTGAAACTGGACTGGCTTCGTTGTGGCTGGTCAGGGCAAACACGTCCAGCATCGACAGAACGCCGGGGATGTCGGAAACCGAACCGAGGAAGTGAACTCGATCCGCAATCGCCTTTTCGACCGCGAGCGCTTCCAGGTCGGCGCGGCCGGGGCCGTCACCTGCGATCACAAAGTGAGCGTCGGAAACGTCATTCAATGTTCGTCGTGCACATTCCAGAAACAGTTCGTGGTTTTTTTCTGGACGAAGAGCCGCTACAATACCCAGCGTCGGGCTATCTTGCGGAATCCCAACGTCACGACGCCATTTCGTTCTGGCGTTTTCGCATTTTTTGAAACGAGCAGTGTCGATTCCGTTTGGAATCATGAACACTTTCTCTTGCGGGAACTTTTCGAATTCGACTAGGAAGTCAGCGTGGTGATGGGCGACTGCGATGAAGCCATCGGTGATTCCGGTCAGCATCCGATTCAGTTTTCCAACGCCATCAGGCCATCCCGTCGAATGAAGTGCCGAAAGAATGACCGGAGTTCCGGCTCCGCGAGCAGCAAGGCGTCCCCAGAACATTTTGTCGCCAGCGCCAACGGTGATGACGGCGTCGACATTGTTTTCGCGATAGAGTTTTCGCAGACGACGAGCAACCGCAACATCGTATTTGTGGTTGATCAGGTGTTCGAAAACAGGGATTTCATCAGCCAATTCGTCGCCCAAGACTCCACGTTCTTTCAAGCAACCGATCATCGGCTTGATTCGAGTTTTCTCGAAGCGGCGGGTCAGATTCACCAGCAATGTTTCGGCGCCTCCGACGGGCATGCTTGTAATGATAAACATGACGTTCAGTGGACGGTGATCAAGATTTGACATGACTAACTCTTTGTTGATTCTGCCTGCAGGTCGTTCGACTGCTGCTCTGGTTGATCTGCTGCGTCGAATTTGTTTCCTTGTTGCCAAGTCGCCCAATCGACGCTCTGGCTTGTTTTCGAGTAGTCGTATCGCTGAGCGGTTCCAATGCGTGGGTCGTAAGTCAACCAGTTCCGCATCCGTGTGAAGCTTGGATCGCCATGGATTCGCTGCAGGTGAAACGAATCGCCTCCGATATCATTCCATCCACCATATGCAGAGCAGGCTCCTTTGAAGCCGTGCTGCCGTAGTAAATGAAAAGCGTCAACGTTCAAGTTTGCGTGCTGTCCAAACGGAAAGGCAAAGTAGTTCACTTTTCTTCCGATCATATCTTCCAGATCTTGTGTGGCAGAGATGATTTCGTCGTAGATAACGTGAGGGTCGTTAATCGATCCCATGTTGGGGTGGGTTCGCGTGTGAGCACCGATTTCGATGCCGGCGTTCGCCATTGCTCGAATGGACTCAACGGAATCAACAGGAAGCACTGCACCGTCCTCAACGTCGTGAGGGAAAGGCTTTTGTTGACGGATGTTTTGCGTCGTGACGAAATACGTGACCGGAATGTTTTCGGTCAGCAGTAAAGGTAGTGCTCGTGCGCTATTTTCTGCGTAGCCGTCGTCGAAAGTTATCGATAACGTCGGTTGTGTGTTGGATCCGTTTTCGATTCTTCGTTGGGTTTCTTCCAAAGATACGATGTCAAAGTTTTTCTGAAACCAACGAATCTGTTGCTCGAACTGGCTGAACGTCATTGTCCAAGGGTTTGGATTGGTGTCGGCGATGCGGTGATAAAACAGAATGAAGGTTGGAACCTTCGATTTAGATCGCATTTTTTGCATGCGAACATGCCGCCAAGGTCCTGTTCCCAATCGCCATGCCTCTGTCAGGATGGAATGTAAGTTACTCACGATTGAATTCCGCGGACGTTGTTGGAAGTTAAGTGGTTGGCACCCGTTGCTGAATTGTTGAACACGAGTGAGCCATTTCGCGGTGGAAATCAATGAACTCGAAGCAACCAGCGACTTATGCGGTGAAATAACTGGAATAAGTGTCACAACTGATAAATGTGCGCCCCGAATAGGAATCACGGCTCGGATCGAAGTCATGCACTCGAAACGTGACATAGGTTTTGGTGAATGTTTCCCGGCACCTACTCCAGTAATTCTGACATCATGGAAAATAAAACGCAGCTCATGGATAAAACGCAGCTCTTTGGAATCGACATCGATATCCTCGACATGGATGGAGCCGTCGCTCGTCTGCGTGGCTGGATTGAAGATGCTGATCAGCGTTGCCGTTATGTTGTGACGCCGAACGTTGATCACGCCGTTTTGTTTCAGGAAAACAGTCTGCTGCGAAATGCATACGAAGGCGCCGAAATGGTTTTGGCCGATGGCCACCCAATCGTTTGGACTTCGATGCTGAGCGGAAAGCGATTGCCGGAACGAGTTCCCGGTTCGGAGTTGGTGCCGCGACTCTTCGACAGTTTCAACAAAAATGGAAAGCTCCGCGTGTTTCTGCTCGGTGCAGGCGAAGGAGTTGGTGCAACCGCGGCGGAGAACATGAAGCGTACGTGGCCAAACGTTGAGACGGTAGGTGTTTTCAGCCCGCCGATGGGATTTGAAAAAAACGATGAACAGTGCGAGCTAATTCTTGAAAAGTTAAACGAAGCGAAAGCCGATGTGGTTATCGTTGGTCTTGGTGCTCCGAAGCAAGAGCTGTGGGTCAGCAAATACGTCGATCGAATTCCCGCCTCGGCAGCGCTTTGCGTTGGAGCAACGATCGACTTTCTTGCTGGCGAAAAGAAGCGAGCACCCGTTTGGATGCAACGCTCGGGCATCGAGTGGGTGCACCGAATGTGCTCAGAGCCCAAACGGTTGGTGAAGCGATACGCTCGTGATGCTTGGATCTTCCCGCAGTTGGTTTGCCGACAGCTTTTCGGCTGGAAGCACGCTTAGGCTTGCGAAGCAATTGCTCAATGACCAATGATGAATACCAAATGAAAAATTTGGTTGCCGGTAGAACCGGGCCAGCCTTTGCGAAGATGCTATCAGGGAAGAGAATTCCCGCTTTCCGGCAATGGCAAAAGCTCTGAGCCGTTAACAAAATTTGTCATTCGTAATTGGTCAATGATCATTTGTCATTGATAGACTACTCGACCAACGAATAGCAATGGATATTCGTGCCTTGTCTGAGATACAGTTTGCCATCGAGAATCACAGGATGTGCCCAGCTCGGACGATCGGTGTCTCCCGGCACCTTGAAGCTGCCGACTTCTTCAAACGATTCAGGGTCAGCTTTCACCATCGTCATCGTGGCGTTGGAATACAGAATAAACAGATGGCCGTTAGCCGCTGTGACACTTGCCGACTTGCGTCCTGATCCGCGAGACTTCCATTTGACTTCACCCGTCATCAGATCAGCACAAAATGGTGTGCCCTTGTCGTCGGTGTCGCCGTAAAGATGGTCGCCGACCAACACAATGCCGCCGTGCTTATTGGTGAGCTTTTTGTTCAGCGGATAGATTTCCTCGGTCGTGACGCGATCTCCGTCAGCGACTTGACGTAGCAGTGCCCCACCGCGACCGTAGCCGGCACTAAAGAACACTAAGTCATCTCGGACGATTGGCGTTGGGATGACGGCGGTCGTTTTGTCAATGTCGTAAGTCCACAGCAATTCGCCGTCGGAAGCTCTGACGCCCATCGCGCCACTTCCGGTTGTTTGAACGTAGACTTTCACGTTTCCAATGTTTGAGATCACAATCGACGCGTGACCTGCACCGCGATCCCCCTTACGCGAAGTCGACCATTGTTTCTTTCCAGTCATCTTGTCCAGCGCAACCATGGTGTTTGATTCACCGCCGGGAGTGCAAATCAAATTGTCGCCGTCGATCAGTACCGATTCGCTGTAGCCCCACATTTCCGCTTTCTTGCCGCCGAATTTTCTCTTGAGGTCAACTTTCCATTTCTTCTTGCCATCGGTACTGACGCACCACAAAGTTCCAGACGGAGTGATGACGTAAACGCGGTCTTCGTCGACGGTGGGTGTGCTGCGAGAACTCTGCCAGCTCTTCTGGCCTTTCGTCCAAGGATCACCCGTGCGGAATTTCCAAACTAGTTTTCCGTTGCTTTGGTCAAAGCAAGTCAAATATTCTTTTTCGTCACGATCGCTGAGGCCATCGCCGAGCGTAAAGATTTTTCCATCAGCAATCGAAACACTCGCATATCCCTGCCCTGCTCCTTCGGCGGTCCAAAGTAATTTCGGGCCGTTCTTCGGCCAAGCCTCCAAAAATCCTGTTTCGGAAGAGACGCCTGTTCGGTCCGGGCCTCGAAACGTTGCCCAGTCATTTTGTGCCTGAGAATCAGCGGTAAAGAAAAACGTAATGGCGAAGGTGGTAACGAGAAGAAGAATCAATGTCCGGTTCATTGTTGGCCTTTTGAGTGAGTCTGGTTGGATCTGAATATAGCAGTTTTTGTTCTTAAGTCGTCCGGGCAGAGGGCGGACCAGAACTTTCCGCAGCCCGTCAGATTCAGGATCGGATCCGTGACGGGATCGCGTCGCGTCGATAGTCAAAGCATTGCTCATCACGTTGTAACGGCCCCTAAATTGGCTAAGCCGAGCGTTTGCGAATATAAAAAGCGAGTTCCAATGGGAATAGATCCTGTTAGAATCGGTACGTTACTAGTCGCTTTTCTAACTCCGGAGTAATTCGCTGATGTCGAATAAAACCAGCCGTCGAGGCTTCATGAAGGCTTCCGCTGCGACCGCTGCAGGCGGGTACTTGTTGACCAATCCTTTGACCAAAACTGGCATGGCAGCCGGTTATCGCAGTCCCAATGAGCAGCCTGTTGTGGGGTTCGTTGGAACTGGAATTCGCTACCATACCTACCTTGGGGAAGCTGCTCTCAAGCATGCTCCTTGTGCAGCCCTTGCAGACGTCGATTCGCTGCAAGCAGGACGTGCTCTGCAAGTCGTGATGGATGCCCACCGCGCCGCCAAGCATCCTCTTAGCACGGTTGCTCACGAAGACTATCGCAAAGTCCTTGACCGTAAGGACATTGATGCCATCGTTATTGGTTCAGTGGATCACTGGCACTCAAAAATCGCCATCGATGCGATGTTGGCCGGCAAAGATGTCTACTGCGAGAAACCGTTGACGCTGACCATCCGTGAAGGTCAGCAGATCCTCAAAGTGCTTGAGAAAACCGGTCGCGTTTTCCAGGTTGGTACTCAGCAACGGAATGAGTTTAATCAACTCTTCGTCAAGGCTGCCGCCATTATGCGAGAAGGCCGAATCGGAAAATGCAAGAAGATTACCGTCGCGCTGGGACCATCTCGTGACAGTATGGCTGATGAGTACAAAGACAATCCTTTGCTACAAGTGGATCCGCCTAAGCATCTCAACTGGGATCTGTGGCAAGGCCAGTGCGAAGTCAAGCCGTACAGGGAAGCGGCGAGAATGGTAGATGTTGAAGGCTGGGGAGCCGGTCACAACTTCGGTCGTGCTCATCGATACTATCGTTGGTTCTATGAATACTCCGGTGGCAAGATGACCGACTGGGGCGCTCACCATATCGACATTGCTCTCTGGGCGATGGACCGACTGGGCGATGATGCGGGTAAAATCAAGATCAACCCAATCTCTGTTTATCATCCGGTTCCGCTTGATGACAAAGGGATGCCTACCAAAGACGACAACTTCAACACCGCCGTAAACTTCCAAGTAGATCTGACTTTCGATGATGGTCTTGAGATGCGAGTTTGTGACGTCACAAAAGGTTTCAAAAACGGAATCATGTTCGAAGGTGAAAAAGGCCGTTACTTCGTCAATCGAGGGAAACTGACGGGTAAGCCTGTTGAAGACTTGAAGAAGAATCCACTTGATGAGTCCAAGATTGGTGCTCTATATGCAAGCGGTAAGCGTCCGGAAAGCAATAACATGGGTTGCTTCTTCGATTGCATTAAGTCTCGCGAGACCCCAAGTTCTGACGTTAAGTCGCACCACAAAGCCATGAACGTTTGTCACGCGATTAACGTTGCGTTGCGACTGAACCGCGAAGTTGTCTACGATACGAAAGCAGAAAACTTCGGCGATGACGAGTTGGCGAATTCATTCATCGAGCGTCAGCAGCGTAAAGGATTCGAGATCAACGTTT
>CAZORS010000018.1:0-21215 GCA_964582025.1 uncultured Pirellulaceae bacterium | reverse complement strand
TTGGCGAATTCATTCATCGAGCGTCAGCAGCGTAAAGGATTCGAGATCAACGTTTAAGTAGAAACGGAAATCTTTGAGAACATAAAGGACGCCGATTCGGCGTCCTTTTTCATGCGCTGTGCGTGGGGAAGGATTTTATCCTGCCAAGTTTGCTTTTTATTGGCAGGTTGAAAACCTGCCCCACGAAATCCAATGACCGATGATTAATGACCGATAACCAATGAGAAATTTGTTTGCCGTTGGATATGGCTTTGCGAGCCTAACGACTTAGCGCCGTGACTTTCCGGAAGTGGCCTAGCTCATTGGAGCCTGAATGAAATTTTTCATTGAGCGGCTGAGGGAAGACCATGAGCAATTGCGGCTTTGGAAGCCGTTACTTCTTTCCGCAACCGCCCAACGCACAACTGCTGCAATCTCTGCAGCTGACTCCCGTGCCGCAATCAGGACCGCATCCTTTTGCCAATGTCTCAGCAAACTTTCGAAATTTCACTTTGCTCTCGTAGACTTCGGCAAGCTCTTCAGTGAGCGATTCGACTTCGGGGCTTACGTCGCCAAGGAAGTAGAACCAAATTGACTGGCCGTCGAACAGATGTTCCACGTCGACCAACGTCGCCTGCAAATCTCGTTCGGCCAGCAACTTCGTGCAAGCTGCAAACGCCCGATCCCGAAAGCGATCCAATCGTTCTACGATCGCGCGATCTTCGCGGCCGACACGACGCAAGACTGCACCGTCGGGCTCGAGTTCAGGATCAGAAGAATCGATTTCGCAAATGACTTTTCCGACTTCCAGTCCACGCGCCGTTCTGCACACAACTTCGGCATCGCGAGCGTAGACGCGTCGATCAGCGGCAGCAAACTTACCGATGCTTCCCAGCAAACCAACCTGTACCAAGTGGACGGCGCTCACGATTGTGTTTCCTCTTCGGCTGATTCATCATCCGCATCTTCTGGCGTTTCATCGAGCCCTTCGATCTTTATTAGCTTGCCAGTTGGCTCGCCATCAGTCGCCGGAGGACCGCCAAGGGTTGCAATGAACAGGTTTCCTTTTGAGTCAAACGCCATTGAAGTTGCGTAACTGACATCTTGCAGTTTTTTCGCTTCGCATTTTTCGGCTCCCTTTCCGATCAACTTGTAGAGTCCGCCCTTGGAAGGATCGGCGTAGTTGTAGTCGATCGCGAAAAGGTGTTGACGATTCGGGCTGTAGGCCAATGCGACGATGTCGTGTAGATCGACTTCGAAATTCCGCAACATTTTTCCTTGTAGTGTATAGAAGACCAATCGAGAGTCCTTGGCTTCTCCTTCTTTGCCCATTTGAGATACGACTAGGTACTCACCGCCTGGGCTGACCGCAGAGCATGTTGGGCCGGGATAGCTGCTTCGTTTTGCGGTCGGAATCGATGGACGAAAGGATTTTACTTTTTCGTTTTGGAATTCAGCAAGCGCGATCCATCCGTTTTCTTCGTCGCCGTGGGTGACCACATAGATGACGGAATGCTTGACCATGATGTTGGAAAATTGCCCGAGCTTCGTTTCACTGTTTTTCTTCTCAATCTTGATCGTCTCTCGAGTGACTTCTGGTTTGGATGGGTCTTCCGCGTTGGGTTTAAGCTTCAGCAATGTCAGAGAGCCTTCGCCCTCGGCATTGTCATGTCCGACAAGCAACACGTTTTCTGCGGCACAGAAGACAGACAACGGGCCGGCGTCATAGCCGCGATATTTCACTGCCGCGAAGTCGGCGGCAGTTGGCAGGATCTTGCCGTCTTTTATTTCAACAATTCGCTGAGCACCACTTTCAGCCAAAAAAATTCGATCGGATTCCGGTTCGATGGTGATCGAAAACGGATTGTCTATCCCTTCGAGGACGGTAGAAGCAGCGATTTCTCCGAGCTTCCTTTTGTCTTCGTCATTCTCTTTACTGTCATCGTCTGGCTTTTTGATCGCCGGAGTGGCCGAGGGTTTCGTGAGAAGCTCTTGTCCGTATCCATTGCTAGGAAAGCAAATGGCACAGGCAGTAAACGCAAGTATCAAAGTTCTCATTATCATCTCCGAGGTGTGGTGCCAGCATTGTAGTGACCGCAGTCGCCGGTCGCCACTTCCGCGATTTGGGCCTGAATCGCTGGTTTCGATTCTGCGAAATTGGCCCTTTGCCCCAAAACCTCGCCTCATCGATACAGCTTCTCACGACTCGCTAGCAGGGTGTTGATTTTGCCGCATGAATTTTCCAGAAGATCATCAATATCCGAAATATTGTCACCGGTTTGTGCCACGGTAGCCGAAAAGGTAGGTGGGTTCATTCACTGATCCCGCGAGGGGGGAAACTTGCTAAACAGTGATGATGTGAAAGCATCGTCGTGCTACGCAATTGATCCTCTGAGCGGTCATCGATCGAATCCATTTCTAGGATATTCGATTTTTTTGCAAACGCTCAACAATACCGCTGACAGCTTTTGATGACCCAGCCGATGGCTTTGGTCGCCTTTCGGAAAGCAAACGATGTCAGTGCGGGATTGCGAGGAGGACTCTGATGCGACGTTTACTTTTAGGACTTGCTGTCGCGGCAACAACGCTGGTGCCAAGCGTTGTAACGGCTGATGACACGCAAATTGCAGACTTCATTCAAACTCGGCTTCAAGCTGAGCAACAGCAGGGTCGCCTACGTGGCTTCAATGTTGATATGCAAGTCGAACAAGGAACCGTTTGGTTCAAAGGGACAGTTTCAAATGCTGAGCAGGAGAAGCTGATTCTTCAAACAGCACAGCAGGCCGGCCGTCTTGGCGTGGTTCAAGTTGTGGACGATATTGAAGTCAGCGGAGCTTCGAAGGTTAAGCCTGTTGGCTATCAGCAGCCTTCATCGACTCAGCCAGCCTACATGGGCGCGGCGAGCTACAGTGCTCCTGCTCGTCAGGAAATCGTAATGGATTCAGTGATGGGTGGCGTTTCTAGCGATCCCCTCCCGTTCGCATCTTGCTCAAGCTGTGCGACTCCTGCGATGGACGGCGGCATGATGGGCGCTCCAATCGATGGTGGCATGATGGTCGGCGGTCAGGCTCCTTTGGCTGCAGGACAAGCTGGAATGGGCGTTCCTTCTGGTGCACCAAACCTTCCCGGTTACGCTTGGCCTGGCTACGCGGCTCACCCGAACTTCGGTGCCGTAAGCTATCCTAAGCAGTACTCTGCTTCAGCTTGGCCATACATCGGCCCGTTCTATCCTTACCCACAAGTTCCACTTGGATGGCGTAAGGTCACTCTTGAATGGGACGACGGATTTTGGCACCTCGATTTCGCTGACAAGTCACGTCACTAAGTCGACTGACTGTTGAAAACATAGAACCCGAGTCAAAATTTGGCTCGGGTTTTTTCGTGCGCTGTTTGAAATTCAAAATACAAGCCCGAAGCGCAAGCGAGTGAATCTGTTCGGCTATTCACTCGCTTGCGCTTCGGGCTTGTATTGAGACTCACCCAACACAAAATCCGTCTACTCATCCCAAAAATATTGCCACGTTAGAAATTTGGGTTTGATGCGGTTTTCAGGTTTGTCTTCAAGCAGCTCAAACGCGAAACCAATCGGAGACGGCCCCATGTCGTTGAATCGAAAGTTGTACGTTGCGGCTCCACTTCGCATTCCGGCAGCCAATAAACGAAACGATTGAAACTCGCGAGACTCGGAATCGAAAAGCAGCTCGCCACTAATTCGTAGATCGTTCGTGATGTCCTTTTCGATCTTTCTGTTGTTGTACGGGTTCATCTCGCCAGACGGAGGCTTTATGCACTTCGCATTGCCACTTAGCTCAATCAACACTTTAGACTTTGCGATGTCAACCACACGGCATTGAATCGAAGCCTCTTTAACATCTTTCGAACCCCAAGCATCTGCTTCGCCGTGAACTTGATCGACCGTGTGGAACGCAACAAGGCGCTTCACCGTTTGCGTTGCAACTTCCCACGTTTCGCCGACTTCCATTTTCTTTGGCGTGAAATCAGATTTCTCTTTGGCGGTAAACCAAACGTGATCAAAGTTGTGCCGCGACGTATCACGACGCGGATTGGAACTGCTCGGCAAATCTCTCATTGTCTGACGGAGAATCAATCCGTCCTTCGGAAAGTCAATCGCGAATTTTGGGTCTGTCTTGTTGGATTCATAAAGCGGAGCGATTCGGGCGTTGCCGTTTTGCTTTTGGTCCCACTTGGCGAGACCTCGCCCCATCAGGCTCAGGATTTGTTTTGCGTCGGTGGCGTTTAGCGAATGAAGTAGATCTCCATCGACGCCTGTCACGTAGAGTCCTTGTCGAGTCGGAGCCGGCTTTGTCTTTCCAGCGAAGTGACCTTGTTCCGCGATGTGCCGAAAGAATTGCCCCTCGGAATCACGTTGATACATAAGGAGATTGATGTCGACCGCGACCGGAATGAAAAATTCATTGAGAATTTTCATGACGCGTTGATTCGCAAACCCGGACGCACGGCCCGTAACGCCATTGTTTCAGACACAGCCCAGCGGATCGCCATTCATTGCCCAGATGAACATCGGCTTGTTGTTTTTCGCCGCGATTTGCATGCCTTGCCAGAGGCTGGGAATCCAAGGAACTTGACGCCACGTCGTGTCGTCGTCTGAGGGCAGTATGAACTGGTAGACCGCTTTGAAATCGTCGGACGTGTTGAAGCCGGATTCAAAAGCCTTGATGACTTTTGAATTCGATTGAGCTCGGGCGGTGCAAGTATGGCCAAGCAACATGACGAGAGAGATGAGCAAGATAGTAAAACGCATGTTGATGATTCTCCAAGAGTGTGGCTTCGAATTTTTGATATGACTTTCCCTTTGGGAAGGCCATCACGGAATTTGAGGGGGCCTTGCAGTTACTGTCGATTCAGCATTGTTATTCGCATTCGTTTAACGGCAAGCCGTGGGCGACTGCGCCTGCATCGAACGCACACAGTCGCCTCCGGCTTGCCGTTAACAAGTTTTCGCAGCCACTAAATTTCACGAAGTGCCCACACGGGGAGGGTGATCAAAAGGGGGCGCAAAATTCACTCTGCTAATTCCTCAAGTTCTTCCTCTTCGCCGAATACTTCTTCGACTTCTTCCCGAGTGTAAAACTGAACGCCGTCAATCGCTCCGCCGTGGCTCTGAGCGATTTCGGTGACGCCTTGGAGAGTTTCCCTCAGTGCCGCTTCGTTGTTTCGTCCCGGAACGAACACGCATAATCCAAAGTTACCGTCTTCGTCCGGTTCGTCGAATTCGTCAATGTCCGACATGTCTGCGTCGGTCAACGCATCCTTGATGGCGTTTGTTGCTTCGACCGATGGGGTTTGTAACAAAAAAGTCCACGGTAATGGAACGTCCGGCGTTAGGCCGTTGTCGTTCATGCTTTGCAGTCGTGGCAATACGTTTTCTGGTGCAATCCAACCGAAGATTTCTTCGTAGTCAATCGGGTCGCAGCAGTCGACACCTTCATACGTAACGCCACGCTCGTTAGCGATCGCGGTTAGCTGCGCGACGATCTCTTTGACGTTTTCGGCTGTCATCGCTCCGCGATCGACGAGCACGAGAATTGGATCGCCTTGCACGATGTTTCCTTCGCTGTCCTCTTCTTCAACGCTCTCCTGAACGTGCGTCAGAAAATCGTCTTCCAGCTCGACGCGGAGTTTTTCAAGCAGCGGCAAATCATTCGAACGAAGTGCAAAGCTCCAGTCGAGTTCATCTTCGATGTTGTGTCCCAGTTCGCCTGTCAGATGAGCGAACAGCGCGTCGATGTCGAATCGAAAATCGATTGGCGTTTCTTCGATAGTTTCATTCATTGTGTTTCCGTTTTTCAAGCCGTATCGCGTTATCGTAACACGCACTTACGCCGACAGATTCGATGATCAATCGTTTATGTCGACTTTTTTTCTTCAATAGCCGTTATACAGTTTCTTATATAGGTCGCCTGTTGAGGCCATTTTAAGGCTGCAGAACGATAAACGTCGATGGCTTCCTCCCAGCGACCCTGTTTGTCTAACTGGGAGGCATGCGCCAAAACTTCCTCCGGATCATTGTGGTCAACTGTCGTTCCACCTACGTTTCGGATCTTCGAAATTGTCGTCGACCATTGGATATTGAACTTCTTTAATGTCAGGATGGCGATCACGCCGACGATGGGAGAAAAGTAGAGACCGTCGACAACGAGACTTCCGGCGACAAATCCGATCGTTCGAGTCACGTGAGGTAGCAGCCCAAAATAGAGTGCCACGATGAGTGTTACTGCAAAAACGGTACGCAGTGTGAATCGCGGGAAAAGTGTTTGCAGGCAATAGACCAGTGCGGCGGTCGCAAGAGCGATCAGTAAAATGTTGGTTGCGAAAAAACCGTAATACACGTCGGCTGGACCCGGAGCTGGCAGAGCGGCACCCACGCGAACTGGAACAGATGGGGGAAATGGATCGTTCGGAACTACATAGTGAAACGGCCAACCGATCGCGAACGGTAAATCTGACAGGTTTGCAATGGTCGTCTCTTCCCATTCGCCAGCGTCGTTTTTAATCGAGTAAACACTGGGAACAAGATTCAAAACCGACGGCCCCCAAAGCCACAGGAAAATACCTAGCCATGTGATCGCTGTCCAACGCTTCGGGTGCATTGGGTTTGGTGGAGACTTCGCCATCGCACTCTCTCAAACAGGACAACTGACGTGAGAAGACTACTTCGCTGACGTCGCTAAAATATTGGCGAACGAAACTTGAAATTTTCACAAGGCCGTCATGTCGCTCAGGCCGTCGCTACGGCCAGAGCTTTCTCCAGCTGCGATGGTTTCACGTCAATCGTTTGAGCCCGATCAGGACCAACGGAAATGAATTCAATTGGGCGCCCAATCAGTTCTTGCATGCGTAAACAGAAAGCAATCGCTTTCTCAGGAAGATCCTCAACCGTCCGAGCACCCGTCACATCTGTTTGCCAGCCTTCGATTTTCTCGTAGATCGGAACGAGTTCTTTTAGCTCGTCGGCATGCGACGGGAACCAGTCGATCTTTTCTCCGTTCAATTCGTAGGCCGTGCAGATTTGAATTTCTTCCAACTCACTGAGCACATCCAGCATCGTTAACGCGATCGAAGTCACGCCACCCAGACGAGTCGTGTATCGAACGGCGACAGCGTCGAACCAACCGCAGCGACGAGGTCGGCCGGTCGTGGTTCCGAACTCGTTACCCATTTTGCGAATGTGTTCACCCGTTTCGTTTTCCTGTTCGGTCGGGAACGGACCACCACCAACGCGAGTCGCGTAGGACTTGCAGACGCCGATGATGCGTTTAAGGAAACTTCCTGGAGCACCCGAACCAGAAGAAATTCCGGTGCCGGAGGCATTACTGCTAGTCACGAAAGGAAACGTTCCGTGGTCGATGTCCAGAAGTGAACCTTGGGCGCCTTCAAACAGAACAGCTTTGTCGGCGTCAACCGCATCAAGCACGATTCGATTCGTGTCCGTTACCAATGGCTTGAGCCGCTGCGCATAGTCGGAGTACTCCGCGATGATTTTGTCAGCGTCTAGCGATCCGATTTCTTCAGAGCCAGCAGCAGAAAGTACTTTCGTTTTAACGTCAACAATTTTTCGGATTCTGTCCGCGAAGTCATCACGAATCATATCGCCGATTCGAATCGCGAACGATCGTCCGATCTTGTCGGCGTAGCACGGTCCGATGCCGCGAAGGGTTGAACCGATGTTGTCTTCGCCGGTGACCAAGCGATTCCACATTTTGTCTTCGAGGACGTGCCACGGCATCACGACATGAGCTCGAGCACTGATCTTCATTCGCTTCGCGACGTCGATGCCTCGACCGGCCAGCATGTCGATTTCCTGAAGGATCGTTGGCGGGTTGATCACAACGCCGGGCCCGATCAAATTCAGGACTCCTTCGTTGATGATTCCGCTGGGGATATGGTGCAGCTTGTAGACTTCATCGCCGATGACGACCGTATGTCCAGCGTTTGCTCCACCTTGATAGCGAACAACAAGGTCCCTGCCCTCAGTTAGCAAGTCGACCAGTTTACCTTTGGCTTCGTCGCCCCATTGCAGGCCAATCACGCAAGTTCCAGACACCCAAGTCCCCTTCGCAGTTCAATTTTGTGGAACCGACCGGAATCTGGCTCCATTTAGTCGCTTCAATCCGTAAAATTCGGACTGCAAGACGCAAACTTGAGAGTTTAAGATCTGGTAACCAAAGCGGTCAACCACCGATTTTGTTATTGTCAAAGGAACGGCGATAACCGTCCAAAGAGCACCTGTTTCAAGCGTAAAACCCACCATGCGAACTCAATCCTCATCACTTTCTTCTCGCAGTCTAATCGTCACGACGATCGCTCTGTCGCTGATGTGTTTTGGCAATCAAGCCAACGCCCAGCGAAAGAAAAAAGAAAAACGTTTCGCGACCGTGCAAGGTGTTATCAAGAACGATTCGAGAAAAGCGTTCCGGGTCAAGTACGATGAAATCAAGACTTCGCTTCGGAAAGTCGTCATTCCGAAGTCTCCTCCCTTCCCGAAAAATTGGGACAAGGCAACCGAGGACCAGCGTAAAGAGTGGCTGGGCAAATTCTATCAGAGTGAACGGGGCAAGAAGTTTCTGAAGGACCAAGAGAAGGTGCTCAACGACGCTCCGACGTTTGACGTAAAGTACAACGACGATGGAGATTTTATTGTCTACGATGTGACGCCAGGTGACTACGGACTGCAAGGACGCATCGACAAAGAGATCGATGGCATCACGTATGGCTTCGAGGTGTTTGCTCGAATCAAAGTTCTTGACGATGTCGATCAGATCAAACTGCAGCCGATTCCTGTTACGATCACTCCGTTGTTTAAGCAGGGTCAACCTGCTCCAGAGATCTCATTGAAAACTTCAAAGGGTGATGATCTGAACTTTAATCTCAAAGCTTACAAAGACCACTACATCTTTTTGAACTTTATGAATTCTGGCGATCGAACGCCGGGATACCAAAAACAGGTTCAGGAAATGTATAAGGCTCTCGGAAAGTCACATAAAGTAAAATTGATTTCTGTTGTGCTGGACAAGGATCAAACCAAAGCGATCAAATGGTTGATCAAAAAGAAGTTTACTGAAGGCAGTTACGGATTCACTAAAGGCTGGGATCACGAGACGATCGAAGCCTACGGAGTTCGCTCGACGCCTTCTGGTTGGCTGATCAGCAAGGATGCGGATCGAAAAATCATGATGACGCAGCACGAGTTCTTTCAGTTGGCGAGACTCAAAGAAAGTGTCACTGCGATCGTTCGCGATCGAATCGACGGCAAGGACACGCCAACCTTGGCGACGCCTCCTGAGGAAGCAAAGGACGCTGAGAAGGAATCTGAAGAGGATTCGGACGACAAGTAAGAACATCGCCCTCCCTTTGGGCCCGCTGGGAGGGTCGGAGTCGAAGGTAGGGTGATGACTTTAATTTTTGCGGAGTCACGATTTTCTGTGAGCGCCTTGCCGTTCAGGAAGCTAATGACTCACAGCCTCCGCGGGCTTGTATGGCGAACGAATCAATGGAGACAGCTTAAGCAATGTTTGCTTGAGGATTGAAGATCGCTTTAACATTTGGCCGCGAAAGGTAAGCGATCGCAATTCCGTAGAATCCGATCTTAACCAGAGCCATGATCGCGACGAATCCGACTCCGACTGCGAACGCTGCTGTCGCAGCACCTTCAGGCATTCCGCTGATCCCCTTCAACGAAGGCATCGTGGCCCACGTCACGGCGACGGTCATGCAGTTGTAGAAAATGGCTGCACAGAATGCCGTTGCGGCAAACGAATTTGCTTCCGTTTTACGTGTGAACAAAACGATACTGCTGGCAACAAACCCAAGCCCCACTAAAACGCAGATTCCATTGTGCAAGTACATAACCAATGAGAATTTCTTCTGATTCTCCATCGTGCGTCGATAGATTTCAGCTTCTTGACGATTGCCGCCTCTTGAAAGCGCTTGCGTAATTTGAGACGAATCAGAATTTGAAATTGCCGCTTGGCCAACTGCCCCGAAAGCACCGCCAAGGATTCCCAAAACTCCCGCAAGAGCGAGGAAACAGGCTAAGAACGTTACAAAACCGGTCGAAGGTTTTCTCACCGATGGCTGATAACTTGGGCTCGCGAAAGCTTGGCTAGGATCAGCAATCGGTTGATCAGTAGCGGTGACCGCGATGTCGCCTTCTTGAACATCAAGACCGATGCTCTCACGCAGTTCAGCTGGAAGATATTTTGTAGAAGAAAGTTCTGTAGCCATCGTTGTATAAATCCTAGGATCTGTTTTGACGCAAAACAGTAGGCCACCGCAAAGTTCACCTCGCCACTGCGCTGCTCCAACCACAGAATTTCAACGGGTAAACGCCACCCAAAACCGATTGAACCGATTAATCGGAAAGCAGTGGCAATTGGCCGCAACTGAAACGAAATATTATCTCAGCAGTTCTGCTGCGGCTTCATCCAAATAGAACGCAACCGGTCCCTTCGAAGTGATGAAGGAAGTCGGATACGTTTCCCATGCACCGGTCTTTCCAAAGATCTCCCCCAGCACGCTGGCCTTGCCGGCGCCGGTAACCAAGAAGTCAATCTTCTTTGCAGCGTTAAGCACCGGACCGGTCATCGAGACGCGTTTTTGCCCGGACTCAGGATGCGTCGCGACGGCACAGATTGCGTCTGACTTCAATAGCTCAATTTGATGCGGAAAGATCGACGCCGTGTGCCCGTCTCCCCCCATACCTAGAATCAACAAATCCAACATTGGCAAACCGTCGTCATTGAGTTCGCAATGGGCTTTCATTTCTTCACCGTATCGGATTGCTTCGGCTTCGGGATCCGATTCACCGATCACGCGATGTACGTTTTCTTCCGGGATAGCCACGTGATCTAACAACAATGCCTTGCAAACGCCATAGTTGCTCTGCGGATCGTCAGGAGCAACACATCGTTCGTCTCCCCAGAAAAGATGGACTCGAGACCAGTC
The DNA here is from genome assembly GCA_964582025.1 of uncultured Pirellulaceae bacterium. Taxonomy (GTDB): domain Bacteria; phylum Planctomycetota; class Planctomycetia; order Pirellulales; family Pirellulaceae; genus Mariniblastus. The sequence continues at coordinate 10,250 of CAZORS010000018.1, read as the reverse complement.
GACTTTGTCAGCATACTGCTTCGCCAGAATCTCAAACAACAGAGTTGGTGTACTCCCACCAGAAAGTGAAACCGTGACTTTCGGTTGAGTCTGCGATGACAACCACTGGACGAAGTCTTCTGCAAAAGCGCTGGCAACGGTTGGATTGTCGGCAAAGGTTTTCGTCGTGGCTTGCATGAATCGATGTTCTAAATTTCAGGATAGGCTAAAGAAGTCAATCGACGATCATACCAGAAGTGATTTGATGCTTCGACTCCGGCACGATGGGTTCCAGCCAAATCATCACGGTCCTGCGTTTCTTTATTTGCTCTGGCGTGAGACTGGGCACGGCCGAAGGATGGAATTCACTTCTCTTGAACAGCACAACTGTTTCATTCGGTTCATAAGTTTGTACGGCTTGATGACCCGTGATTACAGATGGGGTTGTAAAGGGTCGCATTGGATTTCCAGCATCGTCACCGACTGGAAACGCGGCCATGTAAGTATGCAGCCACGTGAACTCGTTCACGTCGTCGCAGATTTTCTTCCCCAGAACATTTCCATCAATGTGCTGGACCGTCCACGTTGCCCCAACCCGAGTCGGCATTTTCTGCAGGCTAACAATCAATGTCCCTTGCGTTTCATCATTGCTGATCTCGCGACTCGACAAACTGGGTGGAAAACCGGTCTCCGGATCAATGACTCCCGACCCGATTCGCAGCATGTAGGAGTGATTTTTCGGCAATTGATATCGGAACGCAAAACTCATCTGCGGATACCCGCCGAGTCTTCGGACAAACAGTTTCGTGTCATCTTCTTCTGCGATGTATCCCATTTCGTCGCTGTATTGATCCATCAGCGCTCGGGTTTGTTTCACTTCGTTGTTCGCCGAATAGATCGCTATCGAAAGCGCAACAACGCCCGAAATCAACAGGAATGTGAGAAGTGAAAATGAGCGAAGCTGTTTCATTTATATCACTGCAAGATTGAGAGCAACGTAATCACAACAAAGCACCAGTTTGGGATCGACACAAATGCGGCGAATATCAAACAGGCCCACATCACTCTCTCTTTAGTACGCAACCACCAACATACAAGCAACAACATTCCGACGATTAGCTGAACGACGCCGCATGCCATTAGCGAACGGGGAAGGCCCATGACCGGCGACATAAGAATTGGGCCGACGGCAGCAAACAGAAGTAGGCTGCCGGAAAGCAAGCAGGTGTTTCGAAGCGGAGCCGGCGCAGTTTTTCGCAAAAAATCAGGACGCATTTCGTGGCTACTACTGAATTAAACTGTTCAACTCACCGTATCGTAGCAAGAAGGCCGCGGGCTTGTTCGGACTATTTTTGAGACCAGAAGACTTCTTAATTCAATCTTTAACGCAATCTGCCGATCTCACCTTGCCGCTAAACACAATGCCGTTCAACAAACGTAGCGGAACTCTTGCGTGAGTTCCAGCCGAGGGTGAAATGCCAGAAGTTTTGGCGAATTCCACTACCTCATTCATCTTCGTTGAACGGTATTGCGTCAATTCGTTATGTGAACTCGCGACCACCTACGGTCTCACGTCCAATTGGTTTACGCCTCTGTGATCAGCAATAACCGAAGCCTGTTTTTCGGTGACCAGCAAGCCAACGATTCTGGAAGAATTTGGGCTCGAACCAACATTGAAGACCCTGACACCTTCGAGCAACGGTTCGGACTCGTCATCCCAGCCACCATCCGCTTCAATAGCAATCACGTCAACTCGATCACCGGACCGAAGCAAGCGTCCGTTAGTGGTCGGAATCTTGATGTTGATGACTTTGTAGCCTGCAGGAATAGTAATGTGTGTTAGCGTGGACCTTGAGAAAACATCCTCTCCAATAATCGCTTGCCCTTTCCGCAGTCGAGTTAAGATGAAATCGCCGATAGGAATCCCTTCCTTGGAGGTGATCGCCCCCTCAGGAACAATCTCAGCCGGCCAACGCGCAAACTTCACGTTTGTTTTTGTAATCTCTGTCTTGTGATCGAGATCCTCGGTGGCAACGAGTACTTCGATCTTCGAAGCCCACGTTTGATAAATGCCAACTCCGACACACGCCACCGTCATCAGTAGTACGACTGAGCTCATCCCAAATTGAAATCGCCGTCTGACTTTGCGCATGAAATGCCTATAGAATGAATTCTTGTTCACTGGAAAATACAGAACGAGAATCATGATTAAAGCAGAATTTTCGAAGCAACTCACTGCCACTCTTGCCGAAATCGACCAGCAAGGGCTTTACAAACGAGAGCGACTGATCGCCGGACCGCAGTCAGCCGCCATTCCGGTGCAGGATTCCGATAACCGAAGCGAAGTTCTAAACTTTTGTGCGAACAACTATCTTGGGCTCGCCGACCATCCAGCCTTGATCGCTGCCGCGAAAGAGTCGCTTGATCAATACGGCTACGGAATGGCGTCAGTCCGTTTTATCTGCGGCACACAAACGATTCATCGTGACCTAGAAAAGAAGATCGCCGACTGGCTGGGCTACGACGACACGATTCTTTACGCAGCCTGCTTTGACGCCAATGGAGGATTGTTCGAACCGCTTTTAACCGCAGAAGACGCCATCGTTTCTGATTCGCTCAACCACGCATCCATCATTGACGGCATTCGTCTGTGCAAAGCCAAACGTTTTCGGTTCGCGAATTCTGACATGGCGGATCTAAAGGCCAAACTAACCGAAGCCAAAGAAGCCGGCGCTCGCAACATCATGATCGCGACCGATGGCGTGTTCTCGATGGACGGCTACATCGCGAAGCTTCCTGAGATCTGCGACCTTGCCGATGAGTTTAGTGCATTGGTGATGGTGGACGATTGCCATTCAACGGGATTCCTTGGCGGCGGCGGTCGCGGAACGGCCGAGCACCACGACTGTATAGGCCGCGTCGACATTCTAACCGGAACTCTTGGCAAAGCTCTCGGCGGCGCGATGGGAGGTTTCACTTGTGCCAGCCAAGCAATCGTTGACATGTTGCGTCAGCGTTCGCGACCGTATCTGTTTTCCAACAGCCTTGCTCCGGCGTTGGTTGGAGCTTCGACGAAAGCCATCGACTTGGTCAGCAGCAAGGAAGGCGACGCCCGAAGAAAGCAACTTTCGGAAAACGCGAATCGATTCCGAACCGGCATGTCCGAAGCCGGCTTCACGCTTCCCAAAGGCGAACACCCGATCATTCCTGTGATGCTCGGCGACGCAGAACTTGCTCAACGAATGTCGGCGAAGCTTTTGGAAAAAGGAATTTACGTCGTTGGATTTTTCTATCCCGTCGTACCCAAAGAAACCGCCAGAATCCGGACTCAAATGTCTGCTGGCCATTCGCCAGAACAAGTCGACCAATGCGTCGCCGCCTTCATCGAAGTCGGTAAAGAACTGGGCGTCATTTAACTACACTCCGAAAACCGAACACCGAAAACCACGTAAATGAAAGCTCTCGTTAAAGCCAAATCCGAAGTCGGCATCTGGATGGACGATGTTCCAATGCCGGAAATCGAACCGAACGAAGTCCTGATCAAAGTTCACAAGACTTCGATCTGCGGCACCGACATGCACATCTACAAATGGGATGACTGGGCGAAGGCCAATGTTCCCGTACCGATGGTGACCGGTCACGAATACGGCGGAGAAGTCGTCGAAGTTGGCTCAGGAGTTCGTCGTGTGCAAGTTGGGCAGAGAGTCTCCGGCGAAGGCCACGTCGTCGGCAACCGTAGCCGCAATGCGAGGTCGGGGCGATTTCATCTGGATCCGGACACGAAAGGAATTGGAGTCAATCTTCCCGGAGCGTTCGCAGAATACGTCAAGCTTCCTGAATTCAATGTGATTCCGCTTCCGGACGATCTGCCGATGGACATCGCTGCGATTCTTGATCCGCTGGGCAACGCAGTGCACACAGCGCTCAGCTTCGATCTGGTCGCCGAAGATGTTTTGATCACCGGCGCAGGACCGATCGGAGTCATGTCAGCTTCCGTCGCTCGCAAAGCAGGTGCTCGACGGATTGTGATTACGGACATCAACCAATGGCGTTTGGATTTTGCAAAGAAAATCAATCCGGACATTCACACTGTCAACGTCGCCAGTGAAGATCTGCGCGAAACGATGAACTCGATCGGCATGCAAGAAGGCTTCGATGTCGGCTTCGAAATGAGCGGTGCGAAGCCAGCGTTTGATCAGATGGTGGACACGATGATTATGGGCGGGAACATTGCGATGTTGGGGTTGCCTTCAAAGCCGTTTCCAACTGACTGGGGGAAAATCGTTCTCAAAGCGCTTACGGTTCGCGGGATCTATGGTCGGCAAATGTACGACACGTGGTACAAGATGCTGGCGATGCTCGATAATGGGCTAAAAATGGATGACATGATCACTCATCGATTCGGATGCGACGACTTTCAAGCCGCGTTTGATGTGATGCTAACTGGCCAATGCGGGAAAGTGATCTTAGATTGGCAGTAGAATGAACGACTCCTTGATCAAAGAACCGCTCGTTCGTGTCGTCTCGGTCGACATTCTTCGTGGACTCACGATCTTCTTGATGGTGTTCGTCAATGATCTTGGACAATCGGCTCCGAAGTGGATGCACCACATTGATCCATCCAATGCTGACGGGATGACGCTGGCTGATATCGTCTTTCCGTTCTTCTTGTTCATCGCAGGCGTTTCGATTCCACTCGCGTTTGAGGCTGCAAGAAAGAAAGGTCACAGCAACCTACGAATCTTTGGGCACATCTTTAGCCGGTCATTAGCACTCATTCTAATGGGGCTGGTCGAAGTCAATCGCTACAGCGAAAAAACGCTTGGTCCGGAACTGTGGGGATTATTGGCGTTCGTCTCGATCACCCTTGCGTGGTGCGTCATCCCAAAAACGAAATCAACATCGCGAACGGTGTTCATGATTTTGAAAGTCATCGGAATTGTAGGGCTGATTGTCATGTTCACGATCTATCGATCCGATCCAGTTGCCACGAACGTTCTGTTTCAAGGCGACGTTGAATCGTGGACGTGGATTCGAACTCAGTGGTGGGGCATCCTCGGATTGATCGGATGGGCTTACCTTGCTGCCGCATTGATCTACTTATTCGTCGGTTCCCGTCGCGAGTGGCTGGTTGGTGCGATGGGGTTGCTGATGCTGAACTTTGTTTGCGCCCAAAACGGAGGCTTCTTTACTCAAGTTGAAAACAAAGCGTGGCTGGAACCGTTGTTGCCAGCCGTGACGGCGATTCAATCAATCGTCGAGTTCGTCAACCGCTATGTCGGGCTTGGCAGTCAGCTTGGCTCGTTGCCCGCGACGATGATGGCCGGCTGCATTCTGGGCAAAGTGCTTACCAGTGATTCGGATGTGAAGACGCCGACGGATCGAATTCGATGGGCAGTCGTTTATGCCGCGGGCCTGCTCTTTGCTGGTGCCATGATGGATACGTTTGCCGGCATCAACAAGATTGCGGCAACGCCCACGTGGTGCTTTTGGTGCGCCGCCTTGGCGACCGTCGTTTGGATCATACTTTTCTGCGTGATCGATATCAGGGAGTGGTCCGCTTGGTCGTTTTTCCTCAGGCCCGCTGGCACAAATCCGCTAACGGCTTATCTACTGCATCCGATTCTACTATTCGCATTGTCGCTGACTGGATTTGGCGCGACTGTTCGCGCTTATTCGGCATCGGAATCGGGTTCTGTTGCCGTGTTCGGTTCGATCGCGATGGCTTTGGCGATCTGTGGACTGACGGCACTGATCGCAAAACTGGGGCTGCGGCTTCGCGTTTGAGTCGGAAAAGTCAAACCAAAATCGGCGCTACCAAATTTGAATTGCCGTTTCCAATTTCACACCCAGTTTTTCATTCACCTGATCCGTCACCAGATTGATCAACTTCACGACGTCGCCGGCGTCTGCGCCCTCGTTTGCCACCATGTAGTTAGGGTTTGCGTCAAACAAACTAACGCCACCAACACTTGAACCCTTTAGCCCGGCGCTCTCGATCAGATCACCAGCCGACTCGCCGCTGGGGTCACGGAAAACGTATGCCGCGTTGACATCCGCAGGAGGGCGTTTGGCTTTACTGACGATCCACAACTTCTGCATCTGCTTCGTCAGCGATTCCGGAGACTCCTTTTCGAATTCGGCTTCCACAGCAAGGATCACCAAATCGCCGAAGCTGGATTGATGCGATGAAAATGCAACTTCATCACCGCGGTACGTCAACTGTTCGCCATTTCGCTTCATTACGTCAACCGACCGAACCCACGTTCCAATGTCCACATTGGGAAAGTTAACATTGCTGTGTAAAGCGCCGCCGATCGTCCCGGGCATCCCGACCAGATGCTGCGGGCCATTCAATCCTTCGCGGACCGAATTCGACACAACGTGAGACAGACGAGCTCCTCCACCAACACGCATCTTCGTTCCATCAATTTCGATTTGACAAAACGCGGGAGCAGAAAGATTGATCACAAGTCCGGCGACTCCGTCTTTCGGAACCAGCACATTACTTCCGGCACCGATAAGGCGAATCGGAACGCCCTCCTCGGAAAACTTTTTTACGATCGCAACCAATTCGTCAACGCTTGTCGGTTCTGCGAAGTATTCCGCAGCACCGCCTAGACGAAGGCTAGTTAATGGGGACAGAGGTTCGTTCTCGCGAACAAAGTGTTCGAAACCGGAAATCAAAGACACGTCGAGCTCTCGATAGATGTAAAAAATGGTGAGCAAAACGCAATTTGTATCACGCTTTGCTCACCACAGAATACTCTTTTCCAGGGGCCTCACGAAAGGCCCCTGGAAACAACATCACCAATTAACGTCCACGTCGAAATAATGTCCTTACCGATCGAGTGCTGAATGGCCGCGAAGACACCGCGCTATACCCGCGTTTGATGACTCGGGAGCCGTCAGATCGGACAGTAACTTGGACGGGAGCACTGGTATTGGCAGTCGCGACGCGATTGGCTCTGGTCGCCCCCGAGCCATGCATCAAGCTTCCGCCGTTGCCAGATCTAAAGTACCGAACCGCTGCGGCACGCGCCGCTGGAGTCGAGTTTCTAGCCGCCCAAACATCAGCCTCGTGCTCTGCTTGTCGAACGGGAGTCTTACGTTCCAAATGCCGCAACGCAATATGTCCATATTCGTGAGCACGGAAAAACGAACACAGCTCTGGCCCCATCCTCGCACAAACCCTCGGGTTGTACTCAACCGTCAAGTCATTGCCTCGATACCCGACAGAAGCAATGCCTCTCATTCCCGGCACCGCTACTTCTCGGATGTTTTGCGCAGACGCCTCGCTGGAATGAAAAGAAATCACTCCCAACACACCCAGCATCACTACGCCAACACCCGTACACATCCGCATTATTCGCCTCATCTTCATTTCCATCTCCTGAGAAAAATGTAAAGTCTCGGAAGCGGCGCACAGAGGTACGTAAATTATTTCATGTTGTTTTGCGTTGTCGAATATTTTTTTCATGCCAAAGCGCCTCACAAAGAATGAAAATTTCTTTGAGGCTGACAATATGCAGATAGCACGACATCTCTCGTGCAATTTTCCGCATTCATGTCGCTCTTTCGAGACTCGAACATTCTGCCTGTGGTCGTTCGGAAAACAAATATGTTAAATGCAACAACATGTTATTTTGTGCAATGAGTCACAGGACACCGAGTGATCAATGTGACATCAATTTGCGACATCGTTTTCGCAAGCACTGACAAAGGTTCAAAAACTGTCGTCGGTTCAGCCGCTGATTCGCGAAGATAAATTTCAGTGTCAATCATCCCCCTCCGCTTGGGAAAGTCAGACGCCAGGAACGCGACAATGGGGAGGCCGCAGTCCCTAAGCTCTCTATTGTTTTGCCTCAGGCCCTTTCACTTAGGATTCCGCACCCTCGCCGTCGCCGTCGCCTAGGCTCCGAACCTCCCAAAGGAAGGGTAATGTTGAACTAGATCCTGATAACGCAGAGGCCGCTAGCGTCTAGGCATTCATTGGTGGCAAAGTTTGGCGATTATGCCAATTCTGCTGAAGACGAAGACCTAACGGGTCCGATTCATCAAGAAACTGGTGGCCCAATGCGCAGTAACCGTGCGCAAGCTGAAAGAACTGCCAGCATTTGCAACGATTCATCCTTCCGATTGACGGAGTCCATCCATGGACGCACTTGAACTTTTTACTGCGATGTTTTTGGTCCTCTCAGGACTTATTGTTGGCTATTGGTTGTTTTATCGTGACCGCAGCCAAGAAGAATCAGTTCGCGGGAAACTGAAGAAGGAAAACGGTGAGCTTCGTCGTTCGGTGCAGACTTCCCAAGTCGCGTTCGATTCTCTGCAAGAGAAATTTGGACGCCAGCGAGGTCAACTAAATGTGCTCCAGCAACTTTGCGACGACTGGTCTTCAAGTCGCGAAACATCAGAGCGAGAACGAGCTCAACTTGAAGCTGACCTTTCGTCAAAGTCGACTCGTGCGTCTGAGTTGGAAAAAGAGTTCCGCGAAGAGAAACAAAAGCGGGTTGAGCTAGAAGATCGACTGCACAAACTCGCCCAAGAACAACTCGCTGATAAAGCTTCTGTTGAAAAAGAATGGCGATGCAAGCACGCTGAAGCTGAAACTGCCTTGAACAAACAGCTTGTCAATTTCGAATCCGTGAAAGGCGATCGAGCTCAGATCTCAAAGCAACTTCACACAGCCAACGCTCGGATCGCGGAACTCGAGTCAGAGATTAAATCTAGCCAGAGTATGTTTGAGACGGCGACCGCCAATGCGTCTGGTTTGAAGCAAGAATACGTTTCTCTGGAAACTGGCCTTAAGTCAACCAACGATCAACTGAAGCGCGCTGAAGCTGAGATCGCAAAAGCGAAATCACAACGTGACGTCGCGATTCAAGAATCATCGGATGCTGCAAAGGACCTTGCCGTCCTTCAGAAAGAAGCGGAAACTCTTCGCGAGCAAGTTCGCACTTACGAGCAAAAACTGGAAACCAGCCAATCTGCTTTGACATCAACCCAACAACAACTGGCACGTGTAACCGAGCAACGTGACCAGTCAATGGAGTTGGAGAAAGCGACCGGCGTCGTCGCTTCAGGACTCGAGAAACGGCTCGACAATCAAGAGTCGACGATCCACATGCTGCGACAAAGCCAAGATGATGCACTTGAGAATCTAAAGCATGAATTGAAAATTCGTACGGAACTAGAATCCAAATTCGATGCCCGAATCCAGGCAGTTCGTGACGACGCTGAAAAAGCACGTGAAGAGTACGAAACGCAACTGGCGAGCCTTCGTGAGGAAAAAGACAGCATCAAAACCGATCACGAATCAAAACACGAAACGCAGCTCAAAGAGCTTCGCGAACAACTTTCACGGCAAGCCTCACAATACGCCGCGCATTCGAGAGACCTGCGTGATCAGCTTGCACTGCAACGCAAGGAATTGGACTCGGAACGAAATCGAGTCACTTCAGAATCGCAAGCGATGGCATCTCGATTGATGTCAACAGAATCTCAGTTCACAGATCGAATTAAGCAGTTGGAAACTGAGTCTTCAACTTACACTGAATCAATCGTTAAGCTTGATGCCAAGCGAGAACAATTGGAAAAGGAACTTGAGACTGCTCGGTCGCAGATGCAGATGCAGTTGAAGCAGGACAGTGAAACGATTGGTGAATTGCAACGTGAGCGCAATGACTTGCGTACCGAATTGGATCAGCTGCACGAGAGCATCGCTCCGCTGCAGGAGCAACTCGATGCACATCACGCGTTCGCAACAGAGCTTGATCTTTCACAGGCTCGCATTGTCGACCTTGAACGAGCGCTTGGACAACGCGACCAGGAAGCCAAACGACTTCACGCACAGGCGAACGAACTTGAGCGACTGCGTCAACGCTATCAGGATGCGAAGGATCGCCAAGAGAAAGTTCAATGCCAGCTCGACGAAATGGTCTCCCGTCAAATCGCTCGAGAGTCAGAACGTTCTAAAGACATCGCTCGAATCCATGAGCTCGAAGCACAGCTCGCGGTCAGCCTTGAAACAATCGATGACTTGCGGAAAGAGCGGGCAATGGTTTTGGCCACACTCGCCGAAAAACATCAGGCTCGGGAACCGGATGCCACAATCATCTCTTTCACACAAGCGATGGAAGAAACAAAGCCTGTCGTCGAAGAGGACTACGATCCTGAATACGGAGGACGCACGCGTCGCGATGCGAATCGTGGAATCGTATTCACCGAAGCACCTGAGACTTGCGACGATCTGAAACGGATCTCAGGCA
>CAZORS010000017.1:38343-39862 GCA_964582025.1 uncultured Pirellulaceae bacterium | reverse complement strand
ACCAACTGAATTCAGCCAGCCTCAACACGAAACGAAAGTTTTGATGATCTTTATCCACACTTGGCAATGAACCAAAATCCCTACAGTTCTCCACGCAACACTTCTATCTGGCATACGGAGCGCGCAGGAACTTTTGCTTTCAGCGACACGAAGTTCTCCGTGACATGGATCGTGACGAGCATGTCTTTGCTCGCCATCTACCTTAGCTTTTTCCATGCCTGCATCGGCCGCAGCTTCACAGCGTGTATTTGCCTTGGGGCTATTTGTTGGCTCATATGGATGTCAGTCTGTCTGATTCAGCGTCGGGTTTTCTTCAATCGCTTCGAATATTTGATCCACCACGTAGTCGGATTGGACATTTTGTTCGAGGGCTTCAATCCTGCTCACGAAGGGCATGGGTTCTACTATTGTGCCGCGGGATTTTGGTTGGTGTTCCTAACGAACCATTTGCTTGCCAGCCCACGTGTTCCGGCAAGTGAAGCCGCGAAATCGCTCGACTTGGATGATTCGAGCTCATAGAATTGGAGAGCAAACCGTTTATATTGCGTCACTTAGGCGGGAATCTGCTTAGCAGATGGACGGACTTTCTTACGACCGACGGCGAGAAGCCAGATCGAAACCGCGACAACGAATTCTTGGATTGGGACGGCGACCGACAATCGCTCATGTCGTATTTCGATTCGGGATGGGGCGCACTTGAGGCTGCAATCGAATCACTTAACGATGACACTCTGGAGCAGCACATTCAGATTCGCGGAGAATCTCATACGATCCCCCAGGCTTTAATACGCTCAATTACACACATCACGTATCATGTCGGTCAGATTGCAATCGTTGCTAGGCAAGTCCACAATGGCGACTGGCAATGGCTAACGGTATCGCCAGGCAACTCCTCTCAATTCAACAAACAAACTTGGGGCACATCAGCGAGTCGAAGCATTTTCACAGATGACGAGAACACTGAATAACAATTGGTTGCACTATCCATTCAGGCGGGTGCGATTGGCTTTTCGCTCGTGCCCGGCGATCACTGACGTTGGCCCGCCAAACTTACATTGACCTATGACCAAAACGAAATTACTCCTTTGCTCGTTTATCCTGCTTGGTTTCACGTCGTGCAACTCCACGGAAACTGACGTTGAGGCGAGTTCGCGTGAATCCGTTGTGGAATCGACCGAAACCGAAATCTCGAAACTCGCCATCAAGCAGCTCGCAGCCTACAACCGGGCTGACCTAGATGCGTTCTGCGCATGTTACCACCCAGACGTGCGCGTATTTAATGGTGAAACAGAAAAACCTCCTGGCATCGATGCGTTTCGAGAGCGCTACGTTGAGATGTTTGCCAAAGGCGGATTTGGCGCAAGCGTGCCAAATCGGGTTTCTTTGGGCGACCACTGCGTTGACGTGGAGCATTGGTGGCGAGATGGAGGTAAAACCGGAAAGGTCCTTGTCCGTTACACTGAGAGAGATGGACTAATTGGTGTCGTTCAATTCTTGCGTTGACGAATCCTCGGACATT
>CAZORS010000017.1:20072-38243 GCA_964582025.1 uncultured Pirellulaceae bacterium | reverse complement strand
AGAGATGGACTAATTGGTGTCGTTCAATTCTTGCGTTGACGAATCCTCGGACATTGTAATGCAAGCGTATCCGACCCCACTTCGTTACTTTTCAACGCCTCGGTTAGCGCGGGCGTTACACAACTTGCTATCTAATGATGAAGCGATCAAAACGAATCTGGAAATGGTTGCTCGCAGTCGTCATTCTTTCTCTGTTTACGATTCGCATCTATCGAGAATTTGTGCCGGCAGGAGCCAAACCAATCGCCTATCTTGGATTTTCAATTGACGCCGGCAACACCGTTAGTCCAGATGGAACTCTCTACTCCATTCGAATCAACGATGCAGGAGGAATGCACTCTGGCAATCACTGGACTTGGGTAGTTCATCATCACTGGTTTTTCGGGTTGCGAATCAAAACTGCTGGCTACCTTGGTCCAGAATATGCGGTCGATGGAAAAACAATATCCGTTGACTGGGACGGCAACGAACCAGTGCTTCCGTTCTTGCCAGGTCGATACAACGACTGAGTTCCGAAATTGGCACCATGGCAATCATGCTCGACTTCGTCAGGTTCAGCCAATAGAATTCGGAGAAGCGATTCACACACTCGCCTGGCTAGATAACAAATCGTTGAAACGAAACTGTGGGATCTTCGCAACCGGACATTCTCGCCTCCTACCACACCCGACTACCATATGCGAAATCACACCCGACTATTTCTTACCATTGCCTGCCTCAATCTTGTTTGTTTTGGGTGCAGTCCTGACGGCGCGCCTCAATCAACCAATCGACTGCAAGCCGGAGATGTCGATCAAAAGAAATCGGCACCACGCGACCGACAGGTAGAAGCGCCGAGAGACAGCAAGGATTTGACTTTTGAATGGTCATCCTCGCCGCCAGAAGTAATTGGCTCGGAAAGATTCAGTCAACAAGTAAGAACTGCATTGGATTTGATTCTCTCTCATTCGCCAGAATCTTATTCGCTTATCCAAAGATACGTTGGAGCTATCAAACAAGGAGAAAGAAGCGGCATGTGGGCTTTTTCTAATCCTCCAGTATTCGAAATGGCTGATCCGACCACGTTTGCCTCTGTCACATGGTGCGCTGGTTCAATCGCTCACGATGCTTTGCACTCAAAACAATATCACGACTTCAAAGCGACTCACGGGGCACCCGTACCCAGCGAAGTTTGGACTGGAAAAAAATCAGAACTGGCTTGTATCGCGTTTCAATTGGAAGTACTAGAAAAAATTGGCGCTCCTGAGCGCGAATTGGAGCATTTGAAACAACTTGACGGCAGGCACTATGACGTAAATGGCGACGGAAAATACAGCATGGAAGATTACTGGCAAAGGGATTGGTGAAACTCCAATGCACTTTCCAGCTCGACGGCGCCCCTCCAAACCGATGGCTTCTTTGATCAGCGCAACTGGAGGGCACGCCAACATTACAGGGCAACTAATCAAGGAAGTTCGAGACGCGTGGGATCGCTGACGCGACAGAGCCACAAACAATCGAAAAGACAGCCACTTGGAAAGTGGCTGCCTTCGAAATCATGCGGCTACTCTTCTTCGTCTGGGCGAGCCAGTTTCAAGTCGATCGTTTGCTCTTTGTCTTCTCGAAGAACGACTAACTTAATCGTTGAGCCTTTATCGCGACGGATCACTTTGCGAAGGTCACGACGACTGCTAAGTTCATCTTCGCCCCATTTGAGGATCACGTCGCCCTCCATCAGTCCTGCATTCTCCGCGATCGAGTCTCGAGCGACCATCGCGATGACAAGCTGGCCATCGTCGTTGGGCGATGCGTTGACTCCCAAACGAAACGGACCCGTGTAAGTGTAACGAGGGCGCTTTTCAGCACTGACCAATTCATCCATGAACGCTTCGGTGAAGTCAATTACTTTGACGGCACCTTCGCAATCAATCGTCGCGAAATCGTCATCCGGCGTGTGGTAGGTGTCGGTGAGTCCGGTGTGGATAAACGTGTTCGGAATCTTCTTTTCATTGAACGGAAGATGATCACTGCCCGCAAAACCTGCTTCCGGCTTTTGCAGATTGAAGTTGAAATCAGTGTTGGCGGCGTCGAACATTTTGTCGAACTGTGCCGATGAATTCCAGCCGAACAGCGTCAATTCATCGTCTCGCAACCAACCAATCATATCGAAGTTGATCATCGCCACGGTGTCTTCCAGCGGGAACAAAGGATTCTGCACATAGTGATAAGCGCCCAGCAAACCCATCTCTTCCGCTGTAAAGCAAATGAAGACGATTCTTCGCCCCGGCTTTTTATCGCGAGCCGCAAACCGACGGGCCAACTCCATGACGGCAGCTGTTCCGGTCGCGTTGTCATCGGCACCGTTGTGAATCAGTCCGCGTTGGTCACCTCGAGCACGTGAGCCGTAAGCACCATCGCCAAGGTGATCGTAGTGTGCTCCAACGACGATCGTTTCGTGAGCGTTCGGGCCTTCGCCTTCGATGACTCCGATGATGTTTGAAGTTTCGACTCCACCAACCTCGAACTTGCCCTTGGTCGCGACTTTCCAGCCCTTCATCGTTTGCGAAAGCGGCTCCAGCTCTGCATCCAATTGAGCTTCGATCGCCGCAACGGTTTTCAGTTTGTCACCAGCAGCGGTAACCACCGGCGTTTCGGCAAGAATCTTATCGAGGTCATTACGCTTAATGTGCATAAACGGGACACGGCCGTTGTCCTGACCAAACATGTCAGAATCAATCAACTCATCGTCATCTTCTTCCGCGGACAAGCTATCGTTAACCAACAGAATCGCAGCAGCGCCAGCTCGACGAGCAGCCTTTGCTTTGGTGGCGATGTAGGACCACTTCGTCAGGTCCTTTCCATCGAAGACGCTTTCCGACATGTCTTGCTGCGGTTCGCGGCGAATCATGATGACGACTTTTCCTTCGACGTCGATTCCGTCGTACTCGTCGAAGTTGAGTTCTTCTTCGGCGCTGATTCCGTAGCCGACGAATGCGAGCTCCGTATCGACATCGAAATCACGACGGCCCAACAGCAACGAGTATTCTTCTCCTTCGGTGAGTGCGATTTCCTCTCCTGCAGGAGAGGTCAGCACAAGCGAAGCAGAATCTGCAGCGACTCGCTTCGAGCTGCCGACTTCCATCGTTTGAAAGTACTTGCCGGTACCCGTTGGATCGACGAGCCCGGCTTCGCGATAGGCTTTGATGATGTGGTCTTCTGAAAGCTTCATCTCCGGAGTTCCAGGCTTACGACCACCGAGCTCATCGGAAGCGAGATACTCGATATCGTAAGTGACTCGACTCAGAGAGTTCCCTGACTGTTGCACCTTTTTCGCGGGTGCTTCGGCAACCGCTTGGGCGTGAACTTCGCCAGTAATTGCTGATACGAGAAGGCTCCCGCAAACGAGAAGGCCAGTTGTTAGGGAACGTTTCGGATGAAACATCAGGAATTCCTTTTGGGGTGAACTCTCAAGAGTGAAATGGACATGCAGAGGGCATCTGAGGTAAAACACCGCTCATGCCGCGAAGTTTCAAATTACCACAAAACCTTTTGAGATTCGCCGCTTAAAAAAGTTCTTACTTTTGAGCCCAGCATGCGTTCGGCTTAAGACGAAGAATTGCGGTTGAACCATAAATTAAGGGCGAATCCCAAGTGAAGTTCACGCGGCAATTGGCCACGAACAACACAAACATTTACGCCAAACACTGACCCTAAAGGAATAGTTTTAGCCGCTGTGTTGTTCAAAAGGACTGTTTCGGCTATTGTCGGAGCTCAGTTTTGCGGGCAAGATACGTTTGCCGCATCAATTCGGCCCGGTTTCTCCTGTATAAAGTGCCCAATGGGGTTCAGCCAATGAACAAAACGACAACTGACGCTCCTGTTTTGGCGACCTCGAACCGCGATTTAGAAAGGAATCAACGCGTGTCCTACGATCCTGTCGAAATGTTAAAGCTGATGTATCTCAGCCGCGAAGGAGATCGCCGCGAGGGCGTGTTGCATCGGCAGAGTAAAGGCTGGTTTCAAGTCGCCGGCATGGGACACGAAACGCTCGCCGTGATCGCCGCCGAAATGCACGAGGATGACTATCTGTTCCCGTACTATCGCGACCGAGCAATGGTACTTGGGCGCGGCGTGACGAATGCTCAACTGGCGACCGCTTATTTCGCCAAAGCAGGTTCTTCGAGCAAGGGCCGGCAAATGCCAGGACATTACTCGGACCGATCCAAAAACGTCTGGAGCGTTCCCACACCAACGGGAGCCAACGCGCTTCCGGGCTGTGGTGTTGCGTGGGCAATGCAGTTGGAAGGAAAGCCGAACATCGTTGTCGCGACTGTCGGCGATGCAGCTTCGCGGCAAGGCGAATTCTACGAAGCCGTTAGCTTCGCCGTGGAACGTAACCTCCCAATCGTACTGATCGTCGAAGACAACAACTACGGAATCAGCACCAACACGGAAAAGTTTAATCCGTTTAAACTCGGCATCTTTAATGATGACCTTGTCCAACATGTCGACGCTCGGCATCCGGATCGTTTGCACGAGTTCATGGTTCCGATCCTCGACAAGGCGCGTAACGGCGGAGGCCCGACGGTCGTCGTCTGTGAGCTGGATCGACTCTGTTCGCACACCAGCAGTGATGACCATCGCGTGTATCGGCCGAAGCATGAAATTGAGGAAATGGAAGGTCGTGACCCGATCGACATTTACTCAAAAGAACTGATCGAATCGGGCAAGCTAACTCAAGAACAATGGGATACGATTCGCGAGACGATCAACAAAGAAGTTGACGCTGAATACATCGCGGCTGAAAACGAGCCGGACCCAACGCCCGCTGAACTGATGGATGACCTGTTCGCCGACGAAGAGCCTGTCGCCACGATGCCTCCTTTTAAAGGCAACCAGACGTGGCGGATGGTTGACGCCATCAATCACGTCTTCAAACATCGACTTGCAACTAACGATCAGACAATCTTTTTTGGCGAAGACATCGAAGCTCCCAAAGGCGGCGTGTTTGGTTTGACCAACGATTTATCGCACGATCATCCCACTCGGGCGTTTAATTCGCCGCTGGCGGAGGCCACGATTGCGGGTGTCGGAATCGGCATGGCCAGCTACGGCATGCGGCCGGTCTTCGAAATTCAGTTCATTGATTTCTCTGGCCCGGCAATGAATCAGATCGGGCAGAACTTGGGCACACTACGCTGGCGAACAGGCGGAGAATGGAAGTGTCCGATGGTGATGTATTCTCCCTACGGAGCTTACTTGCCTGGCGGTTCACTGTGGCACTCGCAAGCGAACGAGTCGATGTTTGCTCACATGCCAGGCATCCGCGTCGTCGTGCCGGGAACTCCTGAGGATGCCGCTGGCTTAATGTGGACGTCCATGCACGCGGACGATCCGACCTTGTTCCTGATTCCAAAACATCTCTTCCGACAACAAATGAAAGTCGAAGAAGTCGTGCCGGTCCCGTTCGGTGAAGCTCGCATTCGACAGGAAGGCGAAGACGTCACCATCGTTTCGTGGGGCAACTGCATCGAACAAGCTTTCGAAGCCGCCAAACGACTGGACGACGAATGCAGCTGCGAAATCATCGACCTCCGCTCCATCCAACCGTGGGATAAAGACACCATTCTTGAGTCGGTTGAGAAAACGGGTCGTCTGGTTGTGGTGCAAGAGGACGGACGATCTTGCAGCGTCGGACAGATGATCATCACGGACTTGTTGGCCGATGAAGAGGGCTTCTATCATTTCGTGAGCCCGCCGCAATTGGTT
Organism: uncultured Pirellulaceae bacterium; assembly: GCA_964582025.1. Taxonomy (GTDB): domain Bacteria; phylum Planctomycetota; class Planctomycetia; order Pirellulales; family Pirellulaceae; genus Mariniblastus. The sequence continues at coordinate 32,495 of CAZORS010000017.1, read as the reverse complement.
TCCAAGGCCGACATTCACATTGGCTACAACCCGATTTACGAATACGCCGCCTTGCCAGATGTCGATGATGTCGTGGCCGCGATCGAAGTTACGTTACGTGAGTAGCTTGCCTTCGTGGCTGTGGCTTCCAGCCGCAGTATTTCGCATGTACTGCGGCTGGAAGCCGCAGCCACGACAGCCATCAGAATTTCAAAAACAAACATTCACGGAGGCCGCTGTGCCAGTCATCTCTGTCCGAATCCCGCAACTTGGTGAAGGCTTACAAGAAGCCCTTCTGGTTGAACTGCTCAAGCAGCCCGGCGACGATATCCGTCGTGACGAACCGATCTACACAATGGAAACCGACAAAGCGACAACCGATGTCGAGTCTCCCTATGACGGCAAGCTGGTTGAATGGCTCGTTGAACCCGGCACGGTTCTGTCCATCGGCCACGAAATCGCCAAGATGGAAGTCGCCGAGGGCGTCAAAGAAATGCCAGCGGGGCATGGTCCAGCCGACGATAAACCAGAAGCCTCAAATCCTGAGAGCTCTGGTTCTACCGGGGGAGCCCCAGTCGCGACCGCTGTTCGGTCAGGAGCCATCCGCATCCCGCCGAAGACGCGACGGTTCCTCAAAGAGAACAATCTGCTCGATTCAGCCCAGCTGATCCCCGCCGCCGGTGAAAAGCTGCTCGTTTCGGACGTCGAAGCTTGGATGCAGAGTGCTCCTACGACGACGGCCGTTTCTTCCGAGCATTTCGAGGTCGTGCCGCTGCCGAAATCGCAAATCGTGCTCAACTATCGTCTCAAACGTGGCGTCGCAGACTGCATTCCGGTCACTGTTGGCAACGAGATGTCTTGGAAGAGCATAAAAGACGCTCGGGCGACCGTAAAAGCGGCCGGAGGAAAGGCAACTGGGTTCGCGATGGCCTGTTACGTCGTCGTTCAAGCCATCAAAAAGCATGATCGCTTCCGCAGCACGCTTTCGGCAGATGAACGATCACTTCAAACCTTCCACGACGTGAACTTGGGCGTCGCAGTCGCACTTCCGGGCGACGAAATGGTGACCGCTGTTGTGAAAGCCGCAGACAAGATGAGCCAAAACGAATTCTTCGATGCTTTGTCGAAGCAAATCGAGATCGCTCGCGACGGAAACGATCAAGCTGACGGCTCTACAACACTCACCGTGTCCAACATCGGCAAAGCCGGCATGCGTTTTGGTATTCCAGCAATCGTAGCGCCTGCGGTGGCCACGTTGGCGTTCGGTGAAGTCTACCAATCCCCAATTCCCAACGAGGACTCATTTCGATTTGAGCCCATGATTCAGGGGACTTTGTGCTTCGACCACCGATTGGCAAACGGTGTCGGTGCCGCGAATTTCATGAACGACATTAAAGCTGGAATCGAACAGTTTTCGATGGAAACTTAGTGACGGTAGGTGGCATAGGCTTCCAGCGTTTCCAGCCTGTGGATGCATTAGAAGCCTATGCCACCTGACAACTCGCTTGCGCATCGGGCTTGTATTGGCGCGCGAAAAATTCTTTTTCCTTCGTCGCGAAAATTACCTTCGGTCTTTTGAAGGTTTCTTTTAAAATCGTATCTGCGAACAACGGTTCGTCTTTTAGTCATAGTTGCGCGGTTGGATTCAACCAACAATGTCAAAGCAAAAACGAACATCCACCTCCAAAGTTCGCATCGATGCAAAACATGCATCCGTGGCGACACCAATGTGGTTGCGTTTCTCTGATCAGCAACTGCTGGACATGAAGATCAGCGACCTGAAACTTGGACTCGCTGACAATCCGCACTTGATTCAAATGCGAGACCAACTCTACGGAGAACTCGCAAGTCGAAACCTCGCCATCAAGCCGCACGTTTGGCTGAGCGACGAATGGTTCGTGCCAGATGGAATTCCTGGGATCGCGATTCCGTTTTACATGGCCAGCAAACGACTGATGCGACTCGAGCGAAAGCAGATGTTGGAAGTTGAAGGCGGCACGAAGCCTTGGTGCATGCGGATCCTGCGACATGAAGCCGGACACGCGATCGACATCGCGTATCGATTACACCGCCGCAAGCGATATCGCGAAGTCTTCGGAAATTACAGCGCTCCCTATCCGGAGTACTATCGCCCGAAACCACGTAGTAAAAACTACGTGCAACATCTGGAGCCTTGGTACGCTCAATCGCATCCGGCGGAAGACTTCGCGGAGACGTTTGCCGTTTGGTTACAGGCGAAATCGAAACGACAACTTCATGAACGTTACAAAGGTTGGAAGGCGTTGGAGAAGATTGCTTTCGTCGATGACTTAATGAGTAGCATCGCCGGAAAAAAGGCGCCGGTGAAGTCGCGTGTTAAAGTTGATCCTGTCAACAAACTGAATCACACTTTACGATCGCATTACGAGGAACGACACGCGCGTTACGACATCAACTACCCAACTTCGTTCGATCAAGATTTGCGAAAGCTCTTTACCCAACCTGCCAAAACTCGCCGAAATAAAACGGCAGCGGCCTTTATGGAGCGAAATCGACAGAAATTCTGTCGTGACGTCGCTCAGTGGACTGGCGAATATCAGTACAATATTAACCAAGTGATTCGCGTTATGATCGATCGATGCCGAGCCATGGACTTGCGAGTTCCGGCTGAGAATCGTGAGCTCGAGCGTGACACGCTGCTGATGCTGACCGTTCACACGATGAACTATTTGTATCGCGGCAATCACCGTGTCGCACTGTAGCTGTTTCGTTTTTGCTGCCGTGGACGTTGCTATTCCCACCGCTGAAACGATCGTCTGTTATGAAGAAACTTCGTGCACTTGTACTCATGCACGAGACGCTCGTTCCGCCGGACACGCTCGACGGCTACTCCGAAACCGAGATTCTCGAGTGGAAGACGGAGTTCGACGTCGTCAACACGCTGCGAGACCTTGGCCATGAAGTCCTCCCTTTGGGGGTCTACGATGACCTCGGAGATCTGCGTCGCGCGAAAGAAGACTTTAAGCCGCACATCGTTTTCAATCTGCTGGAAGAGTTTCATGGCGTCGGCGTCTACGACCATCATGTTGTCAGCTATCTGGAGTTGCTGAAGCAACATTACACGGGCTGCAATCCGCGAGGCTTGTTGCTGGCTCGCGACAAACCGTTGGCCAAGAAGATTCTGTCATGGCATCGAATCTCGACGCCCGGTTTCTTCGTCGTAGCGCGAAATAAAAAAACTCGTCGTCCGGCCAAATTTGAGTATCCGTTGCTGGTTAAGTCGACCAGTGAAGATGCGTCGCTTGGGATCACCGACCGGTCCGTTGTTCGCAATGATAAAGAACTGGAAGCCATCGTGCGTCAGATTCACGAGGAAACTCAGACGGATGCATTGGTCGAAAACTTTATCGAAGGCCGCGAACTTTACGTTGGACTAATTGGCAACCGACGCGTCAAGACGCTCCCCATTTGGGAGATGCACTTTCACAATGCGAAGCCCGATTCGACCAAGATCGCAACGTCGCGAGTGAAGTGGGATCCGGAATATCAGAGGAAGCTTGGCATCGAAACGACGGAAGCTTCGGACTTACCGAAGTCAGTCAAAGAAGAAATTCAAAAAGTCTGCAAGCGAACTTACAAAGCGTTGAGCTTGAGTGGCTACGCGCGGATGGACTTGCGTTTGAAAGACAACGGCGAAGTTTACGTCATCGAAGCGAACCCAAACCCCAACCTTTCATACGGCGAAGACTTGGCCGAGTCCGCCGAAATCGTTGGGATGAGCTACGATCAATTGCTAACGAAGATCATTTCGCTCGGCTTGAATTATCAGGCCGAGTGGCGTTTGGTTTAGTCATTCGCCGTCTTTGACGTTAGTTTCTGCAGCGTTATTTTCGTTTTTGTTCGAACCAAGAAAGGTTAACAAAAACGTTCCGCCAAATGAAAGCAGGCACGAACAAATAAATATTTCTTTCGGAAACTCAAACGCTCCCATCGATATTGCCGCAAAGCCAAAAAGAACTGGAATTGCTGCAACGTGCAGAAAGCAGATCAACACGCCGACCGTTGTAGCGATTTTTACCATACCGATAGCGACAAAAAATGCATTGGGGACGTGTGATAAAATAGGCCAATTTCTTTGTGCAACCTCGCGGACGCGTCCTTGATTGTTGCCATGAAGTTTAGCAGATCGACTGAGTCAGAATTCGCCCTTTAGAATGAACTAAAACGAATGATCATCATCAGGAAATTTTCGTTCCTTCACATCCTCACACCATTCGCCAACCGCTTTGGAAATTTGCTCCTGCACGTTGGCATAAGCTTTTACGAATGACGGGACGTAACCGCTGGTCATGCCTAACATGTCGTTGATTACTAACACTTGACCGTCGCAGCTAACTCCGGCTCCAATTCCAATTGTGGGAACTCGCAGCGTCTCGGTAAGCTCTTTGGCAATATCAGCAGGAACGCACTCGACCAATACGCAAAACGCTCCTGCTTCCTGAGCCACCGTTGCGTCTGCAAGGATTTCATCACGGTCGCGTTGCACTTTGTAGCCGCCCATTGCGTGGACTGCTTGCGGGCGTAAACCAACGTGCGCGATTACCGGAATTCCAGCGTTGACCATCGCCCTGATCACATCTGCCTGATCAGCGCCGCCTTCAAGCTTCACTGCTTGGCAGCTGGTTTCTTTCATGATCCGACCAGCCGCTTTGACGGCTTCGTGTACGCCGTGATGATTCACTGGAAACGGAATATCAACAACGACGAACGCACGTTTGGCAGCGCGAGCAACCATCTCTCCGTGATAGATCATTTCGTCTAGGGTGACGGGAATCGTGTTCTCATGGCCTTGAACGACCATCGCGAGCGAATCTCCAACCAGTAGCATATCGACGCCAGCAGCATCAAGCATGCTGGCAGTTGAGAAATCGTAAGCTGTCAGCATCGTAATCTTTTCGCCACCCGATTTCATTTTCACGAAATCGGTAACAGTCAGTCGCTTCTTTTGTTTTGAGTTCGCCATTGAAAATCCAGAGAATCAGATCAGTTCTTGCAGATTGTAGTTTGATCGCTGCTGCGTTTCGCGGGGGCGTGTTTTTTCGAGTCGAAGGACAATCGTTTCTACCGGGCTACTTTCCCATATTGCCAAATCGTTAATCGATGGCGAGGCGACCCGTTGAAAGCCGACAATGAAGAAAGATCAGGTGAGAAATCGCAACACTTGCGAATCAAATTGATATCACTGTTGATTTGAGGCCTCATTTCGCCGAGCTCCCCTAGGTGAAGAAATGAGATCGTGAAAAAAGTAACGGTCGATGTTTTTGGACTCAGACCGCACAAACCGAGGGTTTTTGCAACAAAAACAGGTTTTCGCGAACCAAAACCGAAACGAATGGCACTTAACTTGCGTCTACATAATAGAAGTTGCCATCTTTTCAGGTGGCTTGGACAGATCGTCCGACAGGAGAGAGCAAATGTTTCCCACAAAAGAGACAGAATTCAAATCGCCGAAAACTGATTCCGTTGAAGCCAATTTGACGTTCGATTCGATCGATCAATTTGCAGCATGGCTGGATTCAGAACTTGAGGTACTGGTCAGTCAGTTTTCCGACTTCGAAACGGGAACGTCCGTACACAAGTTTTTCAATCGTTCATAGCAACATCGACGGCTTTGCGGCACAGCGCTTCAAACAGCGGCTGACAGATGTTTTCGAGAGTGCGTTTGTCGGTGTGATTCCACGCTTCAAACGATTCAAATTTCCCTTCCTTTCTGACAGCTCCCACATTTGATGGTGTCCGTTTTCTGCTTTGAAGGTCGTGACCAACGAACGCCCCAAGACGCTCGACGTCGCCGCTGATCAAGTGATCGAAGTCCAACCACATGACCGGCACGCCTGAGTCTTCCAACTGCTGCAGATCATCAAAGATTCGCTGATTGATGTTCTTCCAATAGTGACAAAATCGTTCCAGTGGCGGTTGGCCCGAATGTCCGGCAAGCGTTCCGGAGAATCGCAAATTGGTATTCAGGTACTGCTCCACGTTGGGCTTCGACATTGCGGAACGAACCGCATTGGCAGGATGTCGAAATAAGTGGACAAACTTCGCGCCCGGAAATGCAGTCGCCAATTCGGATGACAAACTGAATAGACGATTGTTGGCTTCAAAAAAGACGTTGTGTCGAGTGTAGCGGAGCGTGGCGACGAGTTGCGATTGGGAAATCGGCGAATCAAAATGCGTCACGCCAATCAGGTTCAGATCGGGATCTTTTTCATGAAAGACTCGCTCGACACCATTGTCGCTAAGAAGATCAACAATGTAGTGCGATCCACATGCACCGCTGTTCTGGCAAAAGATTCGTGTCTCGGTTCGGACGGTTGAATCTAGAAAGGATCGTTTAATCAAGCGTCTTAGCGTTCGCCAGCGTCCTCGAATCCCATTCGATGCATCAGCATCCGCTTTGGCGATCAAGTTAAAGTTAGGAAAGGCCATAATTTGGCAAACTACGACGCGTCAGATTCTGCTTCGTCGTCATCCCCTGCAGGATCTTCATCCTCGGAGGCTTCTTCTTCATCCTCCGTCTCCTCGTCTTCTTCGTCTAGGTCAGAAGCCTCTTCCATGCGGGCGTCTTCCTTATCCTGCAACCAAGCCTGGACTTGATCTGAAGTCGGCAAGCCATCCGAATTGCCAAGCTTGGCACGTTCGTCAATCAACCATTGCAACGTGAAGTCGCTGGGCCAATCCTTGCCGGAAAACAACATCAACTGGTCGTACTGCAGCATTGCCGTTATCAACTCATCCATCACCGGCGAATCCAGCAGTTCATCGTGCTGTTTCAGCACTTCATCCCATTTCACAAACGCTTCTTCGAAGAGCGTCGAAGCACCGGGACGTTGGATTCTTTTCTCACCCGTTTCATAGTCGAAGACGTATTCATCTTCAAAAATCGATTTACGCCGCATTTCCTTTGCGTCGTACATCGCCTGTCGGGCTCGAATCATGGCGTCCGTTGACTCAGCTAGATTTCGGCTTTTCCAGAACGAATAGTTGACTACACCACCATCTTTACTGATGGCATCCATTTGGCCCAACGTCTTGCCAATCTCGTCAGAAAATCGTTTGGCCTTCAGCTGATCTTCAGGAGCCGCATTCTCGGCAACCATAGCATCAAAGAACCGATCCGGCGAATTCAAGACTCTGTAAAACGAAGCTCGTTGAAGACGCTGTGCGTCGTCAAGTTCTTCAGGTGCTGCTTCAAGGATGAACATTTGACTTTCATCGATTCCAAGCGCTTTCCAGACTCGCTGCTGCTCGCGGATACGCACACCAGGAGTAATTTTGTCGAGTTCTGCCCGCAGTTCGGCAACACGACTTTCATATTCTTCAAGTCGCTCGAGCGTGAACGACACATCGTTCACATTTCGCAATTCAATGTTTCCGTACTTGCCCCATTCATCGGAAGCGTCTTCCCAGATTTCACGGATCACTTCATCCGCACGGAATTCCTCATTAAGTACCATTGCTTGCTGACGCGTCTGAGACGGCCGATGCATACGAAACATCAAATCAGTTTTGTACTGGTCACCACCGTTGTTGACGATACTTTCTGATTCGTCATACCAATGCCATGCCATCTTGTAGCTATCCGGGCCGTACTCACGGGCATCGTATGAATCAGGAGCGATGTAATCAGACATCGCGTTGTGGAACTGTTTGTCTTTGCGGAAAATGCGTCTGAACGGCAACTTCTCGTCCGATTTACCGAACTTGGTTCCGGTAAAGAAACCCATGTTGTCAGTCATGCGGTGATCGTTGGTGTTGTAAGCGATACCACCTTTAAGGAACTTGAGCCCTTTCTTGACCCACTCGTAGCGATACTCGTAGTCATCGAATTCCATCGAGACATTGAACGCCAAGTTGTGCCCCTGAAACTCCCACACTTTGACAAAGTTCGGCTGAACCTTCGTCAACGTCTGAAGTGTGGCAGCAAGTTTATCGTAATCTTCGTTTTTCTGATGCTCGAGCGCCTGCATCCAAAGAACATTCACGGCAACGCCACGCAATCCCATCGAAGCCAACTTCATCGCTTCGCTAGTGGGATCGATTTCCGAGATACTTGCTTGAGCAAGTTTGTATTCGCGACGCATCTGCGAAAGTCGACCGCCAGCATCCACAATCTGGCTGTTGGCATCGGTAACTTCCGGACGCGATATAAACGAAAGCGGAATCAGCAAGCCGCCGATAATGGCGATGTAAATAATTTTGCGAACAAATGGACTGGAACTGTTCTTTTTCATTTTGCGATCTCCCGCGTTTTAAGCGAGAAGTAACCAAGCAAGGTCAAACCAATACAGAACGCTAAAGTGATCGCCAGAGCGACCAAAATTCGTTGATTGTCAATCGAGTAGCCGTAAGTCAAGAAGCTCGAAAAATCGAGCTGTTTAAAGTTGGGTGCCAAGTACGTCAGGTCACCCAAACGATGGCTGACAAACCTGTCAGACTCCTTGATAAGAGTCGTCGCCACACCGGTCTCCAATTCAACCTGCATATTCTTTTGAGTCACGATTCGAATGAAGGACTCTATCGGCCCACCGCCGTCGCGATCCGTCGCCGTTAGACTTCGAATGAATGGAGTGAAGAAACCAACGATCATCATCATCAATACACCCAGCATCACAATTGGCGTACCTAGGAAGGTACTGAACGCGACGGCCATTGCGATGATGATCATCATCTGACACCAGATGCCGATATATCCTTTGAGATAGTTAAACCAATAGACGTCATCCGACGCTCTAAAGTAGATGTCTGCTCGAGCCACGCCGAGATACTGATTCACGTCACGACAACTCAGACTCAAATTAAGGTTGCCGTTGGCCGCAAAATCATCGAACAAGTCGTACTCGCCTTCCTCAACGAGGCTTCCATCAGGGGCCACGATTCGACCGATGACTTTTCGTGATACAGGTCGAATTTGTAGCTGATACTCGTTTGTCTCAAAGTTCACGATTTCAGATACGAAGCGATTTTCGACTTCTGGGTTAGCAGGCACACTTTCGAATTGCAAACCTCCAATCACACGCTTTTGCATGTCACCTTTGTAGGTTCGGAAAACGCCAAGCGTCATTTCAAGTGGAACGACATCGGCGTTTTGAAAACGATTCGGCGTGAAGTTCGAATAGGAAAAGATGGCACGAGCAAGCGAGGACCGTTGCGTCGCACTTCCACCATCGACAAAGCCACGATACTTGCTTTCTTTACCAACATTGGTTCCCTCGTCTGGCTGGCCATCGCGATTCAGGAACGCGACGCTATCTGCATACACCGGGATCCGCGCCCGGAAGTAGCCGATCGCAGGACCGAGTGAAATTTTTGCATCGGCTCCAGTGCCGTTCACGGTGACTTCGTGCGTGTGGCCACCGACTGGCAAACAAACAAGCCTGCGGAAAACTTTCTTCCCGTCGACGTCTTCAACACTGACAACGTCGGGCGCTTTCAAATTGGGATCGTCATCAGAATCAGCTGTGAACTCAAGAACCTCCAACCGATGCTTGTGTCCAAGTTCTATATTCGTCTCACCTTCCATCACTGCATTTGGGGAAACCCGTTTTCCTGTTGTCGCCGAGATTTCAGTCCCCGGTGCGATCGCCGTCAAAGAAGCAACCGTTTGCGTATCGCCAACAACGGCATGAGTGTGATCGAGGTTTCGGGAGACGAAGAAGAAACTAATCAAACCCATCAACGCCAACAACACGGTTCCAAGAAACCCAAACCCTAAAATACGGCCAAGGATAATTTCAGTCGCTCGAACGGGCTTAGTGACAATCGTGTAGATCGTTTTGTTTTTAATGTCTTCCGGCAAACTGAACGAACTAATCAACATGACCGTCAACAGAGTCAGCAGTTGCGTCCCGAACATGATCGTGTTCATGAATCGCTTTTCCGGATTTTCGGTTCCACCCATAAACCATTGCCCAAACAGCAGGAGGATGGCAAAGATCGCAAACGCCACGATGACAACTTTACGTCGAAAAGCTTCTTTGACAGCAAGCCTAGCCATCGCCACAACACGTTTAGGAGAGGTTCCCAAAAAGTCCGGCACCGATTCACCGACAACTTGAGCAACAATGTAAAACGCTTCGAAAGGGCCGTGGCGGAAAGACGCAACGACGTAGCCAACGAACAGTCCAAGCAGAATCGCGACGAGCACGATTCCGCCGAACAGGACCAAGCCTGGCAAAAACCATTCGGAGAAGGTGGGGAAATTTTCGAGAACCATGGCGAACTAGAGTTGAAACGTCGTTTCAGTTTCGTAAACGAAAGCTTGTGCAAATAATGCGATATCAGGAATCTGACCCGGAAACGCGTTGACCGGGACGTTGCTCGCTTTCGCGAACGATCTGAAGGAAAAGTTCTTCCAGCGTGCTCTTCGGATTTTCAACTCCGATGACGTCGCCACCATGCTTCTTGATCACTTCGCGAATCTCCTCTTGAGCAACCTCAGGGAGATTTTTAGCTCGAATCGAAGTCTCGTCAGAAACCTGCAGCAAGCTGTCGACGCGACCAAGCTCCTTTAGATCACCTTGGTAAAGAATCGCGATCCGGTCACAAACGTCCTGAACGTCACCAAGCAGGTGCGAACACATGACAACGGTTTTTCCTTCGTCACGCAGTTTCAAGATCATGTCTTTCATCTCGCGAGTACCCAATGGGTCAAGGCCAGACGTTGGCTCGTCGAGCAAAACCAAATCGGGATCGTTGATCAATGCTTGCGCCAAACCGATACGACGTGTCATACCTTTAGAGTACTCACGAAGCTGCCGACGTTTCGCGTGACCGAGCCCGACTTGTTGAATCAGTTTTTGAACGCGTTCTTTTCGCACGTCCGAAGGCATATCAAACAGGCGGCCATAAAAGTCCAGCGTTTCTTCCGCCGTCAAGAACTTGTATAGATAAGATTCTTCCGGCAGGTATCCAATACGTTCGTTCTTGGTAACTTCGGTTGCGTTTTCTCCAAACACAACAGCGCGACCACTGGTTGGGAACAGGAGACCCAAAAGCAGTTTGATCGTGGTCGATTTCCCAGAACCGTTGGGGCCCAGCAACCCAAAAATTTCACCTTTTTTGACTTCTAGATCCAGTGCATTGAGAGCACGAACTTTTTGTCGCCCCCAGAAGTCCCGATAGATTTTGGTCAGGTTTTGGGCTTCGATAACGATGTTTGGATCGTAATCCGGATTCGTCTGTTCGAGTTTCGAGGTTTTCGTGTCGCTCGAGGAAGTGTCAGTCGCCATATCGTCTTGATGGTTGAGTACGATTCGGGGCCATTCGAGCTAAAAATGCCCGTGGCTTAAACGGTGGGAATAAGGGATCTATTGTAGACAAGCGAGTAGATTCCTCCACTACGCCAAGTTTACCGAATTCCGTGTTTTTCGCTACGGGATGACGGATTAGATGGTTCAGTCCGTTTGCCAATTTGGCTGACGCTTTTCCAGAAACGCCGCCAACCCCTCACGAGCATCGCCACTCGCCCGAGCCTGAGCTGAAACTTCGATCGATTGGCGGATCTGAGCCACAAGGTCGTTGCCTCCGATGTCGTCCAAATGGCGACGCGTGATCGCCAAGGCCTCTGGGGAGCCTTGCATGATAGATTTGGCTAACGAAGCGATCGATTCGTCCAAAGACACGTCGGTTGTGACTTCGTACACCAAACCCTTAGTCGCCGCATCTTTCGCGCCTTGACGTCGCCCGGACAGCAAAAGGTGCCCGGCTGGACCTGCCCCGATCCGGTGCACCAACAAAGGAGTCACCATCGCGGCGGTGATGCCTCGTTGAGGTTCCGGAAGCGAAATGAATGAATTCTCAACGGCGACGACAAAATCACAAGCCAACACCATACCGACGCCACCGGCCAGAACCGGTCCTTGCATCGCGGCAATCGTTGGGACTTTCGCGGTGTAGATCGCCACCAAAAGCTCGCAATAGTCTTTCGAGTCCTGCATCCACTCATTTTGACCATCCTCCGAAGAGGCTCGATCTTGCATCTCCGCCAGATCCATCCCGGCACAGAAAACTTTCCCTTCGGCCTTGAGCACCAGCACTCGAGTTTGGGAGTCGGCCAACAATTCGGTCACGGCGACTGAAAGTTGCCTGAGAAGTTCGCGACTAAGCGCGTTACGTTTTTCGGGTCGGCACAAAGTTACCGTCGCGACGCCATTTTCGATTTTCTTCTGAACCAGATTCATTCGACCCATTCTACAACCTACTTTGAGCCGATCAAACCCGCCGGCTTTCGGTTCGGAGAACCGAAAGATATTGTCGTCCAGCTCTCCGAGCTGGTAGCGGACCGAGGTGAGAGGCTTCCACCGAGGAAACTGATGCCTGAGGTTTGACGTTGCACTCCGCGCGCTTTCGGTTCGGAGAACCGAGCGACAATCTGGTTCGGAGAACCGAGCGACAATCTGGTTC